>JAZSEA010000025.1:0-9808 GCA_045531455.1 Eubacteriales bacterium
GTGGTTATGATAGTATCTCTCTTTGCGCTTGCGGTTGTCATAAAGAAAAACTAAAAGATAATCAATATTATATTAGGAGACGAAAAAAATGTCTGTTCTTTACGGAAATGCTGTCGTAGGTCAGTCCGGCGGACCTACCGCGGCTATCAATGCAACTCTTGCCGGTGTTATCAGAGGATTTCTTGATAAGGATTCCCATGGCGGCGCTATCGGTACCTTGTACGGTATGCGCAATGGCGTTGAGGGACTTCTCCGCGAGGATCTCGTAGACCTCGGCGCGATATTCGCAAAGGACGAGGATATCACCCGCCTCGAGCACACTCCCGCGGCTGCTCTCGGCTCCTGCCGTAAGAAGCTCCCCAAGAAGGGCGAAGAGGGCGGAGAAGAGGTCTATGCACGCCTGCTCGAGATCTTCAAGAAGTACAACATCCGTTATTTCTTCTATATCGGCGGCAACGATTCGATGGACACCGTAGCCAAGCTTTCCGAATACACCAAGGGTCACGAGTACGAGATGCGTATCATCGGTATACCGAAGACCATCGATAACGACCTTGTCGGCACCGACCACACTCCCGGCTTCCCGTCTGCGGCAAAGTACATCGCCGTAACGATGCAGGAGATCATCCGCGATTGCGCGGTCTACACCACCAAGGCTGTCACCATCGTTGAGATCATGGGACGTGATTCGGGTTGGCTGACCACCTCCGCCGCTATCGGCAGAGTTGTAAACGGCGTTGCTCCCGATTACGTATATCTCCCCGAGCGCACCTTTAGCATGGAGCAGTTCTTCTCGGACGTCCGTGCGGCACTCGAGAAGCACCCGAACGTAGTTATTGCGGTTTCCGAGGGTGTTCGCTTCGCTGACGGCAGATACGTCTGCGAGGGCATCGGAGTTGAGTCGACCGATGCATTCGGTCACAAGCAGCTTTCGGGTACGGGCAAGGCACTCGAGCTTGCAGTCAAGGCAGAGATCGGATGCAAGGTCCGTTCCATCGAGCTCAATCTTCCCCAGAGATGCGCGGCTCATATCGCGTCTGCGCAGGACCTCAAGGAGTCTGTTTCGGTCGGCCGTGCGGCTATCAAGGCGGCTGCAGAGGGACTTTCCCGCGAGATGATGCTCATCCTCCGCGGCGAGGGCGAGGAATATTCCTACACCATCGGACACTCCGACGTTTCCGAGATCGCAAACAAGATCAAGGTCGTTGACGACAAGTTCATAAATGAGGCGGGCAACGACGCCACCGACGAATGCTGCCGCTACCTCCTTCCCCTTATCGCGGGCGAGGCAAGCCCCAAGTTCATTCAGGGTATTCCCGATTACGTTATCATCTGAGGTTAATTGATATGAAAGTGCTTTTTATTGCTAACAGCTTTGGCGAGGATACCACTCGCTATCTCCACGGTATTGCACGCGCCGACGGCAAGAACTGGAAGGTCGTCAATCTCTATATCGGCGGTTGCTCGCTCTACCGCCATTACCGCAATATGCTTTCGGGCGAGGCGGCTTACGAATTACAGGTCAACGGTCATAAGAGCGGTATTATGGTTTCGCTCACTCAGGCTCTCCTTTCCGACGAATGGGACGTAGTCGCAACACAGCAGTGCAGTCCTCTGAGCGGCGATGAATCAAGCTACGAGCCCTTCGCGACCGCGCTTGCCGAGTTCGTACGCATCCACGCGCCCAAGGCAAAGTTCTACGTTCATCAGACCTGGACCTTTGAGACCGACGCTCCCCGCTTTAAGCTCACGTCCTTTACTACGCCCGAGGAGATGTTCCCTGCGATCAAACATTGCTACGTTCAGATGGCAAAAAATACCCGCGCCTGGGGAATCATCCCGAACGGCGAGGTTATGTATAAGCTCTGGCAGGAGCGCGCAAACTACGGTCTTGAGGCGGTTCACCGCGACGGTTTCCACGCACATAAGGGAATTGGCAGATATCTGCTCGCGCTCAACGTATACGCTACCCTTTCGGGCAGAGACATCAGCGAGAACTCCTTCTCTGACTTCGATGAAGAGGTCACTCCCGAGGCAGCAGCGGCGGCTCGCGCTATCGTAACCGAGATCAGTGCAAAGTACCGCGAGCTCAATAAGGAATACGCAAAAGAGGCACTTTAATGGATAATAAGAAAAAAATTGCCGTTATAACCGGCGCGTCGTCGGGTATGGGACGTGAATTTGCCCTGCGCATCGACGGTGAAGAAAAGTTTGACGAGGTATGGCTGATCGCGCGCCGAGCCGAAAAGCTGGAGGAGATCGCAAAGGTCTGCAAGAACCCCGCAAGAGCCATTCCGATGGACCTCTCGAAGCCCGAGGCTTGGGCTGAGTACAAGTCGATGCTCGAGAGTGAGAATGCGGACGTTCGCGTGCTTGTCAATGCCGCCGGCTTCGGTCATTTCGGCGGATTCCTCGATATGGAGCTGGATAAACAGCTCGCTATGATCGATCTCAACGACAAGGCACTCGTTGCTATGACATATCATACCCTCGCGCATATGTCGGATGGCGGCAAGATCTATCAGCTCGGATCGCTTTCATCATTCCAGCCCGTGCCGTTCATCAATGTGTACGGCTCGAGTAAGGCATTCGTGCTCTCCTTCTCGCGCGCTACGAACCGCGAGCTCAAGAGCGCGGGACGCAAGATCCGTATGATGGCGGTCTGTCCCGGCTGGGTGCTCACCGAGTTCTTCGATACCGCCGTGCACGATGATACGATCAGCTATTACAACAGATATTACACCGCCGAGCAGGTAATCACCCGTGCTCTGCGCGATATGAAGAAGGGTAAAGACGTTTCTATCTGCGGCTTCCCTGTACGTGCGCAGGTCCTCGGAGTCAAGCTCCTTCCTCATAAGACGGTAATGAACGTCTGGTGCAAGCAGCAGAAGAAATGAACAAAAAGGTTCAAACGCAGAAAAAGTGTTTGAACCTTTTTAGTGGTCAGCGGTTAGTGGACAGTGGACAGAAAGATGCGAATAACTGTGCTCCAAAAAAGACATACTAATCAAAAAAGAGGAGTGTAATTATGTTACAGAACAAACCGATTATAGAAAAAGTGAGCGGGCGGGAGATTATCGACTCGCGCGGAAATCCGACGGTCGAGGCGACGGTCATCTGCCGTGACGGAAGTGTGGGCAAGGCAAGCGTGCCCTCGGGGGCGTCTACGGGCATTTACGAGGCGCACGAGAAGCGCGACGGTGACAAGGGGCGCTTTGGCGGTAAAGGCGTCAGAGAGGCGGTTGAGGGCATCAGGGATGAGATCTCGCAGGCTCTCGCGGGTGTCAGCGCGGCAAAGCAATTCGAGGTCGACAGGATCCTCTGCGAGCTCGACGGAACGCCCGAAAAGAAGCGGCTCGGTGCGAATGCGATCCTTGCCGTTTCGCTTGCGGTTATGCGTGCCGCGGCGGCGTCCTGTTCAATGTGCCCGTGGCAGTATCTCGGCGGCAGCCGAGCAACAAGGCTTCCCGTGCCGATGTTCAATATTCTGAACGGCGGTGCGCACGCATCGAATAACGTCGATATTCAGGAATTTATGATCATGCCCGTCGGTGCGGAAACCTTTGGCGACGCTATGCGGATCGGATGCGAGATCTACCACACGCTGGGGAAGATCCTTAAAAAGCAGAATCTTTCTACCGCAGTCGGGGACGAGGGCGGTTATGCGCCTGATCTTGAGAGCGACACGGCGGCGCTTGATCTGATCTGCCAAGCAATCACCGAAGCGGGATACGGTCTTGACAGCGTACGCATTGCGCTCGACGTCGCGGCAAGCGAGTGGTATTCCGAGTCCGAATCGCTTTACCGTTGCCCGAAGAGCGGCAAGAGCTACGACACCGAGGAACTGATCGCGCTTTGGGAGTCGCTTTCGGCGCGGTATCCGATCTATTCGATCGAGGACGGGCTTGACCAGCGCGATTTTGTCGGATGGAGTAAGATGACCGAGCGGCTCGGCTCGCGGATAATGCTCGTCGGCGACGATTTCTTCGTCACAAACCCTGAGAGGGTCAAGAAAGGTATCGCCGAGGGCGCGGCAAACGCCGTCCTCGTTAAGCCGAATCAGATCGGAACGCTCTCCGAGACGGTCCGCGTCTGCGAAATGGCATCGGCATCGGGTTATAACACGATAATGTCGCACCGCTCGGGCGAGACCGAGGACTCGACACTTGCCGATCTCGCCGTTGCACTCGGATCGCCCTTTATCAAATCGGGCGCACCTTGCCGCAGCGAGCGGCTTGCGAAATATAACCGCCTTCTCGCGATCGAAGCCTCGCTCGGAAACGCCGCGAGGTACGGTAGCGCGAGGGTCAAACGCGAGCCCAAGGGAGCGGTGAAAGCGTGAATTAGTGGTCAGTGGTTAGTGGATAGTGGACAGAAAGATGCGGCATTTTGCTTTCTAAATAACAAAAGCACAATAATGTCCTCCTCATCCACCGCTCGCGCGGCCCCTTCTCCGCTGGAGAAGGCTAATTGCTGGCGCTGAACTTTCGTAAATACAGCGAATTTCGCTCAAATCTATAATTTTGCATAGCAAAAGGAATATTTTATTGAAAAATGGCAATAAAATATTCCTTTTATTTTTATAGATTAATTTTTTATAGTATTCACTGAATTGCGAAGAGGTTCGCAGATGTTTATCAGCAGATTTCAAGATTTGGTTGTTCGCCGTATGGCGGTGGATGAGGAGGACATTATTGTACACTTTTCACTGAGAATCGTATAATATGTCTTAATGAACTATAGCGAAATCTTCACCTTTTCACCGTCCGCAGAAACGACGTCGACGAGTGTCCATTTTCTGCCTTGGATACGGCGTTGGCGGTGGATCTCCTTGACGATGGGCATGATCTGCGAATACTTGAGCTTCGGGATGCCGTAATCGCGTTCGCTTTTATTAACGTAAGCAACGCCGATAGCGACGGTCAGGCGGTTGAGGATAAGTCTTGTCGGAAACCAGAGAAAGATCCGTTTACCCTCGTCGGTTGTGATATCTATCTTCATTCCACAAAGATCCTGACGTTGTCGCCGTCGGCACTGTCAACCTCGACAAGATTGCCGATCGCGCCGTTTTCGACAAGTGCGAATATCTGCGCAAAGTCAATATTTTTCAGAGCGTCGCTGCCGTTTATCTGCGGCATCGCAATTCCCGTTTCGATGGCAACCTTAACGAGTGCCATAGGGAGATTTACCCTTACTCGGTCGCCGTCCGCGCTGTCAACGACAATTCGCAGCATCAGCTTGTTTATATCCTTGCGCTTTTCCTCGGGCAGTATCGAGACGAGGGGCTCTTCCTTTTTGCCTTGAACGATCTCGTCGATGCTGACCTCAAGTATGCGCGAAAGCTCGGGCAGAAGCGAGATGTCGGGGCAGGAGAGGTCGTTTTCCCATTTGCTTACGGCTTGGGGCGAAACACCGAGCATTTCAGCAAGCTCGTCCTGCTTGAGGTTTTTCTTTTTACGATATTCTGAAATTCTTTTTCCGATTGTGTCCATTGTCTGAACTCCTTTCTTTTTCTGCCTCAATTATAGCATTCGCGGGGCGGAAAATGAAGATACCAAAGGTTGTTTAGGCTCAAAATCGAACAACCGTAAGTAGAATTTCAATAAACTTACGGTTGTATGGCGGTTTTGAATTGAATATGATGAAGTGACAGAGCGCAATCCTTCCCTACATTCGGGAAGGATCGACTCTGTCCAAAATGCCGAAGCGGAGCTTCGTCATTTTGAAGCATTTGTGGCGAAGGCTGAAGCCTTCGCATTGAATCGAGACGCTGTCTCGAGCTCTGCTAAAGAAACTTTTTGG
Source organism: Eubacteriales bacterium (assembly GCA_045531455.1). Classification (GTDB taxonomy): domain Bacteria; phylum Bacillota; class Clostridia; order Oscillospirales; family CAG-272; genus CAG-390. Next base: position 5,803 of record JAZSEA010000025.1, read on the forward strand.
AAAAAAGTTTCTTTAGAATCTTCAAAAACTTTTGATTATTTTTGTGGGTCGAGGTAGCTCCAATACGCAGCAAGGTAATTGATTCCCGACCAGAGTGTGAAGAAGGTCATCAGCGCGCAGAGGAGGATCGTTGCGGGGGGATAGGTGTCAAGGAAATCGGGGAGATTGACGCCGCTTTTTTCGATCGTGTGGTAGATCACGGGCTCAAGCAGGAGCACGATGATCGAGGACATCTGCGTGACGGTCTTTACCTTGCCGAGCCAGTTTGCTGCGATGACGACACCCGAGGACGAGCTTACGACAAGTCTGATCGAGGTCACCGCAAACTCGCGGAAGATGACAACGAGGACAGCCCAGAAGAGCCAGGTCTTGAGGTGATCGTAGCGGTAAAGAATGGCAAGAAAGCTGCCGAGAACGAGAAATTTATCGGCGAGGGGATCCATAAACTTGCCAAAATCGGTGATGAGATTGTGCTTTCTTGCAAGTTTGCCGTCGATGGCGTCGGTGATCGACGCAAATGCGAAGATGACGAGCGCGATCAGCGCGGTCAGATCGGGATCGAGCCAAGCCTCGGGAATGAGGATGGCGGCAATGCAGACGGGCACGAGGCACATACGCATCACAGTCAGCTTATTCGGAAGATTCATCTTTGATTTTGCCATTTTGTGCCTCACTTTTCGGGAATGAGCAGAGCCACGCCGCAAAGGTCGTAGTCGAGGGTGTCCTCGATCTTGACGCTGACGATACTGCCGGGGGCAACACGGCGGCGTGCGCGGAAGTAGATCTTGCCGTCGATCTCGGGCGCGTCGGCATCCGAGCGTCCGAAATGCATCTCGGAGACGGGGTCAAAATCCTCAACGAGAACGCGCAGAGTCTTTCCGATCATCGCCTCGTTCTTCTTTTCCATTATCGAATACTGAGTCTGCATAATGATATCGGCGCGGTCGAGCTTTACCTGCTCGTCGATCTGATCAGGGAAGGTCGCCGCGGGCGTGCCCTCCTCGGGGGAGTAGGGGAATGCGCCGAGGCGGTCAAATTCGGCTTCATTGATGAACTCGCAAAGAGCCTCGAAGTCTTCTTCGGTTTCGCCGGGGAAGCCGACGATGACGGTCGAGCGGAGTGTGATGCCGGGGATGCGCTCGCGGAGCTTCTTGACTGCCGAGCGTACGGCTTCCTCGCCGCCGTGGCGGTTCATTCTACGGAGGATCTTTCCGACAACGTGCTGTATCGGGATGTCGATGTATTTGATGATTCTGTCGTTGTTTGCAATAACGTCGCAGAGCTCGTCGGTGATCTTGTCGGGGTAGCAGTAGAGCAGGCGGTAGCGGACGGTCTTTGTCGCCTTAAGAAGCTCCTCAAGCAGCTTTGAGAGCGAGTATTCGCCGTAGAGATCGAGACCGTAGCGGGTGGTGTCCTGCGCGACGACGATGATCTCCTTTGCGCCGAGCTCCTCAAGTCCGACGGCTTCCTTAATGACGTCCTCCATCGGACGGCTGCGGAACTTGCCGCGGATATCGGGGATCGCGCAGTAGGTGCAACGGTTGTCGCAACCCTCGGCGATCTTGAGATAGGTCCAATGCGCGGGAGTGGTAAGTACGCGGTCGCCGCCGAGCTCGACTTCGTTTTTATCGAGGAAGGAGGAATATCCGCGTCCCTTTTCCTCAACGTATTTTACAGCCTCGACGATCTTGTGGATCGAGCCGACTCCGAGAACGGCATCGACCTCGGGGAATTCCTCGAGGACCGCCTCGCGGTAGCGTTCGGTCATACAGCCCGTGACGATGATGCCCTTGAGACTCTTATTTTCCTTGAACCAGGCAATATCGAGGATATTGTCGATGGCTTCCTTCTTCGCGTCCTCGATGAAGGCGCAGGTATTGATGACGATAATATCGGCTTCGGTCTCGTCGGGCGTGATCTCGTATCCCGCCTCGAGAAGATGATGAAGCATAACCTCGGTGTCAAGCTGATTTTTCGGACATCCGAGTGCAACAAATCCTATTTTCATAAGTTAACGAACCCAAGCTTTCTGCGGACCTTTGAGAGGGTCTTGCGCGCGTAGTAGGATGCCTCGTCGGCTCCCTTTTTCATTACTTCCTCGAGGTATGCCTTGTCGGCGAGGATGCGGCGGTATTCCTCCTGAACGGGGATGAGCTTATCGCAGCATACCTGACCGACTGCCGCCTTGAAGTCGCCGTAGCCTCTGCCGTCAAACTCGCGCTCTGCTTCCTCGACGGTCTTGCCCGAGAAGCAGGAGTAGATGGTGAGCAGATTCGATACGCCGGGCTTATTTTCGGGATCAAAGCGGATCTCGCTGTCCGAGTCGGTTACCGCTCTCTTGAATTTACGCATAATTGCGTCGGGAGCGTCAAGGATGCGGACAACGGCGTTTTCGTTCTCGTCCGACTTCGACATCTTCTGTGTCGGCTCGGCGAGAGACATGATCTTCGCGCCCGACTTCTGAATGATGGGCTCGGGCATCGTGAAGGTGTCGGGATAGAGCTGATTGAAGCGGTCAACGATGTTGCGCGCGAGCTCGAGATGCTGCTTCTGGTCGGAGCCGATCGGAACGACGTTGGTCTGATAGAGAAGAATATCAGCCGCCATAAGAACGGGATAGGTGAAGAGTCCAGCGTTGACGTTGTCGGCGTGCTTCTGGCTCTTGTCCTTGAACTGCGTCATACGCGAAAGCTCGCCGAACATGGTGAAGCAGTTGAGCATCCAAGCCATTTCGGTGTGCGCAGGGACGTGGGACTGAACGTAAAGAGTGTTCTTTTCGGGGTCGAGACCGCAGGCGATGTAGAGAGCGAGGGTCTCGTAGGTGCGGCGGCGAAGCTCCGCGGGCACCTGACGGACGGTGATCGCGTGCTGGTCAACAACGCTGTAAAAGCACTTATATTGCTCGGAGTAGATGGGGAAGTTCTTGATCGCTCCGAGGTAGTTTCCGATGGTAAGGTTTCCGCTCGGCTGAACTCCCGAGTAGGAAACGGGTCTGTTGTCAATCATTTTTTGTTACCTCTTTTTTATTTGATCTCTGCAAGCATTTCTCTTGCAACCTCGCCGAGGATCACGCAGCCGCGTTCGATCTGCTCGTCGGAGGGAGTGGAGTAATTGAATCTTACGGAATTTGACGTGCCGTTCTCGTCGGGGCAGAAAGCGGTGCCGGGGACGATCGCAAGCTTGTTTTTGAGGCATCGCGCGACGAATTCGGTCATATCGATGCCGTCGGGGAGGGTGCACCAGACGAAGAGTCCGCCCTCGGGACGCGTGAACTTGAATGATTTCGGAAGATTTTCGTCGAGTCCCTTCATCATTATCGCGCACTTGCGGCGATAGATCGCGCGGATCATCTCGATGTGACCGTCGAGGTCGCGCTCGGTGACGAAGCGGTGGCAGAGCATCTGGAAGAGCTGATTGGTGTGAACGTCCTCGACCTGCTTTGCAACGACTAGCTTCTGCATCAGCTTCTCGGGACCCGTGATGAAGCCGACTCGCATACCTGCCGAGAGGACTTTCGAGAAGGAGGAGCAGTAGAGGACGAGTCCTTCTGTGTCCATACTCTTGATCGTCGGGATCTCCTCGCCAGCGAAGCGGAGCTCGCCGTAGGGGTTGTCCTCGAGGATGACGAGGCTGTATTTTACCGCGATCTCGTAGATCTTCTTGCGTACCTCGAGGGAGGTCGTGATTCCCGCGGGGTTGTGGAAGGTGGGAATGAGATAGAGCATCTTGATCTTACACTCACCCGCGCGGTCTGCGGCAAGGGTCGATTCAAGGATCTCGGTATCAATGCCGTCATCGCGGAGCGGAATTCCCTTGGTGATCGCGCCGTTCGAGCGGAAAGCGTTGAGCGCGCCGATGAAGGAGGGATCTTCGCAGAGGACGATGTCGCCCTCGTTGCAGAGAACCTTGCAGGAAAGCTCGATTCCTTGGTTGCCGCCGCTGACGATGAGGGTGGTGTCGTTGTATTTGTTGCCCTTTTCTACCGAGCATCCGATCGAGAATTTCT
>JAZSEA010000091.1:0-13862 GCA_045531455.1 Eubacteriales bacterium
CAGGGCTATACGTTCTGTACATTCCGGGAGTGCTTTATTGTTACTTATGCTTCAGGAGCAAAACCGTAACTTCGTATTTCTACTTAGTTCAGTTCTGCGAAGTACTTGATGGTGCGAACCATCTGGCTGGTGTAGGAGTTCTCGTTGTCGTACCAAGAAACAACCTGTACCTGGTAGGTGTCGTCGTCGATCTTTGCAACCATGGTCTGGGTAGCATCGAAGAGAGAACCGTAACGCATACCGATAACGTCGGAGGAAACGAGCTCTTCCTCGGTGTAACCGAAGGACTCGGTGGAAGCAGCCTTCATAGCAGCGTTGATGCCTTCCTTGGTGATGTTCTGTCCCTTAACGACAGCAACAAGGATGGTGGTGGAACCGGTGCAGGTGGGAACACGCTGAGCGGAACCGATGAGCTTGCCGTTGAGCTCGGGGATTACGAGACCGATTGCCTTTGCAGCGCCGGTGGAGTTGGGAACGATGTTCTGTGCGCCTGCGCGTGCACGGCGGAGGTCACCCTTTCTCTGGGGACCGACGAGGATCATCTGGTCGCCGGTGTAAGCGTGAACGGTGGTCATGATACCGCTCTGGATAGCTGCGTAGTTGTTAAGAGCCTGAGCCATGGGAGCGAGGCAGTTGGTGGTGCAGGAAGCTGCGGAGATGATGGTATCCTCAGCGGTGAGGCCCTTGTGGTTTACGTTGTAAACGATAGTGGGAAGATCGTTGCCTGCGGGTGCAGAGATAACAACCTTCTTTGCGCCTGCTTGAATGTGAGCCATGGACTTCTCCTTAGAGGTGTAGAAGCCGGTGCACTCGAGAACAACGTCAACACCGAGCTCGCCCCAAGGACAGTCAGCAGCGTTCTTCTCTGCGTAGATGGTGATCTCCTTACCGTCAACGATGATGGAGTTTTCGGTGGATTCAACGGTGTGCTTGTTCTCGCCGATTCTGCCACAGTATGCGCCCTGTGCGGTGTCATACTTGAGAAGGTGAGCGAGCATTGCGGGGCTGGTGAGGTCGTTGATAGCTACGACTTCGTAACCCTCTGCGCCGAACATCTGTCTGAATGCGAGACGACCGATGCGGCCAAAACCGTTAATTGCGACTTTTACTGACATTTTTGGAATTCCTCCGTTTTATATAATAAAATTTTTTCTGTAGTACTTCGGGCTCTTCACCCGATTTTTGCCTTATATATTATACTCTATTTTAGCAGAATTTACAAGAGTCTTGAGCAAAAATTATCAATTTCATAACAATTTCCAATATTTTCACTTAATATTGCCGCCTTTTTGGCGACTTTTTCTCGTTAAATATCGAAATTTGATCATTTTGGGCAGGTATGCGAACCTTTTCGGCTCGCAGATCATTCGCCAGAGCCATTCGAGGCGCATTTTTATGAAGAGAGACGGAGAACGCTTTATCCTGCCCGACCAGACGTCGAGAGCACCGCCGAGGCAGATCACCGTGCCGACGCCCGTGAGCTTTTCCTTGTTTTCGCAAGCCCATACCTCTTGCCGCGGACTTCCGAGGCAGACGACGAGCAGATCGGGCATTTTTTCTTTGATATCCGATAATACTTCTTCATCGTTATCAAAATAGCCGTGGCGTGTACCGACTATGCGAAGATCCGGAAGCTTTTCGGTCAATTTTTCAGACGCTTTTTCGGCAACACCCGGCTTTGCGCCGAGAAGGTAGATGCTGCCGCCGATTTTTGCAAGCTTTTCGAGGACGGCGTAGCCCGTGTCGATGCCCGTGACACGTTCGGGCAGTGGGGTGCCCATCCGTTTCGCCGCCGAGATGATACCGATGCCGTCCGCGAGTGAAATATCGGCGTTTGCGAGAGCGGTGAAGAGTTGTTTGTTCTTCTGCGCATTCATCACAATAATCGGGTTGGGCGTTACGACGGTGAAGGGGAGCGCTTTTTTATTCTTACATTCCGAAAAAATGCGATCGGAGGCTTCGGTTGCGGTTACGGAATCGAATGGTATATTTAGTATGCCGATCCTTGCCATGTTGTGCCTCCTTTTTGCGGTTTGATGTAATTATAGCATACAACAGAATTATTGTCAAGGTTGGAATTTATTTATGTAACCTCTCTCCCTCCACCACTCCGTGGTCCCCCTCCCTCCTCAGAGGGAGGCAAGGGGTTAGTGCGAACAACGGATATAGAGATATCAATTTATCTGACATATAATGTACGCTTTACGCTCTTAGTTTGAAGTAAACAAGCTGCTATGCTTAGAAAAGCTATGTTAGCACTCGCAATTCTGCCTCACTCTGAGGAGGGAGTGGGACCGCTTGCGGTGGAGGGAGAGAGGAATAATGATAAAAAACATCGAAATCTCCTCAAAAATCAATCTTTGTCTTGACATATCGTTAATTTTGTTTTATAATATACTATGTATATTTATGTTAATCACATCAGCGAAAGGAATTTTAAAATGGCTGACAACAAGAAGATGGTTGATGCTATCACATCAATGGAAACCGATTTTGCCCAGTGGTATACCGACGTCGTCAAGAAGGCGGAGCTGGTTGACTATTCGGGCGTTAAGGGATGTATGATCATCCGCCCCTACGGATACGCAATTTGGGAGAATATCCAGCGCATCCTTGACGCCGAGTTCAAGAAGCTCGGTCACGAGAACGTATATATGCCTATGTTCATTCCCGAGTCGCTTCTGCAGAAGGAAGCCGATCACGTTGCGGGCTTTGCTCCCGAGTGCGCGATCGTAACCATCGGCGGACAGAACAAGCTCTCCGAGCGTCTTATCGTCCGTCCCACCTCCGAGACTCTTTTCTGCGAGCACTACAAGAATATCATTCAGTCCTACCGCGACCTGCCCAAGCTCTATAATCAGTGGTGCAACGTAGTCCGTTGGGAGAAGACCACACGTCCCTTCCTCCGCACCTCCGAGTTCCTCTGGCAGGAGGGTCACACTATGCACGAGACCGAAGAAGAGGCACGCGAGGAGACCATCCGTATGCTCGACGTTTACGCCGATTTCTATGAGAAGTCGCTTGCTATCCCCGTTGTCAAGGGTCAGAAGACCGAGAAGGAGAAGTTCGCGGGTGCCGTTGAGACCTACACCGTAGAGCCTATGATGCACAACGGCGTTGCTCTCCAGGGTGGTACCACTCACTATTTCGGCGACGGCTTTGCAAAGGCTTTCGATATCAAGTACACAGCGCGCGACAATCAGATCAAGTATCCGCATCAGACATCCTGGGGCGTTTCGACCCGTATGATCGGCGCGATCATTATGACCCACGGCGACGACAACGGACTCATTCTTCCTCCCGCTATCGCTCCCACACAGGTCGTTATCATTCCCGTTGCACAGCATAAGGAAGGCGTTCTCGACGCCGCTTACGCTCTCCGCGACAAGCTTTCGGCTAAATTCCGCGTAAAGGTCGACGACAGTGATAACTCCACCGGATGGAAGTATTCTCAGTACGAGATGAAGGGCGTACCGCTCCGCATCGAGATCGGTCCGCGCGACATCGAAAACAACTCCTGCGTTCTCGTTTCGAGAGTAAGCCGTGCGAAGACCTTCGTTTCTCTCGACGGAATCGAGGAGTCTGTTGAGGCAGGACTCAAGAGCGTTCACGACGAGCTTTACAACCGCGCTCTCGAAAACCTCAAGAACCGCACCTCGAACGCGGCAACCTGGGAGGAATTCCTTGACATCGCCGAGAACAAGTCGGGCTTTATCCGCGCAATGTGGTGCGGTTGCTCCGAGTGCGAGGACAAGATCAAGGACGAGACCGGCGGCGTCAAGTCGCGTTGCATTCCCTTTGAAGAGGAGCATATCTCCGACGTCTGCGTATGCTGCGGTAAGCCCGCGAAGCATATGGTCGTTTGGGGACGCCAGTATTAATTGAAAATTTAAATATGAGTGAGGAAGAGATCGGATGACCGGCTCGCACTATACGTAGTGCGAACAACATCCTCCGTCTCTTCCCCTCATCCACCACACGTTCGTGTGGTCCCCCTTCCCCGCCGGGGAAGGTAAATTTATAGTCTCGTTCAGATTTCTGAATTTCGGTATGAGCAATCTGTTCTGAAGTTTTTCACCGAATACACGTATTGCGGTATCTCTATAGCAAATGTTCGCACTTGCTGAAAGACCTTCCCCGGCGGGGAAGGGGGACCGCGCAAGCGGTGGATGAGGGGAAGAGACGGAGCACCTTTGTTAGCACGGAATTTAATATCGAGTGAAATCCACCAAACTCCGAGATTGCTTTTTTCAGTTTCGGAGCTTGCTTTTTACAATTGAAAAAGATTTATATCAAAAAGGAGTTTTTATTATGAAGATCCTCCACGACGTACACAATCACAACACTTTCTCTGCCTGCTGCAACGACCCGACAGCTTCGACCGACGCTTTCATCGCAAAGGAGGTCGAGCTTGGCAACAAGATATTCGGTCTCTCGAACCACATCTGGGATGAGGGCGTAAAGGGCGCGTCCTATTGGTACAGCAAGCAGACCATCACCAAGGCGGAGGAAGCAAAGGCTTCGCTCGCTAAAGCTCCTGCGACGCTGAAGTGCCTTTTCGGCGCGGAGAGCGAGTATTTCCATTGCCACGACAGACTCGGAATGTCTCTTGAGGGCGCGAAGCGCTTTGATTATATGCTCATTCCTCATTCGCATCAGCATATGAGAAACCAGGTCCTTTGGGATCTCCCCGAAATTCAGGAGATGAGAGCCAAGATCGCGGCTGACGTGCAGGCGGCTCTACCCTATCTCGCAGAAGATACCGTAAAGGTCATGGCAAATGCTCTGCAGGAGGCGCATCTCAAGAAGTACGTTGAGCAGAAGACCGATCTCGGCAAGTATATGACCGAAGCGGCTGTAAAGAGCTTCAACGATCTCTGCGCAAACGAGACCTTTATCAAGATGTGCGCAACTCTGCCCACCTCGATCGCGCATCCCTTCGCATTCTGCGGAATCCCGAATGAGATCAAGAATTCCTTCCTCATTCAGATCCCCGACGAGGTGCTTTACGATTGCTTCTGCCGAGCAAAGGCTATCGGCGCGTACTGCGAGATCAACTGTGCGGCTGTAACCGAGCACGGTATGGACCTCGAGCAGAATCAGCTTATGCGCGTATTCGCCAACGCAAAGAAGGCGGGCTGTCAGTTCACCTTCGGTACCGACTCGCATTCGGTAAAGAGCCTCGAGCTCGTCCGCGTAGGCGATCAGGTTTGCGACTATCTCGGACTTACGAAGGCGGATATTGCAGAATATCTGCAGGACGGCGTAGAAGAGTGATCGTAGATAAATATTTTTAATCTCTCCCTCCACCGCAGTCAAGCTGCGGTCCCCCTCCCTCCTCAGAGGGAGGCAAGGAGTTTGTGCTGACATAGTATATATGGATTTCAAGAATCAATCGCATATAGAAAAGCTATGTTATTGGTTCCCTCTGAGGAGGGAGCCGGCAGGCGTAGCCTGACTGAGGGAGAGAAAACATATAAATGTAAACGGAGGTGAAGATATGAAATCCTTGTCTACGGGCACGGGAATCAAGGACAGGCTCAAGCAATTTGATATCTGTCTGCTTATCTGCACCTCCGTTTTGTCGATAATGAGTCTGCTTCTGATGTATTCGATCGCGGATAAGGAGGGAATGGGACTGCTCAAGATGCAGGCGGCGGCGACCTTCGCGGGCGTTTGTGTTATGATCTTTCTTTCGACAGTCGACTATCAGGAGGTAGTAAATAAGCTCTGGATCCCCTTTCTTATCGCGGAGATCGGACTGCTCGGAATTACTCTGGTCTACGGAGTTGCCGAGGGAACGAACCAGAGCTGGCTCATCATCGGTCCCATCAGCATCCAGCCCTCCGAATTCGTCAAGGGCACCTTTATCGTCACCTTCTCGAAGCACCTCGACCTTGTCAAGAATAAGATCAATCATCCGCTTTCGCTCCTCGGTCTCGGCGTACACGCGGGTGCGATAATCGGTCTGATCCTGATCTCGGGCGACCTCGGAGTTGCGCTCGTCTATTGCGGAATCGTCGCGCTGATGCTCTTTTGCGCGGGTCTCAGCCTTTTCTACTTCCTCGGCGCGGGTGTCGCGATTTTCATTGCGATCCCATACGTCTGGGAATTCCTTGCCGAATATCAGAAGAACAGGATCATCTATGGCTTCAACCCCGAGGCTGACCCCGAGGAATACGGATATCAGGCGATAATGGGTCGCAATGCGCTTGCCAACGGCGGATTTTTCGGCAACGGCATCCACGGCGGAGACTATTACAAGGATCTTTTCGCCTGCGAGAATGACTTTGCTTTTTCCACTCTCTGTGAAAAATTCGGCGTGCTCGGCGGTATCGTAGTCCTCCTTTGCCTTGCGATCGTCGTTGTACGCGTATTTATGATCGCGCGGACATCGCGTAAGGACAGCGGCGCATTTATCTGCATCGGTGTTGCGGCGGCTATCGTCGTGCAGACCGCGGAGAACGTCGGAATGTGCCTTGCGATGCTCCCTGTCATCGGAATCACACTTCCCTTCATAAGCTACGGCGGCTCCTCGACGCTTGCGATGTACCTCCTGCTCGGAATGGTGCATTCGGTCAAAACGCATCGAGTCAAGTATAATTTTGAGCGCGAACATGCATAAAATATCCTCCCCTCGAATACAAACTAATGTGTGAATGTTTGATGGGAGGATATTTTTATGTTTATTTATTCGTTCAGAGCAAGCACTCTGCGCTTTTTTGCACTTCTGATCCTTGCCGCGGGCGCGCTTGCGGCGTTGATCATCTTCGTTCCAGCCTACGAGGCAGAGGATTACAGCGACACGGCGGCGAAGATCAGCTACGACAAGATCGAGACGAACGAGGATCGCATCGCGTTCCTTGCACAGTTCGGATACAAGGTCTCGGGCGAGCCGATCGAGAGTGTTGACTTGACCCTGCCCGACGATTTCGACCGCGTTTTTTCGGGCTACAACGAGCTCCAGAAGGCGCAAGGGCTCGATCTGACCAAGTATAAGGGCAAGACCGTCACGCGATATACCTATGAGGTCACGGGATACCCGGGTCACGAGGGCGAGAAGATCTACGCCAATCTCATCGTCCGCAAGAATCGCGTCATCGCCGGCGACATCTGCTCCGCAGAGCCGAGCGGATTTATTCACGGGTTTGAGAGGAACGAAGACAAATAAGGAAAATGCAGAATGCAGAGTGCAGAATGCAGAGTGCAGAATGCAGAGTGAAGGAAGATTTTCTCGCGTTGCTCGAAAATCGGATGGTTTTATAATTTAATTCGCTGGTGATGATCCATTATTTGGTGGGATAATTCTATGCCAAAATAGAAAAAATCTCGGATATTAGCTTCAAATATCCGAGGTTTTTTATTTACTTGTTTCAATTTTGAACTGCATTAAGTTTCATAAGCAACGCACAAAATTATTGATGTGAGATTTTCGCTTAAGCGAAAATCTACATTCACTCTGCACTCTGCATTCTGCACTCTGCATTTACCTTTGGTCTTTCTTCCTCACTCTGAACAAAACAGTAGCGAGAGCCTTAAGGTTGAACGGAATCAAGGGATAAAGGTATTTGCATTCGCCGTTGACGGTTTTGTTTGTGGCAAGGAGGATGATGACGAGCGCGACACCGACAAGGAAGCCCCAAAATCCGAATATTCCCGAGAGGATAAGGAGCATTATCCGCATAAACTTGAAGGCGTAGCCGAGCTCATAGGAGCGTTGTGAGAAGTTGGCGATGGCGACGAAGGCGGTGAGGATTATGACCTCGGGGATGAGCCAGCCGAGGTTTACTGCGAAGTCGCCGAGAATCAGTCCGCCGACGACCGAGAGCGAGTTCGAGAGCATATCGGGCGTGTTCATCGATGCCATCTTGAGCCCGTCGACGACGAATTCTACGATGAGCAGCTGTGCGATGATCGGAACGAGTCCCGTCTCCTTCGGCAGAGCAAAAGTGAGCCAGGACGGCACTGCTTCGGGATATTTCGTCATCAGATACCAGACGGGAACGAGGAAGAGGGTCAGCCAGAAGATGATATGCCGAACGGCACGGACGTATGAGCCCGTCAGCGGCGGGAAGTAAAAGTCGTTGGTCTCCTGCAGAAAATCAAAGATCGAGGTCGGCAGGATCATTGCCTGCGGCGAGGTGTCGATCAGAATGATGATGCTACCCTCGTATATCTGCGAGGCGGCAACGTCGGGGCGTTCCGTGATGCGGATCTTCGGGAAGGGGTTGTACCAGCGCGTTTTGATCAGCGATTCGGCAAGCGACTGATGCCCCATCGTCAGCGTTCCGACGTTCAGCGTGCGAAGCTTTTCACCGAGGCTCTTTACGTATTCCGCGTCTGCGCGGTCAGCCATATAGCAGAGGACTACGTCGGTCTTCGATTCCTTGCCGACCGAGATATACTGCATCGTGAGGCTCGTGTCGCGTATGCGGCGTCGGATGAGTGCGGTGTTTGAGATCAGAGTTTCAACAAAACCGTCGCGCGGACCTCGCATAACGCGGTCGTTCTGCGGCTCTGTGGTCTCACGCGCGGGATATGAACGCGAATCGACGAGGATCGCGTAGCTGCCAAAGCGACTGCCGAGCATCAGCGTTCCGCCCGACATTACCGCGGTCACCATTGCGTCGAGCGATTCGGTCACCTCGGTCTCGACGTATACGACGTAGGATCGCAAAAATTCGTAGACAGCCGCCTCGCCTGCACTCTTTTCGGGGCATATGCCGTCCTGACCCGAAAGCGAGAGCATCAGCTTCTGCATCACGGCGTCCTTGACAAATCCGTCAAGATAATAGAAGGTCAGCTCGTCCTCCCCTACGCGGACGCGCTTTTTCAGCATATCGAAGTTTTCGTCGACCCGAAGCAGACGGTCCATCTGCATTACGTTTTCGGAATAAGAATTGGATAATTTCCGCATTTTTGTCTCCGTTTGTGGTATTTGATTACTATTATTTCCTTTCCGAACGGGAATTATCCGCAATATTATTTTTCCAACTATTGACTTTATTATGGAAATATAATATAATAGAGGTAGCGTATTCCTAAATAATATGAAAGAAGGATATCGAAATGAAGAAGAGAATAATTGCATTCCTTCTCGCTCTCGTTACTCTCGTGCTTTGCCTTGGCGCATGCGCGGAGTCCGTCGGCGAAGAAACCACGCCCGAAGTGACCAACGCTACCACGACGAACACAGATCCCGCAACCTCCCCCGTTGACACCACTCCCACAACCGACGAATGGGGCAGACCCTACGTTGAACCTCCCACACCCGAAGGCACTAAGCTCGATGACGGCACCGTGATCACTATGCTTCTTCGCTATTCGGAAACCTATAACCGTGAATTCCGCTCGAAAGAGGAAAACGGCGATATGCTCAACGATGAGATCTACAAGCGAAATCTCCAGCTTGAAGAGGATCTCAACTTCACTTTTGAATTCATCGAGACCGCCAGCAGAGAAGAGGGCAACAACCTGACCATCGCGGAGTTTGAGTCGGGCGGATCATCGGGTATTGATATCGTCACAAACTACGCATATTATTCAACAGTTGCATCCCTCCGCGACTGCTATGCAAACCTTCACGACATAGAAACCCTGAAGCTTGAGAATCCTTGGTGGAAGCAGACCTATATCGACGCCGCAACCATTAAGGATCAGCTCTATTTCATTGTCGGCGACCTCAATCTGCAGGTCGTGGACAGATCTATCGCTATCTATTATAACGCTACGCTTGCCGAAGAGTATCAGATGCCCAATCTCTACGACATCGTTCTTGATAATCAGTGGACGATCGACAAGCTCATCGAGTACACCAAGGACACCTGGGTAGATACCAATCAATCGGGCGAGATCGATATATCTGACAGGATAGGTATTATCGGTATCAACGGCTCGGAGGCTTTCGACGGTATGCTTCCCGCTTTCAATATCGATATTATCGGTAAAACCGCGGACGGCGGTCTCGAATTGATCTGGGACGTTGAGAAGGTTTCGAAAGCCATTGACCTTCAGATCCAGCTCTATAAGCAGAATAACGGCGCCTGCCTTATCAGCAGTGCCGCCGATCTTCGAAACAAATTCACAAGCGGAGACGCTCTCTTCTGGGTAACCGTCGTTTATCCCGATGCGGTGACCAACCAGGCACTCAGAGGTATGAATGATTCCTACGGACTTATTCCGCTTCCCAAGTTCGATGCCGAGCAGGAGAATTATCATACCGCAGTTCAGGACGCATACTCTATCATGTCGGTTATGTCAACGAGCAGACAGCTTCCCGCTGTCGGAACCGTGCTTGAAGAATGGAATTACCGTTCTTATATGGATATCCTTCCCGTATACTGCGAGGTCATTATGAAGACCAGATATCTTGCTAACGTCGAATCGGGTATGATATTTGATATTATCAGAAACAGCGCGAAGTTCAATACCGCTATGATATACAGCAGCGAGCTTGAGAATATAGCAAATACGAACCGCGACGTTGCCAAGAGCGGCAATAACACCTTTGCATCCACCTATAAGCAGAAGCAAAGAATGTATTCTAAGAGAATAGAAGCTCTGCTGAAATACTTTGATGGCAGAGAATAAATAAAAGAATCTCGGATATTTTGAAGCAATTCAAAATATCCGAGATCTTTCTTTATTAATTAATTATTCGTCAGCACAATAGATTGAAAGTACAAATAAAATTATCATTCGCATCTTTCTGTCCACTGTCCACTAACCGCTGTTCACTCACTCTTCCGCGTCATCCTGCGGGATGAGTCCGTAGATGCGCTTATCGTCGCGTGCGATGAGCTCTGCAAGCTGAGGAGCGGTGAGGAGCACCTGACGGGGCTTTGTTCCCTCGGGAGGAGTTACAAAGCCGAGCTTGGTCATACGGTCGATGATGCGTGCACCGCGGCCGAATCCGACGTTGATCGTTCTCTGCAGGAAGGATGTCGCGATCGTGCCGCTTTCGACTGCAAGCTTGAGCGCGTCGAAGAAGAGCTCGTCGAAGCAATCGGATGATCCGCTTGCCGCGCCGCCGCCCGCGCCGCCCGTAGGCTTCTTTGCGCCGGGAGTGACGGTGACGATCTGCTCGGATTCCTTCTCGATGCTCTTGAGGAATTCGTCGTCGTACTGCGCGCCGGCTGAATTTTCCTTGACAAAGTTGGTGACCGCAACGACCTCGTCGTCGGTTACGAAGGTGCCCTGCGCACGGATCGGGTTCTGTGCTCCGATCGGGCAGAAGAGCATATCGCCTCGGCCGAGGAGCTTCTCGGCGCCGACGGTGTCGATGATGGTACGAGAGTCGATACCCGATGCTACCGCGAATGCGATACGCGAGGGGATGTTTGCCTTGATAAGACCCGTGATGACGTCAACAGAGGGACGCTGTGTACCGACGATCAGATGGATACCTGCGGCACGTGCCTTCTGCGCGAGACGGACGATCGAGGTCTCGATCTCGGAGGGGGCACTCATCATAAGGTCAGCAAGCTGGTCGATGATGATGACGAGTCTGGGAAGCGGGATGAAATCAGGATCCTCCGCCTTCATCATACGGTTGTAGCCGTCGATGTCGCGCGCGAGATTATTCTCGAAGAGCTCGTAGCGGTGCTCCATCTCGCCGACAGCGGCGTTGAGCGTGCCCGCAGCCTTCTTGACGTTCGTTACGACGGGAACGCGGAGATGGGGGAGGTTGTTGTACATCGACATCTCGACCTTCTTCGGGTCGATCATGATGAACTGAACCTCGTCGGGACGCGCCTTGTAGAGGAGCGACATAATGATGCTGTTGATGCAGACCGACTTACCCGAGCCGGTAGTACCCGCGATCAGAAGGTGGGGCATCTTTCCGACGTCGATGAAGATAGGCTCGCCTGTAATATCCTTGCCGAGGCAGGCGAAGAGCTTGCTCTTGGCTTCCTTGAACTGATCCGATTCAAGCAGCTCGCGGATAGCAACAGTCGAGGAGGACTTGTTCGGTACCTCGACACCGACCGCACTCTTGCCGGGGATGGGAGCCTCGATTCGGATCTTTGCCTGGAGTGCCATAGCGATATCGGTCTGAAGATTCTTGATCGAATTCGCCTTGACACCGGGGGCGGGGTAGAGCTCGTAGCGGGTCAGTGTAGGACCGCGCGAGTACTCTATCTTTGCAAGCTTGACGTTGAAGGATTCAAGCTTTTCGATAAGCGTTTCGGCGTTTGCGCGGAGCTCAGCGTTGATAGCGTCGCGTCCGGGCGAGGTCGATTCGCGGAGGAGGGACAGAGGGGGGAAGATATATGCGGCAAGCTGTTCGTAAGCTTGCTTTTTCTTTGCGTTTTCGGGAAGAAGGATGCCGTCGTCCTCGGGCTCGGCGGGAGCGGGCTCCTCGGCGGGAGGAGTTGCCACGGGTGCTTCGGTTATCTCGAGAACAGCGGGTTCTGCGGGAGCTTTCTGCGTTCCGTAGAAGATGTCGTCGACCATACTTCCGAAGCTTTCTGGGTTTTCCGCCTCGCTTACGGGACGGAGAGAATCGATGACCTTCTTCTTTTCGGCAGGCTCCTTCTGCGCGTGCTTGGTCTCGATAGAGCCGAGAACCTCCATCGCGTCGGGATCGAATTTTTCGTCGCCCGCGGGCTTGATCTGAACTCCGCTGTATGCGGGAGTGTCATCCTCCTCGGGCTCGGGGATAGCTTCTGCTACATCCTCCTCGGGCTCTGCGGGAGCGGGCTTGCGACGTGATGCCGTTTTGCGAGGCTTGACCTCTACGATCTCTTCGACTTCTTCCTCGTCTTCATCCTCATCGACTTCGTCTTCCTTCATAGCCTTGCGCTCTGCGATCTTGTCCTTGATCTTAGAAACAAGGGAGGATACCATATCAATGAAGTGGCGGGGAGAGAGTCCGACGTAGAAGATTATTGCGAGTGCGAGGACCGCTATGATAACGATAACGGATCCGACGTAGCCGACAAGGCAACGGAGAAATCCGCCGAGGAAGCCGCCGAAGAAGCCGCCTCCGTGAAGCTCAACGCCGAAGGTCCAGTTCGAGAGAACGTCCTCGCCGATGCCGAAGATGCTCTTGCCCCAATCGCCCCATTTGTATCCGTTCTTATAGAGAGCGGCGATCGCAAGCGAATGGATGAGGGAGGAGAGAAGGATCGGTATGGATGAACCGAAGATTATCTTGCGGCGGATGACACCGAGGTCAACGTATCGCCGCCAATAGATTATCAGATTCAGGAGAACGAGGGGGATGAAGTATGCGGGCCATCCGAAAAATCCGAAGAAGAGATTTCGGAGAAGCAGACCGAGGTCTCCCATCGCGCCCTCGATCCTTGCAAGCAGGAAGCAGGCAACTATGAAGAGGGTAACGACTCCGAGGATGTAGGGCATCAGGCGGTGGATGACCTGCGTTGATGCGGGAGGAAGCTCCTCGGGCTCCTCGGGCTCGGGACGGCGCTTTTTCTTGGGCTTTTTCTCGTAGAGATCGTCGTAGTAGGCGTATTCGTCGCGCTCGTCGACCTCTTCCTCGACCTTCTTTTTCTTGCGAGGCTTCTTCTCGTAAAGATCGTCGTAATAAGCGTACTCGTCGCGCACGGGTGCCTTTTTTGATGTATTTTTCTTAGCTGTCGAAGCCGGCTTCTTGGTTGAGGATGAAGCGGTCGGCTTTTTAGTATTGTTTGCCACGTTTGTCTCCTTTCGTGTATGGGAGTTTTATTTTCGGAAATAATAGAGTGGCAAGAATAATCCGAACTAGTTTTTTGGCGACAAATATTCGCCATCAGTTCGTTAAACGCCTCGATAGTATTAATATACAATCATCGGCGTTTGCCTGCTGCTGACAAATATTTGTCAGCCAAAAAATCTCCGACCCGCGAGCCTTAATTTTT
>JAZSEA010000081.1:0-10744 GCA_045531455.1 Eubacteriales bacterium
CCTTCCCCGCTGGGGAATGTAAAGGGGCAACGACGCTAATTCAATTTGTGCGACGAATATCGTTCAAACTTATAATTTTATATACCAAATTGGAAGATTTTTATTGAAATTAATTTGCTTAAACTCCATCGAAAGTGCATATTATTCTTAAAAAATATTCCAATCTGCTTTGAATAGGTTAAGACTCAAACGGTGTTAGCTGAATAGCGAATGAATTCAGGATGAACCCTTTACATTCCCCAGCGGGGAAGGGGGACCGCGTGCAGCGGTGGTTGAGGAGAGCCGAGTCTGTACTGCACATCAAATAAGGCACAAAACGAAACTCGGATATTATGGAGTGAACTCCATAATATCCTAGTTTTTCTCTTAAAATAATTCTCGAACGAAGTGAGAAAATTTCTACCTTCCACTAGTCACTAATTAATCCTCTTCCCCACCGCTCCTCCGGGGTGGATGAGGGCGAAGTCGGAGAGCGCGTAGTCCTTCTCCTCCATAATGCCGACCATCAGCGCGTCGAATATCGCGGCGGTGGCGGCAAAGCTCGAGGTTGACATAACGCCGTAGCGGTCGCTCTCGGGTACGCCCGGAAGTAAGAGAACGGCATCGGCATCGCGGGCAAGCTCGGAGTCCTTATTTGCCGTGATGAGAACGATATGCGCGCCCTTTGCCTTTGCGATCGAGACAAGAGGGATCAGCTCGTCGGTCTTGCCGCCCTTGGAAACGAGCATCAGAAGATTATCCTTCTTCAGCGCGCCCATTCCGCCGTGCACAGCCTCGGAGGGCGGCACGAATTTCGCGGGGCACTCGACGCAACAGAGAGAATGCGCAAATTTCTTTGCCGCAAAGCCCGATGATCCGCAAGCCGAAAGGACGGTCATAGCCGAATTCAACAAATAATCCATAGTTTTGCCGAATTCTGCGGCATCCATAGTCTCGTACAGAGCCTCGAGCGCACGTCTTTCTGAGGCGACAGAGGACTTCATATATTCAAAGGTTGATTCTTTCATAATATCCTCCGAGCCTCGCTTTTTGTGAAAAACATATTATAGTAAAGCCAAAGAACAGAATATCTGTCCTTTAAGTCCTTGGCAAACCAGATGCCGTTCTGAATCTTTTCCGCGCCGTACATCGGCACAAAAAGCGAAAGATCAAATCCGCAATCGGTCAGCATCTCTCCGATCTCTGCGGCTGTCGGGCATTCGCTTAAGATAGCGATGACCTCATCCCACTTCTTGCGATAGACTTTGTTCAGGGAATTTGCGTATCTACCCGCGCTCTTTTGCAGCTCGCTGACCTCGGGCGCGATCGCGCCGTAGATCTTCTCATAGCATTCTTCGCGCACCTTATCGGGTACCGAGGAAAACGTCGGTACCGCAAAGCTTCTTATCTCCTCGCGAAGACGTGCCGTTACGACCGTCGAATAACCGACGTCGGTTCCGTGCAGAAAATAGGGCTTGTCCTCAAGCAGACCCGTGATCTCGAAATAATGCGAAAGATGATGCTCGCTTCCCGATCCGGGTCGGGTCGTTGAAAGCAGAGTCAGAGTCACGCCAATCAGCACGAGATCGCGCATCAGCTCCTCGATCGCCTCAGGCTTGCGCTCCGCGATATCGCACGCCAGAGAGCGGATGAGATCGGTCTTTTCCTTGACGAGAGCATAGACCTCGGGGCAAAGATATTCGCCGTTGATAAGCTCACTGAGCCGCCAATCGTTGAGCGCGGAATATTTGCCGATGATATCGGCGTAGCCCGAGCGGATCATATCGATCGGGGCATTTTTCAGAATTTCGGTATCGCCGATGATAACGTCGGGCGCGTGTGTGGTCACCGTGACCTTCATACCGCCGAGGATCATAGCCGCACCCGACGAGGCAAAGCCGTCCATCGAGGGTGCGGTAGCGACGATGCCGCTCTGTATTTTATTATAAAAGGAAACGTATTTGCAGATATCGTTGATGACTCCCGAGCCGATGCCGAGAATAAGATCGGTTTTATCCGTCATTTTCGACTCGACCGCGGAAATGCTCTCCTCATCGGGGACGAGCAGATCGTTGGTCACGAAGAGACAGACGTTCCCGAGCTTTTCGCCGAGCAGAGCCTTGACCCTCTCGCCGCAGACGGCGTAGGTATTGCTGTCGGCAACGAGGAGCACGTTTTTGTAACCATCAAGTGTTCCCGACAAACGCTCGAGCGCGCCGACACCGATATCGACCTTACCGATATCGCAGCGGTGAGTCCTTCCGCAGGAGCATTCGATATCTCTGTTAAGAAGCTCAAAAAGTTCCATATCAGATGAATCTGTTGAACCACATTGCAAGCTCGATGCGCATCGTGTCGTTCATCTTATGTCCGACGCCCTCCATAAGGTGGAACTCGATATAGCTGCCCGAGCGGCGCACCGACTCAACGAATTCGGTCACCATAACGGGATCGACGGTCACGTCCGAATCTCCCTGCCAGACCTTGATCGGACAGGGCGGAATAACGACGCGCTTGCCATCGGGACCTATATAGGAGCGGGTCAGATAGGGATTGAAGCCGACGGTATTCGGCGCAAACCATTCGTCCTCGGGGAAACGGTAGATCTGAACGATGCGATCGTGGGTGCTGTAGCCCGTGGACGCCTTTTTCGTTGTCTTATCCCAGGTGCCGATGCAGTAATGATCGCCGACAGTCACGCCGTCCATATTGAGACGGGGATAGATAAGTCCGAGCGCGGCAACGATCCCGGGGAAGGTGTGCGCAAAGTTCATTGCGGTATGACCGCCCATAGACGCGCCCGCAACAAGCACTCTCTTTGAAAGATTATAATGCTTTACGGCATAGAGATAAGCCTTGTGAAGTGCGAAAATATGCTCGGGGCATCCCATGGTCAGACCGTGGGGCTGTGAACCGCAAACGTCGAGCACGGCATAGCCCTGCTTGATGCACTCGCGGCTGTATCCGATGCCGCCCGTCTTGTTCTCAGCCTCGCAAACGCGGCTTCCCGCGCCGTGACAGGAGAGGATCAGAGGAGTCTCGTCGCCCTCGTCCGAATAGCTTTCGGGCAGGCAGAGCACACATTCACATTCATCGAACTCCTCGCGGTCGAGCACCTCGTTTGCAGTCGAGTAGCTGACGTCGCGGAAATTATTGAATTTCACTTTAAAAAAGATGCAATCGTACTGCAGTCCGTCATCAGAGCTGCTCGCTATCGTCTTTCTGATCTCCATTTTCATTCTCCTCTATTTCAAGATATTCGTCCCTCTCCTCAGGAGTGATCTCCTCGGGCTCGGGCTTTGGTTTTTCATAGAAATAATCAAGCTTTTCACATTCCCAGTCCGTGACCTTGTCGCCATCGGCATCGTCCTCGCCGTCGGTCTTCGGAAGCTCATCGGGTGTAGGATCGTCATCGTCCTCGGTCTCGATCTCCTCTCCGCTCTCGTCAACGAGCGCGGGCTCGCCCTCTCGCTGATAAGCGGCAAAGGCACCGATCGCGCCGAATAGGGTGAGGGTCAGAAGGGTCAGAGTCGAGGTCGAAAGCTTATCAAACATCATATTTCCGAAAACGTAGATCGGCGGGATCACCGAAAGTGCGGCACCGACCCAAGCACGGCGTCTGAACGCGAGCGCGAGGACGATGATTCCAAAAAGGAGAATGCCGAGCTTAAGATAGACCGAAAACTCCTCGCCCACGTATGTCATCTGCATATCCTCGACGATTCCATCGGCTTCATACTGCTTTGAGATCTCGTTGAGGAGTGAACGCGCCTCGGGTATGCCCTTTCTCTCAAAGACCTGCCAGATCATATCGACAACGTCTGGGATCGCCGCAAGCTTTGTGCTCATAATGAGCCCTTCCTCCTTGAGGATCTCGATCTTCTCGGTCACAGCCGCGAATTTATGAAGTATCGGGCAGATATATGCGGTGACTCCGAGCGCGGCAATATTGCAGAGCAGACCGCCCGAAGCGGCACTCTCCAAGCCGAGGAAGGAATGCTTTCTTCCTCTCTCCGAGGTTGCGGCAAAGAATATTGCACCCGCGGCGTGCGCAATACAAAGCACGAGCACGCTGTTCGGGAATTTCGGCAGAGCCTCGAATCGGTACATCGTGATCGCATAGGAAAGTGCCGAGGCTGCGGTCAGCATACCGAACGCGGGAACCTTTTCAAGCAAAAATCCCGCCGCCGCGGATATCGCAAGCAGAAAAACGAGGTTTATATGCTCCTCTGTGTTGATATTTGCGTCAAGGAACTGCTCAAGCTTGCCGGGGACCTCCTCCATCGTTCCGTCCTCGAGCATCTCGGGCTCGTCGGGCGTGAATTTCAGATAGAGAGTCAGCACGTATATGCAAATGAATACGCAGAGCATTACGGCAATGCCTGAGGTAAAATTCTTTACTGTTTTCACCTTTATTTTCCTTTCTTTGCGGGTTGATTTTGCGGCAGACGGCGGCATTTTCCGCCCGGGATGGGGGATGCCGATGCCGACGCGGCGAGTATCGAGTCGACCTCGCGCGGGGACTCGACCGTGAAGATGTAATGCCTTCTTGTGATAAATCCGTCGCAGAGATCGCGCGGACGGTCAAGAAGATAGGTCGGAAGTGAGTTTACGATCAGCGAGCGATGCTCGGGGATGCGGAGAACGGGGAATTTCACGCCCATACGGTCAGTAAGCTTTGCACGTCCGCTCTCGCAGACCTTACAGCCGCCGATCTCCTTGCCTACGCATTTTTCCGTGATCATCAGAGGAAGTCTGCCGTAGACGATGACGGATGATCTACCCGAAATATCGCGAAGGCGGGGCAGAGTCAGCTCGGGCGAGAGGACGAGATCCTCAAAACCAAGCTCCTCGAGAGCCGCGGCGGTCTCCGAGTTCGTAATATTCAGTCTGAAATCACCGTGGAGAGCAAGTCCGAACTCGCGTGCGAGATAGATATGACCGAGATTGCCGACAAGGATATCCGTCGCGCCGAATCTCTTTGCATCGGCAAGCTGACGGCGCACTCGGCTCATCTCGCTGTCGGGAATGACGGGCGGGAGCATAACTCCGCGCGCTCCGCGCACCTTCGGGAATTCCTCAAGAGGAAGATATGCGATATCAAAATACTTTGCCGCCTTTGCGGTATACTGCGACGCGCTGTAGAAGACCGCCGAATTCACGATCGGCTTGCCTCTGCGCTCACGCGGCTTTTTTTGCACGTAATCACCCGCGCGGCAATTTCTTTCGGTATATTCGGGGATCGGAGCTTTTGTGTTTTTATATTCCGTGCTCTTCTTCTGCGACGCCGAGCGCGCCTTGTCACCCTCGGTGCGGATTCCGAGCATATTCTTTCCTATGTTATTAACGTAATAGCCGTCGGTGAAGCCCTGGCGCGAGAATATCTCGGCGAGCCGGCGCATCTCCTCGGCGTTTGCTCCCCTGCCCTCGTCAAGCAGACGGCGCCAGATCGAAATGACACCCGCAACGTACTCGGGCGGCTTCATTCTGCCCTCGACCTTGAGCGAGGAAACGCCCATATCGATAAGCTCGGGCAGATGCTCGGCAAGCGAAAGATCCTTGAGGCTCAAGGGATAGCTCTTTCCGCCCTGCTGATTTGTGTAAGGGAGACGACAGGGCTGTGCGCAGAGACCGCGATTGCCCGAGCGTCCTCCGACGATAGAGGAAAAGAGACATTGACCCGAATGGCAGACGCAAAGCGCACCGTGAACGAACGCCTCGATCTCGATCGGTGACTCGCGGCAGATCAGCTCAAGATTCTCCCTTGAGGTCTCGCGCGCGATGACCATTCGCTCGAATCCGAGGCGGGCAAGCTCGCGTGCCGAATCAAGATTGTGACCCGACATCTGCGTTGACGCGTGGAGAGGCAGATCGGGGAAGGTACGGCGGAGGATCGATGCAACTCCGAGGTCGGCAACGATCAGAGCATCCGCGCCCGCAAGGTATGCGGCTTCCGCGGTCTTGAGCATATCTCCGATCTCGCGGTCGTAAACGAGGGTATTGAGTGTCAGATAGATGCGGACTCCCGCCTCGTGTGCGCGTGCGATCTCATTTTTCAGGCTTTCGGGCGTGAAGTTTGTCGCGCCTATCCTGGCATTGAAGCCCGACGCGCCCATATACACGGCGTCCGCGCCCGATCTTATAGCCGCGCGAAGAGCCTCGGGCGATCCCGCGGGAGCCAAAAGCTCGGGCAGTTTATTAATTTTTTCCATTTTCCGAACCTCCGGGGATTAAATTTACGCCAAAGCTCTTGACCTCGGTCGAATAGTGGTGTATAATTGCATATATAAATAATTATACAACAAAATTCAGAATAAATAAAGAGCTTTTTTCAAAAAAGAGAGAAAAGAGGCAAAAAAATGGAACTCGAAAACAAAAGATTCGCAAAAAACGACTCGGGATTCATCTGCGGACACTGCGGACGCGAGGTAAAGCCGCTCGGCTCCTCCTCACGCAACCACTGCCCGCACTGTCTTTGGTCGATACATATCGATGAAAATCCCGGCGACCGCGCTTGCGAGTGCCACGGCCTTATGGAGCCGATACTCGTCGAGCCCGACCCGAAAAAGGGATACATCATCACTCATAAATGCACGAAATGCGGAGCAGAAAAAAGATGCCGCGCGGCGCACGAGGCGCGTGTTCAGCCCGACGACATCGACCTTTTAATTAAACTTACCGCAGGAAAGGACAGATATTAATGAAACTCACATTCACACCCGCCGATTGGAGCGGTATTCTCACCTGGGATGCCGTCGCAGAAGCCGAAAGCTACGATATTTACCTTAAATATTCGGATTCGATCCGAGGTTTCAAATGCGTTGCCGAAAACGTAATCGAAACGACAGCAAAGCTCGGTCTCGATTACGCAAGAGCGGCTGAATTTTACGTCACCGCAAAGAAGGGCGGCACCGTCATCGCCGAAAGCGAGCGCATCACGGGCAAATCGAACGGTATCCGCGCGAATGACACTATGGTACGCGACAACAAGCTCCGCTACTTTATGCCCAAAATGACGCATATGCTCGCCAGCCTTTTCACCGCGAACGGCGAGATCTGGGTCTGTGATTCGGGCCTTTCAAAGGGCGGTCAGGCTCTCGACGACTACCTTATGGACATCCGCCGCAAGGCTGCCGAAGAGCTCGGCATCGACGAGGGTGACGAGTCGCTCAAGATCGCGGTCAACGCCCATCTTTCGCATTACCACAGCGACCACATCGCGGGAATGTTCAAGATCATGATGAAGAATCCCTTCATCGCTTTCGAGAAGATCTATATCTCAACCCCCGAGACCGATCCCGAAATGCGCCATTTCACGGGCAATAACGTCACCTGGCTCAAGGCGATCGACGAATACCTCCCCGGCAAGAGCACCTACTATTACGAGGTCCCGTGGGGCAAGCATATCCGCCTCGAGCTCGAGAATATCGACGCTGTGATGGATCTCTACCCCGCATTCGAGGATCACACGACGATCTATCTCAAGGAAGACGGCTCGCCCGACTACTCGCGCGGCTTCTGGAATATCGTTGCCCTCCGCGACGAGGCGCACGCAAAGGTTCTCGCGCAGAATTACAACTCGACCTGGGCTGTCATCCGCTACGGCGAAAACACGATCTTCCTCCCTGGAGATTATTCGGGCTTTGACGACACCTGTCTTGCACCGACGCTCGATTACTACGGACGCGAGAATTTCGAGGATATCGACCTTATGACCTACCCGCACCACGGCGTCGCGCGCTTCACCCCCTTAATGACCGACGTTACGAAGGCAAAATACACCGTCTTTATGGGCGGACTTGAGGAAATGCTCGGTCAGCCGCGCTCGGTGCTTGCTCTGCGTTATTGCGAAAAAGCAGGTTCAAAACTCCTTTGGACCGATCAGGCGGCGTTCACCGCGATCCTCGACGGCAAAAATGTCACCATCGACCGCGAGCCCGACGAATGGCCCGATACCTCGATGGTCGAGGTCGCACCGCAACCGGTCTTCTTCAGCGAATTGAAGCAGTATCAATAATAAAAAAAGAGTTGACAAATCAACTCCCAGACTGCTGACAAACCTTTTTTCTAAAAAACGATATGTCAAAGTTCACAAAAAACAGATAAACAGCTATGTTCGCACTTGCAAAGCGGGGTGCAGGGGCTTCGCCCCTGCACCCCGTTTTAGTTTTTGCAAACATAGCTTTCTGTAATTTGTCAATCTTTAAATAGATTGATCACTTTTTTATTTGTTACTCTTCCCCATTATCTTATCCGGAAATACAGACGCATCGATGAGATCCGCAGGATCAATCTCAAGCGCGTCGGCAATGTTGAAGAATATCTCAAGCGAAAATGATCTTGCTATTCCCGGCGCCTCGATGGAGCTGAGATGCGAACGGCTGATCCCCGCTCTCTCGGCAAGCTGTTCCTGCGACATTCCGCGCATTTTGCGAAGCGCGGATATTGCTATGCCGAGTTGTATTAATCTATCTCTGTTCTTAAATTCAATATCCTTGCTCATATTATCACCTCTATATCATTATACAACTTTAAAAAATATTTTTCTGTATTTTTTAAAAAGCACTTGACTAATTTATTGAGCAGTTGTATAATATTAATGTGCAATTGACGCAAAAATGGAGCATAAATATATTTTAACGAGAAAAATTCTCCCTCTCTGCAACCTTTTTCAAAAGCGCGACACTATATAATTGAACGCGGAAATACATTTTATCCCTAAAATGATACCGTTTATCCCAAAATCCGAAAAAACAATTATTTTGTGCTATAATGTTAGCATCGAACAGCCTCCCTCTTTATCGACTCAACAATAAGTTGAGTCGGGAATTTGCCGAATTCTATTGACAAAAGCACGTCAGCGTGGTAAAATTATGGCAATGAAAACAAAAGGAAGGAGGAAATGAATATGCTTACAGATCTCAGAAGTGCTCTTTCCGGAACGTTCTTTTCCTCCGGGTATATTTGCGTATAGGACTATTGCGCAATATAAGCGAGCACACGAAATCAAAAAGTGTGCTCGCTTATTTTTTGAGCACGTGAAAGGAGGCAATATGAGTAAAAAAGAAATCGAAAAAGGAAATGTCAACCTCTCCGACGGCGCGGCGGAGACGGTGAAGTCAAAGAAAGAAATACGCGCCGAGAAGCGTGCCGCACGCAAAAAGGAAAAGGAAGAAAAGAAAAAGAAGAAGCTTTCCTTCCGCCGCAATCTCGAGAACAATCTCTTCGCCCTGCGTCAGGTCTGGGACACCTCGAAGATCTATTTCCTTGTCTACTACGTCACGACCTTCATCAACGCGCCGCTGAACTTCCTGATCGGCACCTTCCTTATCAAGCTCATCGTTGACAGCGTTGAGGGTCACGGATGGTCGACAGAGGCGATCTTCACCTACATCTTCATCGTCGGCGGCACGGCGATCCTTATCTGGATGTGCTCCAACTACTATTGGAACACCATCTCCCCGCAGTACTCTGAAAAGATCAACCACACCCTCCGCCGCAAGCTCTACCGCAAATCTACCGAGGTCGATCTTGCCTGCTACGAGACTCCCGAGTTCTACGACAAATACGTAAAAGCGATGGACGAAACGCAGGACCGCGTATGGAAGGTCATGGGCACGCTCGATAACCTTATCTGGAACGTCGTCTCGCTTGCGCTGACCTCCTTCCTGATATTCACCATCGACCCCTTCCTCATCCTCTTTGCGCTTATTCCGCTTCTGCTCGGATTCATCCGACGCCGCCGCAACAAGCTCCTGCACGATCAGAATTCCGCGCGCAAGCCGATCAACCGCAAATTCTCCTACGTTCGCCGCACCTTCTATCTCGGCGAATACTCGAAGGAGATGCGAATGGGCGGATTCTTCTCGCATCAGCTCGAAATGCTCGACGAGGTCCGCCGCAACTACAACGAGATCACGAAAAAGTACGGCACGCGCGTGGCTATCCTCGATTGCATCTTAAACTACGGAATGGACGGTCTGACCGTCCTCGGAGCGACGCTCTACGCCGTGTGGCGCACGGTCGGACCCGGTCAGGGCTCGATGACGATGGGTGACTGCCTGATCGTCCTCAATTCGATCGGCACTATCTCCCACACTCTCTCGCAGCTTGTGCAATATATTGCCGAATTTGACGAGCACGCGCTCTACATTGAAGACGTACGCTACTTCCTCGACTATGAGCCTAAGATCAAGGAAGACCCAAACGCTCCGGAAGCGAAATCGGGCGAAATCGTCTTTAATGACGTCCATTTCAAATACGAGGGCGCAGAAAAGGAATCACTTCGCGGGATAAATTTCAAGATCCGCGAGGGCGAGCGCATTGCCGTTGTCGGACGCAACGGAAGCGGCAAGACTACGCTCGTCAAGCTTCTTCTCCGTCTCTACGACCCCACCGAGGGCGAGGTCGTGCTGAACGGCAAGAACGCGAAGGAATACCGTCTCTCCTCCTGGCGCGGACTTTTCGGAAGCGTTTTTCAGGATTTCAAGCTCTTCTCTCTTTCGGTTAAGGAAAACGTCGTTCTCCGTCTTCCCCGTGAAGGAGACGATGAGGTAGTAACCAAAGCTCTTAAAGAGAGCGGCGCTTGGAAGAAGATCGAAACACTCGAGAGGGGCATCGAGTCCACCATGACACGCGAATTCGACGATGAGGGCGTCAACTTATCGATCGGAGAGCAGCAAAAGGTCTCGCTTTCGCGTATCTTCGCGGAAAAAACACCCTTCGTCGTCCTCGACGAGCCCTCAAGCGCGCTCGACCCGATAGC
>JAZSEA010000059.1:0-5159 GCA_045531455.1 Eubacteriales bacterium
GGTCGGAGGTGTAAGCACAGTAATGTGTTCAGCTGACCGATACTAATAGACCGAGGGCTTGAACTGCAAAGTTCAAACACAAATCAATTTCTTGAGTTTCTCTAACACTCTATACTTTATTCGGTTTTCAAAGAATAGGTCAAACAAAAAAGGAACGGATTTAATATCGTTCCTTTTTTGTTTTTATTGAAAACACTTTATTTTTCCTAAAAAAAGAGAAGATCACTTCACAGCTCATCATGTTCAGCGACGTTCTTCCCCAATAAAAGCGTACTCCGCAATGTCAAATCGGCATTGCGGAGTATTTTTTACTTAATAATATTAATGAACTCAAGAATATTCTCATATCTTGCGTCGTTGTCTTCGCAACCCATAACGATTGCAATATACTTGTTTCCGTCGATTTCAAAGGTAGCGGAAAGGCATTTTCCCGCCTCAACCGTACCGCCTGTCTTGAATCCTGTGACACATTCTGTGTAATATTCACTATCGGGATTGATCAACTCGTTTGTGTTCGTCCATCTTGCGACCTGACCTGAAGCAAATACTACTTTGACGAAATTTGTAGAGACAATTTTCGAGATAGTCTTGTTTTTCATTGCGTGAGAAGTGATGATCGCGAGATCGTTGACCGTTGAATACTGACCTTCGCAATCATAACCGTCGGGCGTTTTGAAGCAAGAATCTTCAGCTCCGATCTTTTTAGCGTATTCGTTCATTAAGCCGCTGAAGTATACGATTGCAGCCTCATCGCTCAGATTCTGATCTCCCGTCACGTATCTCGCTACGTTTACAGCAACCGCATAAGCTGCGTCGTTGCCGGAGCAGAGAAGCATACCCGTAAGGAGATCGTAAAGCTTAATTCTGTTACCTTTATAAATATAGCAAAGACTCGAATATTTAGGCACTATATCCTGCTCGCTGCCGATAGTTATTACGTGATCAAGCGGCATGTTCGCAATAGCAACGCAAGCCGTAAGCATTTTTGTAAGACTTGCAGGCGGTGTTTTTACGTCTGCAGACAAAGAAAACAGACATTCCAGCGTGTCCGCCTTATATAGTCCCGCGAAAGGGGCTGTCAGCGAAAGCTGATCTCCGTCAATCTTTCCGCAATAAATGCAAAATGCCCCTTTATATTTGCATTTTGTTTTAAGAACGATATTTTGATTTTTCGTAACCTTATTGCATACGGTGCAAACAGCACCTTCGGTCAGTCCTGTTTTCAGACAAGTGGCGGAAACAGCATTCAACTTCTTGGTTTTATGACCGCTTGCCGCTACGCTGAGATATTGAACCTCGCCGCATTCGCAAGTACGCGAATTTAAGCCTTCTTTCTCGCAGGAAGGCTTTATTTCAACTACCCAATCGGAATACATATGGATATGAGCGGTAGTTTCGGGTTCGGTTTCAGTAATTTCTTCAGTTGTTTCTTCGGTGGTTTGCGCTTCTGTTTCGGTTATCTCTTCTGTAGTCTCCTCGGCAGTCTCCGGTTTAGTTTCAGTTAATTCTTCGGTGGTCTCTTCGGTGGTTTCTACCGTAGTTTCTGCGATCGTCGTTTCCTCAACCGTGGTTTCTTCGACGGTAGTTTCGACATCGGTAGTTTCAGTTTCGGTCTCTGTGACCGATTCCGATTCCTCAAGAGTAGTTTCCGGCGAAACGGTGGTTATGTCAAGAAAGTCTTCCGATAAATCTGACATTTCCGAAGGAGTCGACTCGCCTTCCGTATCATAAGGCACTTCATTCAGATGGATACACAATGCCGCTATCAGGCAGGTTAAGGATATTGCCGTACCCAATACCGCAATAATTATTACCGTTTTAAAAGAAATTTTCATAAAAATATCCGTTTAAGAAAAGTAGTAATAATATTATATCAAAAATTGCAGAGAATGTCAATGCAGATGTAGACATACCAAATATTACTATGAGACTATTGAACCCATTTTAGGCTTTTCTTAATATCAGAGACTAAATCAATGTTTGATACATCGGTGCAATATTCGATTCGAAGGTCGCCTGTTGAATCTATTACAGCGATATAACGGTCGAGACCTTTCTTAAACATAGAAACAAATGCAAGTACTTGACCTTTAGAATTCTCAATCCAATTATCAATACAAAAATCTTCCGAAATTACCCTAAGTTTTGTTGCTATAGACGCTTTGATTTGATATACTCTATCAATTTGAGATTTATAGTTGATGACATCAATACCATTTTTTATTGATTCGATTTGTTCGGTGTCAACATCTATGGTTGCATAAATGTTATTGTAGTAGCTGTTGATCGTTATTGTATTATCTTTCCACTTCATTCGATAAATATTTGATCTGTAAGTCATAGTATTCGGCATTGAAACGCCTAAAAGTTTTCTGGAAATAAGGATATTATCTTTGAATATATCAATAAAGTAGATTATCTCGGTTATAGTATGAACACAAAATACTTTAGCTAAAAACTTCCCTCGTTTGCATTGTTTCTTTGGAATATAAAATTCAACATTGCTGGTAATTGATCGAAAAGTATCAATATGTTTTTTAAATATTGAAAAATCAATTTCTTTGTTATTACAAAAACGTACAAGAGCATCTTCAATTAAATTGAGCAGATATTTTTCTTTTTCTGATGTTGTTTTTGAAAAATAACTCAAATCAAAGTTTGTATCAACCTCACAAATTGAATCAATAGTACTGATTGTATTGCGAATATTTGATAGTTTACAAGAAATATTTATGCGAGAACAATCAAAATCCAATTCTTCGTTTACCTGGCGCTTGATATAATCTGTGATATATGAAGATTCAAGGCGAAGCCTGATACCCATTGAAATGAGTTCATCGCGTGTATAGTTATTAACAAACTCCGGAGTAAAAAAATCGCTTAGTATAGTCAAATATTTTAGCTTCATTTCATCACCTCTCATCGTATTACAATATCATTTTATCATAAAAACCAATGCTTGTCAACATTCATTTTTATTATATAGAACATCAATTCCTCAATTTACACTTGACATAAACGCGATTTTGTAGTATAATAAAGTGATATAATATTTATGTATAATCGAGTAATATTGTTATGAGCGAATGTATTAAAAGAACAACTGAAAAACCTGCTCCCGAAGGCAGAGAAGAGTACGCAAAGCGCGTGTTTTCCTTGATTTCGGAGAAGGGATATAAATGCTTCGTGCAGACCTTTGGCTGTCAGCAAAACGAAGCCGACAGCGAGCGTATCGCGGGAATGGCTGTTCAGATGGGTTATTCCTTGACTAACGATCCCGACGAAGCCGATCTGATAGTAGTAAACACCTGCGCGGTGAGGGAGCACGCGGAAAAGAAAGCACTTTCTCTTATCGGTCAGTACAAGCATTGTAAAACGAAAAATCACGATCTTATTATCGCAGTATGCGGATGTATGCCATCGCAGGAGCATCGCGCTGACGAGATCAAGCATAAATATCCTTACGTGGATTTCACCTTCGGCACGTCCGATATCTATATGTTCCCCGAGCTTCTTTACAGAAGATTGAGCGGCGGCAAGAGACTTTTTGTCATTCCCGAATCTACTCCTCCCGTGGTCGAGGATATTCCCGTTGTCCGCGAGAGCAATTATAAGGCTTGGGTCAGCATTATGTACGGATGCAATAATTTCTGCTCATACTGCATCGTTCCATACGTCAGAGGCAGAGAGCGCAGCCGTCACCCCGATGCTATAGAGGCGGAAGTCCGTCAGCTTGTCGAAGATGGATATAAAGACATCACACTCCTCGGACAGAACGTAAATTCATACGGCAGAGGATGTGAATTTAACTGTGATTTCGCAGATCTTCTCGAGCGGCTTGCTTCGATCGAAGGAGACTATAAGCTTCATTTTATGACAAGTCACCCGAAGGATGCAACAAAGAAGCTTATCGACGTTATGGCAAGAAACGAGCGTATCGCGCGTCAATTCCATCTGCCGCTTCAATCGGGCTCAAGCGAGATCCTCAAGATAATGAACCGCGGCTATACCGCAGAAAAATATCTCGACACCGTAAATTATATCAAGGAAAAGCTCCCCGAAGCAACTCTTTCAACGGATATTATCGTCGGTTTCCCCGGCGAAACTGAGGAAGATTTCGAGAAGACACTTGAAATCCTTGCGAATGTCAGATACGATATGGTTTTCTCCTTCATCTATTCTCCGAGAAACGGCACTCCCGCGGCAAAAATGACAAATGCGATTCCCGATGAAGTCAAAACTGACAGAATGAGACGCCTTCTCGATCTTCAGACCGAGATCGCTTCAGGGATTAACGTAGCTTGCCTCGGCAAGACTTACCGTGTGATCTGTCAAGGTAAGAGCAAGAACAATGAGGGAATGCTCGAGGGAAGAACCGAGGGCAACAAGATCCTTTTGTTTGCCTCCAAAACAGCCTCAGAGGGAGATTACGTAAACGTAAAAGTAACCAAAACACAACCCTACGCCCTGATCGGCGAAGAAGTAAAATAAGATTTAAATTTGAAAGGAATTATATAAAATGGAAAAAGCACAGATTCTTGAGCTTGCCGCAACTATCGGCAAGGAAGTAAAAGAAAGCGAACTTATGAAGGCATATGAGAAGGCAGAGGCGGCTTACGTTGCAGACGAGGCTCTCCAGGATAAGATCCGCGAGTACTCCGTACAGCAGCAGCTTCTCGCTGAAGAAAATACCAAGCCCGAACCCAACGCATTCATCATTGAAACAGTTCAGGGCAGACTCCAGGGACTCTACGGTGAGATCACCGCATCCAAGACCTTTGTTGAATTCAGCGAAAAGCAGGATCAGGTTCGCGAGCTTCTCACACAGATCAATAACATTATGATGCAGCAGATCACCGGTGAGGATCCCTCTGCTTGCACACACGACTGCTCAACCTGCCACGGTTGCCACTGATTAGCCGTATGGGAGCCGAACTTAATTGCCTCACGGCGATTACTTTTCGCGTATTTCGGCGTGCTTTTACTCGCAAGGTTAATACCTTGCTTCGCAAAAACCCACCAAAATCCATCAAAAATTAGTTCGCCGTGAGGTGCGAGCAGTTTTGACGGAGCAGATTTTTTCGAGAACAAGGTTCTTTTCGATGATCATATATTAATATTATCAAGGAAAGAACTGCAGTTATCGGGAAAATCTGCCC
>JAZSEA010000061.1:0-17549 GCA_045531455.1 Eubacteriales bacterium
GCCGCAGAGCTTATGGGTTCGGCTCTCTTCGGCTATACGGTCAGAGATCTGTTCCGACCGAAAGGATGAGCTTTCTCTCAAAGACAAGCCGCAGATACTGCTCTATGCTCTCGATCTTTTCCTCGGAAAGTGTAGCGGAAATACCCACGTCCTCGGGTCTGTGAGCATCCGAACCGATCGTCAGCGGCAAATTATATTCCTTTGCGACCTTCACGGTTCTTTCATTATAATTATCCTTGCGCAGGTTGAAATTGATCTCAAAGCCGTCAACGTGATGCGGATGGGGCACGCACTTCTCCGCTCTGTGCGAATGTGCCTGAATGATCGTTATGCCGTGCGCCTTGAGGTGCGCGTAAAGCTCGTCGATATCGATATCGAAAATATCCTCGCGGAGCTTGAGGAACTCACGAGTTACGCCGTAAAGCAGATAGTGATTCTTATGGAAGCTGAGCTCGACCGAGAAAAGAACGGTAAGACCGATGCGGTCGCCCTCCGCCTTTGCCTCGAGATAGGCATCGCAGAGCTTATCTACCTTCTCCGCGAAGCTGAGATGCTCGCCGAGCTTCTTGAAATGATGGGGAGAAAAATGATCGGAAACGATGACGGTATCGTAGCCCGCCTCCTTGAAAAGTCTGACCTGCTCGACGGGAGTAAGCTGTGCGCAGGAGGATACGGGATAGGTATGCAGATGTGCTTCGGTTTTATACAAAATAAGATCCTCTTTTCATTATATTTCAATTTCCGCGTAAACGATCTTTTTGCGGTTATAGGTATAAACGATATGCAAA
This sequence comes from Eubacteriales bacterium, assembly GCA_045531455.1. Lineage (GTDB taxonomy): Bacteria > Bacillota > Clostridia > Oscillospirales > CAG-272 > CAG-390. Next base: position 789 of record JAZSEA010000061.1, read on the forward strand.
CGTCCGCCACACTCAACGACCGAGGGATATGCAAATCCACCCTCATCGGTTTCAAGATCGAGAATTTTTTCAAAGCTCTCGCCGTTATTATCCGAAATATAGAGCGAAAGCGGCGTTCTCGGACCCCAATTCTTTTCTACGGGATTACAAAGAAGCACGATCCTTCCGTCGGATAGCTTCACGCAATCTATTCCGCTGTTATTGTTCGGCATATCGGTGGGGTATATCGGCGACCAGCTATCGCCGTGATCCTTTGAATCCGAGCGGTAAATTCTGCCGATATTGGAGCGTATAAGCGCGTGGATATTTCCCTCCGAGCTTTCCCAAAGAGTCGGCTGGATGACGTTGATCTTCTCCGCTCCCTCGAGAGTCACGGGAATATCGCGCTTACGCCATTCTTTGCCGTCATAAATATCGACAAAGCAACGCCAGGGTCCTCTCTCCGTAGATCCCGGAGCAAGGATATTACCGTTCGAGATGCGTATGGGCTTATTTTTGACGGGGCCTCTGCCTCCGCTCACGTCGCCCGGTACAAGCTCGCGCGGCTCCGACCAGGTTTCGCCGAAGTCCTTCGACGTTATATACCTCGTGTGCCAATCTGCAATGGGGTAGCCCATTTTATAAAAGAGCACGACCTCTCCGTTCATTTGGAAAAGGACGGGGTTCCAATGCTGAACGCCGACCTCGGGAGTAACGGCGCGCGGATCGCTCCATTTTCCGTCCTCATATCTGCTGACAAAGATGAGGACGTCGGGATTTGCCTCCTTTGTTCCCGCAAACCAAGCCGCGAGCCTTCTGCCGTCCTCGCCGACGATAACGGTCGATGCGTGGCATTCGGGCGTCGGAAGCGGCTCGCCGAAGATAAATTCCTGCTTTATGAGCCTCATCTTACGCCTCCATATGATATTTCTGAAGCAGATTTCTCGTGTTCTTCGCGGCGTCAAAAACAAAATTCCAATCGGCGCCGACAGTCATCATATCTATCCCGAGCTCCGACCAGAAACGAAGCGTTTCGGGGCGAAGATCACCCGTTGCGAGTCCGACGTATTTGCCGTTTTCCTTTACGATCTTGAGCGCCCGGCGGATCTGATCCATCGTTTTATCGCCGAAAACGTTTCCAAGCTCGCCGAGAGAGCCCGAAAGATCGTTCGGACCGAAGATAAATCCGTCGATATAAGGGATCTTGACTATTTCCTCAAGATTTTCAACGCATTCAACGTGCTCGATCTGCATAAAGCGGCAAAGCTCGAAGCTTTCCTCGTCGGTATAATACTTGCAGTCGGTCTCGCCGTAGCGGATAGCTCTCATCGGACCGAAGCCGCGAGTACCGTGGGGCGGATATAGCGTTGCACCGATCATCTCGCGAACCTCCTCGGGCGTTCGCATCATCGGGAATATGATGCCCTCGGGACCCATCTCGAGGATCTTTTTTGTTACCGTCAGATCGTTTTGCGGCAGTCTTACCACAGATGCCGCGCCGACCGACCTTGCCGCATTCAGGTGGCAGAGTACCTCCTTATACGACATATAAGTGTGCTCCATATCTATCCAGATGTAGTCATATCCAACGATGCCCATTATCTCGCATAGCGCGGGATCGGTGAGGCTGACGAGCGTACCGCAGGTCTTCTCACCCTTTATGATCTTTTCACGAAGAATGTTCATAGCGATCTCCTTAGAATTTATAGGATAATAATATCACAAAAAGCCAAAAAAATCAAGGGCTTCCTTGACAATCTTTCTTCCTTTTGATATAATAAAGAAAAAACGGAGGTGACCTAATGAAGCGCATTATGATAATCGGCTGTCCCGGAAGCGGCAAGAGCACTTTTGCCCGCTCATTGACCGAAAAGACGGGTCTGCCGCTTCACTACCTCGATATGATGTACTGGAACCCCGACCGAACGACAAAGCCGAAGGAGGAATTCCGCGCGGCACTCCGAGAAACCGTCGCACTTTCCGAATGGATCATCGACGGCAACTACGGCTCGACGCTCGAGCTCCGTATGGAAGCCTGCGACACCGTCATCTTCCTCGATTACCCGCCCGAGGTCTGTCTTTCGGGCATCGAAGAACGCCGCGGCAAGCCGAGAGCAGACATGCCTTGGGTCGAGACCGAGCCCGACCTCGAATTTATCGAATTCGTCAGAAAATACAACGAAGAAAGCCGCCCGAGGGTCATCGAATTGCTTGAAAAATACAAGGAAAAGAATATTATCATCTTCAAGTCAAGACAGGAATCCGAAGACTTTTTAAGGAGTTTATCATGATGAGACGACTGATCTGCTGTATGCTTGCGCTGATAATGCTTCTCGCCGCCGTCTCCTGCTCTCCCGATACGGGCGTCATCACGACCGACGAGGATGAATCAACATCCGGAATTTCCGACGAAACCACAGAAGAACCCGAAGAAACCGAAGAACCTTTTATCATCAAGGAGGATACGCTTGTGTTTGTACAGAACAGTATTTCCGAATACGTGATCATCCGCCCCGAGGGCTCGACCGAATCGAATATAAAGGCGGCGTCCGAGCTTCAAGGCTACCTAAAAAAGATCTCGGGAGTTGAGCTTCCCGTATTGACCGATGCCGAGCCCGAGGGAGAATTCGAGATCCTCGTCGGCTACACAAACCGCTCGGCAGAGGGTCAGTTTGACACAAAGAAGCTCGGCGCGGAGGGATTTGTCATCGAAACCGTCGGCAAGAAGCTCTTCATCGCGGGAAGCGGTGTTCGCGGCGCGCTCTACGGTGTCTACACCTTCCTCGAGGACTACCTCGGCTGTCGCTTCTACGCATCCGATTACGAAAAGATCCCCGTCCGCGACGTTCTCGGTGTTCAGCCGATCGAGCGCGACGAGCAGGTACCTGTCTTCGAATACCGCGACATCGACTTCGTCACCTCGCGTCAGAACAATTTCCAGCCAAAGCTCAAGCTAAACGGCGTCTACAACAACTCCCCCGCGGAATACGGCGGAAAGATCGAGTACATCGGCGGCTTCGTCCATACCCTTGAAAACTGGATCTCGGTCAAGGAATACTTCGCCGATCATCCCGAGTATTTTGCTCTTAATGAAGACGGCACGCGTCAGAGCGGCTGGGGTGCACAGCCCTGCCTTTCCAACCCCGACGTAATGGATCTCGTCAAGGAAAAGGTTCGCTCCCTGCTCAAGGATCGCCCCGACGCAAAGATCATATCGATCTCACAGCCCGATAACGGCACGGCGCAGAAGCCCTGTATGTGCCCCGAATGTCGGAAGATCTATGAAGAAGAGGGCGCATTCTCGGGCGCGCAGATCCGTTTTGTCAACGCGATCGCAGAAGAGTTCGCAGCCGACTATCCCGATCTGAAATTCGACACCCTCGCATATCACCACACCAGGAGCATCTGCAAGACTCCGCCCGCTGACAACGTCATCGTCCGCTTCTGCACCATCGAGTGCTGCTTCTCGCATCCTCTCGGCACCTGTCGTGACGTTTACGCAATGGCGGGAAGCGAAAAGACGATCTCCGAGGATATTTCGCATTGGGCAAAGGTCAGCGACAAGCTCTACGTCTGGGATTACACCACGAATTACGTTGAATCAGTGACCTTCTTCCCCAACTTCAAGGTCCTTCGTGAGAATGCAAAATTCTTCGCAGACAACCACGTAATCGGCGTTTACGAGGAGGGCAACTTCTTCTCCGAGACCTGCGACTTCCCCGAGCTCCGCTCATACGTTATGGCAAAGCTCCTCTGGAACCCCTATATGGCGGAGGAGGAATATCAGAATTACATCAACGATTTTCTCAAGGGCTATTACGGACGCGGTTGGAAGTACATCCGCGAGTATATCGACTTCGGTCAAAAGCTCGTCGAGGATAAGCATTTCGGCATCCACGACAGATTCTCAAAAACGATCTACGCGCACAAGGTCGACCGCATAAACCGCGAGCTCCCCTCCGAGCTGACCCTCGATATGATCAAGAATTTCGAGAACGTCGATTGGTCGAAGTACCTCGATTACGGCGCGAAGGTCACCGAATCCGAGCTTGTAACACGCGGCTTTGAGCTCTTCGACGCCGCCGCAGAGCTCGCAACTCCCGCGGAAGCATATCGCATCGCAAAGCTTCGTCTGATCCCCGAATTTGCTCATTCCTACGCGCTCTACGAGGTCTACAGCAAAACAGGACTCGTTGACAACACCGTGACCCTCCTCAACGATTTCTTCACCAAGACCGAGGAAGGAAAGAAGGTCCCCCAGTCCGAGAGAACCACGCTGATCTTCGCCCTCCGCGACCATATTACCGAAAAGTATAAGGATATATACGAGGATTATAACTTAAGCCTCTTCGATCGCGCGCTCAGCTACGGCATCCATCAGATCTACGAGGGTATGCCCTACGTCGCAAGCGTCGACGATCCCAAGGTCAACCTCGGAACAACTCCCGATAAATGGAGACCGAGGAATTAACTCAATAATAATACCGCACGGCTTCAAATGCAAGCCGTGCGGTATTGCCTTAAATTATTCCAAAGGTATCAAGACACTCGCCCATTCGCCCGCAGCCTCGCCGTCTATCAGCCTAAAACATGTATTGCATGCCAGTCGTCCGTCAGAAAGAATGACAAGATTTCTTTGGTCTGAGACCTCGATATCTGATTTATTGTCTATCAAAGAGGCATTAATGATCTCTTTGATTTTCTCGTCGTTAAAACCTGTAGGAATCTTTTTATTATCATAAGCACCGACATTATATAGGTCGTAACCAAGCAGATTACCTTCCTCATCCAGCTTTATGATTATTTTATCAGTTATCGAATACGATCCGAAATCAAAATTATTTCTACGGAAACGAATCCTTACAACACTCATCGACGTATCAGGCAACTCGGCAGAGTACTGCGATAAGAGTTCATCACCCAACAGTTTTTTAAAGTATTCCGTAGCTTTTGCGAGTGATTCTTCAGGAGTTAAAGCTTTGCCTTGATCAACATTTTCAATAACATTTGAGGAAGAGGTCGCGGATGTAAACGATATAACCTTACCGGAAGAATCAACCGTTATTTTATCTCCTTCGGACGTTTTATAAACGTAGGCAGGAGTAAATACAGACCACACTTTACTTTGGCTGAAGTCCGCGTTGAGCCTCTTTCCCAACACTTCTACCGAAATAGCTTTTATTGTCGGCGTGGGAATATCTGCTTCGCTTAAATATAACAGTTTTTTTGAAGCCTCGATTTTCTCACTTGTACCTTCCATCCCCGCGACATCGATATATGCAGTATATGCCTCATATGCGATATCGTCTTTTTTATTGTCAACTTTTTCTGATTCGTGTGCGTCATCAGAGGTTGCTGAGTTACATGCTCCAAACAGCATTATAAGCGCGAAACAAAATGATAATATCATAAGGTGTTTTTTCATGGTAATCTCCTTTCAAACTAATTAATAATTATGATGGTTAAAATAACATATTCACATTTTCCATCTTCTGTTTCCGAAACGAAAATAAACTTCCATTCCTGACACATATCGCCGTTGTAGTTATAGGTCCATACTATCGTATTATCGGACTTCAACCCATTCCATACGTCAAACACTTTACCGCTTTGTGTATAGATCGTATATATGCGATTTCCCACGGGCTCTCCCGCCATGACCGCGCCGTTTTTTTAACCGAATAATCGACGGCGTTAATAGTGAGCGGGGTTACTAAAATGAAACATGCTCAACAAAGTGCGATAATTTTTGTGATCAATAATTCTCTTTTCATTTGTTTTCCTACACGTTCATTATTTTTGATAGCCGGTACCTGCCTTCAAATATATTATACAATATAGTGTTTTGAAAAGCAATAGCCAAAGTATAATTAACAAATTGTTTGCATTTTTTATATCAACTTGGCAACAAATGCGGTGTTTCGAGAGGCTTTGTGGAATATATTCACTATATCAACATTTTCTCAACAATTATTCATTTTTTCTTGACAAATCGCGCATATAGGTGTATAATTATACCAATTTCTATAGCAAGGAGACCATTCCGATGGCGAAATACTACCAGCCCGAATTAGAGTGCATGGCGCTTGATGACATGAGGGCGCTTCAGTCCGAAAAACTCGTACAGCAGGTAAAGCGCGTTTATGAAAACGTAAAATATTACCGCAACCTTATGGACGCAAAGGGCGTCACTCCCGATGACATTAAGAGCATTGACGATATTCATAAGCTTCCCTTCCTCACCAAAGCCGACCTCCGCGACGCTTACCCCTACGGACTTCTCGGCACAGATCTCAAGAACTGTGTCCGTATCCAGTCCACCTCGGGTACGACGGGCAGACGTGTCGTAGCATTCTACACGCAGGCTGACGTCGATATGTGGGAGGATTGCTGTGCGCGTGCGGTAACCGCTGTCGGCGGCACCAACGAGGACGTTTGCCAGGTCGCTTACGGCTACGGACTCTTCACGGGCGGTCCCGGTCTCAACGGCGGCTCGCATAAGGTTGGATGCCTGACTCTTCCGATGTCCTCGGGCAACACCGAGCGTCAGATCCAGTTTATGCGCGACCTTCACGCAACCATTCTTTGCTGTACTCCCTCCTATGCCGCATACATCGGCGAGACCCTCAAGGAAATGGGTCTCACTCCCGACGATATCGACCTCAAGGCGGGCATCTTCGGTGCAGAGCCCTGGACGGAAGAGATGCGCCGCGACATCGAAAAATCGCTCGGCATCAAGGCTTACGATATCTACGGTCTCACCGAGACCTCGGGCCCCGGCGTTGCCTTCGAATGCGAGGCACAGAAGGGTATGCACATCAACGAGGACCACTTCTACGCAGAGATCATTGACCCCGAGACGGGCGAGGTACTTCCCGAAGGCTCAAAAGGCGAGCTCGTATTCACAAGCCTTGACAAGGAAGGCTTCCCGCTCCTCCGCTACCGCACCCGCGATATCTGCGTTCTCTCGAGAAAGAAATGCTCCTGCGGCAGAACACTCATCAAGATGTCGAAGCCGATGGGTCGAAGCGACGATATGCTCATCATCCGCGGCGTAAACGTATTCCCCTCCCAGATCGAGACCGTCCTCATCAAGGAAGGCTATTCGCCGAACTACCTCATCGAGGTCGACCGTGTCAAGAACAACGACACCCTCGACGTTTCGGTCGAGCTGAGTCCCGAGCAGTTCTCTGATACCGTCAAGGATCTTGCGATCAAGGAAAAGGCTCTTGCCGACGCTATCAAGACGATGCTCGGTATCAACCCGAAGGTCCACCTCGTCGCACCCAAGACAATTACCCGAAGCGAGGGCAAGGCTGTCCGCGTAATCGATAAGAGAAAGTTGCACGATTAAATCTCCAATTGTAAAACTTCGTTTTACAATTGAGGGTACGCGCGCTTATCGCCGCCGCCCAAATCAAAGATTTTGACGGCTCCCCTCGGCGCGCGGGCTCGCCTCGCTCGCCTCAAAGGTGTTTTTTCGGAGGCAAAGCCCCCGAAAAAACGTAATTAAATAAAAGCTATAAACTTCACAATTGAAAGGAGTTTCATAAATGAGCGTAAAACAGATTTCCGTTTTTATTGAAAACAAGAAGGGCGAGCTCGCTGCAGCGACCCGTTTCCTTGCAAATCATAATATCAACCTCCGCGCCCTCTCTATCGCGGACACGCAGGATTTCGGAATCCTCCGCATCATCTGCGATGACCCGAAGGCGACCGAGACCGTTCTCCGCGAGGGCGGATACATCTCGACCGTGACCGACGTTCTCGCCGCAGAGATCGAGGATAAGCCCGGCAGTATGGCAACCATCCTCGAGGTCCTTGCCGAGGCACACGTCATCGTCGAGTACACCTACGCGTTCCTCGCTCCCGACGGACACGCGTATATGATCTTCCGCGTTGACGACAACGCCGTTGCCTCCGCAGCTCTCGCGGGCGCAGGCATCAAGACCGCAAATCAGGAAGACCTGTTCTAAAAAGCAAACAGCCGCCCGATTTTTTGGGGCGGCTGTTTCTTGACACCGTAGCGAAAATATGTTATCATAATAATGAAAAAACTTTCAAAAATACTGTAACCTTCCGCGCGGAATTGCTACTTATAGGATGAAGGGACAACTCAAAGACTTCAAAGGAGGTAAACTTAATGCAGGACGAAAAGATAATTGAATTGTTCTTCGCGCGTGACGAACGGGCGATAAAGGAGACAGAGGACAAATACGGCAATCTCTGCCTCTACGTCGCGTCGAATTTCCTTGCGCTCCGCGAGGACCGCGAGGAGGTACTGAACGATTCGCTTCTCGCTCTCTGGAATTCGATCCCGCCCGAGCACCCCGAAAGCTTTTCCGCATACCTCAGCGAGATAGTCCGCCGTCAGTCGATAAGCAGGTCCCGTGCCAACAACGCCTGGAAGCGCGGCAAGAACGTTCAGGTCGTCGGCGAGGAATTTCTCTCAATGATCGAGGACGGCACCGACCTCGCCGCCCGATTTGAGGCACGCCGCGCGGGCGAACTTATCAACCAATTCCTGCGCAAGTCGGACAAAACCGCCAGAAAGCTCTTCATCATGCGCTATTGGATGGATATGAGTCTCGCAGAGATTTCAAAGCAAACAGGCTTCGGCGAGAGTAAGATCAAGGTCACTCTCCATCGAATGAGAAAGAAGCTTACACAAGAACTCAGGAAGGAAGGTTTCACAGTATGAGAAACAACATAAATTTCGAAAACGCACGCCTCATTGAATCTCTTGATTACATCGACCGCGATCTTATCGCCGAGGTCATCGACGATATCAAGGCACCCGATATGAAGAGGTCGCCCGAGCGCGACAAAACCGTCACACGCCGCTCGATAAGATACTCCATCACACTCGTTGCGTGTCTCGTGCTTATCAGCGCAATCATACCGGTCGTAAGTTACGTATCCACTCATTTCAATCTTTTAGCCGCCGGAAGCGGAGGGGATAGCATAAGCGAAGCAATCGCGGACTCTGCCGAATCCAATACAGAAACACTTTCAGACACCACCGAAGCTATCACAGAAGCTTCACCCGAAAATACAGAAGTCACCATCGAAATCCCCTCCGATCATATTGAAAACGCGCCCTATCCCATCTTCACCCCGGATCTTGAGCCTATTTCCGCAGAAATGATCGCAGAGCTCAAGGAAGCTTGGTATCAATACGTATATGATGCAGAATACAAAGAAATCAGCGAAGATAATCCATCTTACAGAGATAGTAAGATAAGTAGTATGGCAAAATCCAATACTAACAGCTATACCTCTTACCTATTCAGTGAAAATACGGAAGACCACTTTTACACCAGATATTACGGAACGATCAACTCATGCATCATTCTCGCAATGAATTCACGCCTTGAAGGAAAGAACAATACAATCAAGGCGGGCAACACAATAATCAACAATGATTATTCCTTCTATCTTTTTGCTTACCGCGGCGGACAGTTCGAATCTCTTAAAGATGCCTACAATCTCGGATGGTTAAACGACGAAAATATCAAAAAGATCAAAGAAAGACATGATCAATTCGTTTCCTGCGGTTGTTGGATCGTCAATACGGATTACGAATACAGCTATGCACAGTACACGCCCGTTCTTGAAGCTGTATCCAACTCGGTAATCGAAGAAATCAACACATTGCTCTTTGAAGCAAAACAGAAAAAGTATATTGATACACTTGATTCCTTGGATAAGAAATATCAAAACCGAAAAGACAGGGAATGCGCCGCAAACGAGGCTTATCTCACATTCAAGAACGAAAGCACCGCTTTCGCAAAGAATAAAAATACTCCCGATAGTACGTTCGAAGAGAATTTCAGATATTACGGAACCGTCGGAGACTGCGTGGTTTGGGCTGCTTTAGGCCAATCCGATATGGTTAATCAGTATCATATCGGCAACTATTTGTTCCACTACCTTCCTACCGGAGCTTCGCTGAAAGTCTTCTGTAACGGTCAGATCATAAGTCTTGGAGTAGCACATAAAAAAGGCATTATCAGCGATGATGGCTTAGATATAATTTACCAACGCTACAGAGCCTACAACGAATACCTCGAGAATCCCGACAGAACTCCCGTTGAAGTCAAGCCCATAAGCCCGGCTTTGGCATACTCAGCAAAATTAACTGTCGAAGAGCTTTACGCAGATGTTCAGAAGGGCGATTGGGTCATCACCTCGAATCTTGAAATCCAGTCAAAAATCGAGCTTTGGAATGCTTTTATCGAAAAAACGGCACGCGGCGAAGCAGCTTCGATATTGATCGCCGATTATTATCCTGCTATAGGAGACGTTGAAGCACAGATATATTTAAAAGATGTCTCCTTTGACGGAAAAACTTATACCATAATCAAACGCACCGGCAATAAAGTAGTGTTCACCGAAACCGAACATAACTATCTTATGAAGTACGAGCTTGAAAAAGAGGATGTTTATGTATTTGCTCACCTTGACACATATTCCTATGCGCAAATAAAGGCACACTCAAGCCAAGAGGCGTTCCTGATAAAAATAACAAAGTAATAACCGGCCGCCCGAATTTTTCGGGCGGCTATTGATTTTATCTTGAAAATATAGTATAATAATTTTATAACCGAAAGGAGCAAGGAAAATGATTTTTGACTTTCTCTCGAATTCAAGACCCGTTTTTCCCGAGGAGGAGCGCGATTTTGCCGAGCTTTGCGAGGAATTGAAGTGTGACACCGAATTTGTCGGATTTATGCCGTCGGTGCGCCTCGATCTCTGGCCGATCTACGCCCTCGGATGCACCCACACCTCGCGCTTCACGGGATCTCACGCCGCACCGAAGATCTACGTAATGCCCGTCGCAGTCTCGGACTGCGCGATCTATCAAAGCCTTACCGAGACCGTCCGCGAGTTTTACACCTCCTTTGAATCAAAAAACGATGATAATAAAGAAAAGAAGGGCTTCTTCGCCCGTCTGTTTTCAAATAAAAAGAACGATGAGTCCGAAAAGGAGCCCGATCTCCTCTACGGAATCGTAATCGAGGAGATAATGCCTCTCGTCGCGCCCTCTCTGCGGACCGAGCATCCGCTCCGCCTCTCGCGCGATTGCGAATGCAACGTCATCTATTTCCGTCTGACTCTCCCAAACGGCGGCACGGTCTATCTCTTCGCCGTCTGCGACACGCCCGAAAACGTCTGGCGTTCCGTCATCGAGAAATACGAGATCAAGACCGAAATGATCATCCATTCGCACAAGGGATTTGGTCATTGGTTCACCTCGACCCCTCTCTACAGCTACCTCACCGTCACGAAAAAGCCGCATCTTCTCCCCCGATTCTACTTCCGTGGCAAATTCATCACTACCGACGACTCACCCACGGGCTCGACTCTGTCCGAGAAGATCGAGGATGACGTCTGCGGCGGCAAAAGCTCGATCTACCGCCTGCCCGATAAACTATAAAAAATAAAGGAACACCATATGGGAAAATTTGACGGATACCTCATCTGCTCCGACTTCGACGGGACGATCTACATCGATCAGCAGATATCAAAGAAAAATATTGAAGCCATAGAATATTTTCAGTCCGAGGGAGGATATTTCACCTTCGCAAGCGGACGAAATTACGAAATGTTCGCCACGGGAGCCGCTAACGTGATCACTCCCAACGCGCCCATCCTTGCCTACAACGGTGCCTTCATCGTTTCGCTTGACGGAAAGAAGACCTTCTATCAGGGCGAAGTATCAAAGGAGCAGATGCTCCACGCCTTCACGGCATACGATCACTGCAAGGGAATAAAATCCTTTCACGTCAACACCGTTGACTCCGCGAAGGTCTATACCTTTGACGAAAATGATTCACCAGAGGCGCGCCGCGAATTCGTGGATTCCTTCACAAATCCTTTCGTAAAGATGATAGCAGTTATGCACAACGAGGGCACCGACGAGACCTACTCCGAGGTAAAAAAGATCTTTTCGCCTTATTTCAACATCACGCGAAGCTGGAAATTCGGAATCGAATTCAATAACCTGCGCGACAGCAAGGGGCGCGCCGCACGTTGGCTCAAGGAAAAGCTCGGCTGCCACACCCTCATCTGCGTCGGTGATTACGACAACGACATTGATATGGTCGCTGCCGCCGACATCGGCTACGCCGTCGAGAATGCCACCGACAATCTCAAAGCCGTCGCCGACCGCATCACCGTTCATTGCCGAGAAAGCGCGATCGCGAAGATCATTGAGGATATAAGTTCAGAACCGAGAGACTAAACCAAACAATGTCAGAAGAAGGGCAGAATGTTTTCTGCCCTTCTTTTCACATTTCAATTCAGTTACACTCAATTAAAAAAACTTTCTTCCCCCCTTGACAAATCACGAAAATGTGATATAATTATATCAACAGTTGCGTGCGCAACTAATTAGCAAAAGGAGCAAAGACCATGCCGTCGCTTATGCGTTATATAAATATCGTCAGCCGATGTGCCGCCATCTGGAGAGCAGACAAGCTCGAGGGCACCGAGCTCGGCGATCAGCATTACACCTATATCATCACGGTCTGCCGCAATCCGGGTATTTCACAGGATGCCATCGCCCGCAAGCTTTTCATCAACAAAAGCAACGTCACGCGAAGCCTCTCCTATCTCGAGACCCACGGCTTCGTCACGCGCGAGCAGTCCTCCGAGGACAGAAGAATAACCCTCGTTTATCCCACGGAGAAGGCTCACGATATCCTTCCCGAGGTCCGCTCGATAATCCGCGGTTGGAACGCATACATCACCGAGGGCTTTACAGAGGAAGAGCTTGAAATGTATATGGATATGACCGCGCGTCTCGCCGCAAGAGCCGCCGACTACGCCAAGCTCTCGAGCGACGCCTACAGCGACCTCGAAAGCGCCATCCACAAGCCAAAGAAGGGAGACTCGGAATGAAAAGAGTACTCGCTTATCTGAAGCCTTACACGAGATTTATGTCCTTCACGCTGACGATCAAGTGCTTTGCGACCCTCATCGAGCTCGCTCTGCCCTATATCCTCAGCCACATAATCGACAACGTCATCAGGCCCGTATCCAAAATGACCGACCCCGATATCAAGAGTGTTGTTATCGAGATCGTCATCTGGGCGCTGATCATGATCGCCTGCGCCGCTCTCGGAGTCATCGGAAGCGTCTGGGCAAACAGAATGGCGGCGAGATTTGCCAAGGATATGGCGCAGGATCTCAGAAGCGACCTCTTCCGCCGTACTATGACCCTCTCGCCCGCGCAGACCGACCACTTTACTGTTCCCAGCCTTGAATCGAGACTCACGACCGACACCTACAATATACATAATTTCATCAACACGATGCAGAGAATGGGCGTCCGCGCACCGATCCTCCTTATCGGCGGTCTGGCGATCACCGCGACCCTCGACGGCGCGCTCACACTCGTTATGATCTGCATTCTTCCCTTCCTCTTCATCGCGGTCTACTCGCTGACCTCGAAGGGTCTTCCGCTCTACACAAAGGTGCAGAAGGCTGTTGACGGAATGATCCGCGTTGTCCGCGAGGACGCGCAGGGCATCCGCGTCATCAAGGCTCTGACCAAGCAGGATTACGAATACCGCCGATACGACAAGGTCAACCGTGATCTCGCTTACATAGAGGGCAAGACGAATTCGATAATGTCCTCTGCGAACCCCGTTATGAATTTCTTTATGAACCTCGGACTCGTCTGCGTCGTGTTCGTCGGTGCTTACCGCGTTAACGGCGGAAACAGCGAGCCCGGCCACATCATCTCGTTTATTCAGTATTTCACCCTCATTTCGATGGCGATGACCTCGATCACGCGAATCTTCGTCATCTGGTCGAAGGCAAACGCATCGGCTTCACGAATCGCAGAGGTTCTCGACACCCCCGAGGGACTTCCCGTTTCTGACTCTTCAGATTATCCCCGCCGCGCGGGTGAACGCGGGATCGTATTCGACCACGTTGATTTTGCCTACAACAACACAAAAGATATCCTCCACGATATTTCCTTTGAGCTCGGTTCGGGCAAAAAGCTCGGCATCATCGGTGCAACGGGCAGCGGAAAGACCACGCTGACCGCGCTTATGATGCGTTTCTACGATGTCTCGTCGGGTTCGATACGCATCGACGGACGCGACGTCCGCACGATCCCCGAGGAGGAGCTCCACTCTATGTTCGGCGTTGCGATGCAGCACGACTTCATCGTTGCAGACACGATCCGCGAAAATATCCGCTTCGGGCGCGATATTTCCGACGAGCAGATCGAGCGCGCCGCCTCCATCGCGCAGGCTTCCTCCTTCATCGAAGCTTATGAGGACGGCTATGACCACCATATCGACGCCAAGGGCGCGAACATTTCGGGCGGTTAGAAGCAGCGTCTTCTCATCGCGCGCGCAGTTGCGGGTCAGCCGAAGATCCTCATCCTTGACGACTCATCCTCGGCTCTCGACTACAAAACCGACTCCGAGCTCCGCCGTGCTATCGGAAGCGAGCTTGCCGACACCACGACCGTTATCGTTGCTCAGCGCGTAAGCTCGGTAATGTCCTGCGATCTCATCCTCGTCATTGACGAGGGACGCATAATCGGCGCGGGTGATCACGAAAAGCTGATGCAGACCTGCGCGGTCTACAGCGAGATCAGTCATTCGCAGATGGGAGGTGCTATCCTTGAATAGAGGCGGCGGTATGGGTCCCGGCAGTATGATGATGGGTGACCCTCGTAATGCAAAAAATCCCAACAACACCTCGGGGCGCGGCAAAAAGCTCGACCCCAAAACACGAAACCGAGTCCTGGTCAGACTCTCGAAATACCTCTTCAAGCATATAAGCACCGTCATCCTCGCCTTCTTCTTTATGCTCTCGGCAAACCTTCTCGCGCTCGTCGGACCCAAGCTTTCGGGTCAGGCGATCAACGCGATCGTAGGCGAAGGTCAGGTGCAGTTTGACGTAATATTCAACAAGGTCTCCTGGCTTATCGTCTGCTATATCGGCTCGGCGCTCCTTTCACTCGGACTTGCGCTGACGCTGATCAGACTCAGCAAAAAGATCACGTATTCGCTGAGAAAGGATATTTTCGAGCATCTTCTGACTCTCCCCGTCGGATATTTCGATACGCATCAGACGGGCGATATAATCAGCCATATTTCCTATGACGTTGACACCGTCAACACCTCGCTTTCGCACGACCTTCTCCAGATCTGCGCAAGCGTTGTAACGGTCGTCGGCTCGGTCGTAATGATGATCTCGATATCTCCGATGCTGCTTCTCGTATTCTGCATCACGGTTCCGATCTCGCTTGTGCTGACAAAGAAGCGAACCACCTTCGTCCGTCCTCTTTTCAGAAAGCGTTCGGCAAAGCTCGGCGAGCTCAACGGATACGCCGAGGAGATGCTCTCGGGTCAGAAAACGATCCGCGCTTACGGACGTCAGGAGCATATCTGCGAGAAATTCGACGAGCGCAATAAGGACGCCTGCAACGCTTATTACGAAGCCGACTATCACGGCGCGATCATCGGTCCCACAAGCAATTTCATCAACAATCTCGCGCTCTCGCTGATCATTATGTTCGGCGGAATCTTTCTTCTGCTCTCGATCACGGGAACCGTCCCGCCCCCCGCTGAGCATTGGGGCGACCCGATCCTCTCGATCTTCTTCATCGAGATCGGATACCTTTCCTCCTTTGTTCAGTACTCGCGCCGTTTTGCGGGTCCGATCAACGAGTTTGCAAACATCCTCGCCGATCTTCAGTCGGCGCTCTCCGCGGCTGAGAGGATCTTCCGCATCATCGACGAAGACCCCGAGACCCCCGATATCGAAAACGCCATCGAGACCGATGATATCAAGGGCGAGGTCAAGATCGACCACGTGAAATTCGGCTACGTGCCCGACCGCATCATCATCAAGGATCTGAACCTCGACGTACCTCAGGGCAGTACCGTCGCTATCGTCGGACCGACGGGCGCGGGCAAAACGACCATAATCAACCTTCTGATGCGTTTTTATGACGTCAATGAAGGTACGATAGACCTCGACGGTCACGAGATCCGCGAATACACGCGCCACAGCCTCCGCTCGGCGTACACGATGGTCCTTCAGGAGACCTGGCTCTTCGGCGGCACGATCGCGGAAAATATCGCATACGGCAAGGAAGGCGCGACAATGGACGAGATCGTTGCGGCGGCACGCGCTGCAAAGATCGACGCATTCATCCAAACGCTCCCCGATGGCTACGATACGGTTATGACCGATAACGGGGTCAATATCTCGAAGGGTCAGAAGCAGCTTATCACGATCGCGCGCGCAATGCTCGCAGATTCGCCGATGCTGATCCTCGACGAGGCGACCTCGAACGTCGACTCGAGAACCGAGATAATGATCCAGGAGGCAATGCTGAGACTGATGCAAGGCAGGACCTGCTTCGTCATCGCGCACAGACTCTCAACTGTTCAGAACGCCGACACCATACTCGTCGTCAAGGACGGCAACGTCATCGAGCAGGGCAACCACCAAGAGCTCATGACCCTCGGCGGCACCTACGCCGGACTTTATAATTCACAGTTTTCGTAAACAGAAATTTGAGGCTGTATCATTTTTAGTGATACAGCCTCAATTAGTATTAAAGTACGATAATGTAGTCAACATGTTCGTAAGAATGATATAACGAGTCCGTAGGGACCGACGTCCTCGGCGGTCCGGACCCATTTGAATTATTGCTGTGTATTTAATCAAAAGGTTATAAATGTAGCTTCTGAATTTAGTTAACTCTATATTGTTGTGCTGCTCGGACCGCCGAGGACGTCG
>JAZSEA010000017.1:0-33489 GCA_045531455.1 Eubacteriales bacterium
GAAGGCTATTGGGAGAACGATCGCGCCGACATCACCGTAACCAACCACTCCAATACCGAAGTCAATGCCACCCTTTCCTTTGAGAGTGGGGTTGACACCGTGGGTGGCGCATTCACCGAAGGCAGCGGCACCATGGACGACGGCGTTCTGGAGCTTGCTTCCGCGGTGGATACGGAGGTTGAGGAAGCACCCACTGCCACCGCCACCTTTAACATCAGCGGCAGAATCAGCGTAAGTGCAGACGTTGTCGGTGAGATCACCGTTCTCATTGAATCGGCGTATTACGTTCCCGTGCCTGAGATCACGGCATTCGGCTTCGAGGCAACCGGTTACCTTGAGGTCGGCATTGACAGTTTGGACAGGATCACATACGCCGCCACCATCCCCGGAAATATGCCGGATTCGTACAAGATCAAGCCCCCTGTCATCCTGGTTGGTGAAAATATGAATTATGCAACCGGCGATGATTGTCAGATCGCGTTGCTCACTTCGAATGGACTCGTAGTAACCTCCTGCGTTGTCAATGCCGAAAGCGCTACCTATGACGTTGAAAAGGGTTGCTGGACAACAAAAAATCTGGAACTGCCTAAAAACGCAGGTACATACAAACTGGCTTACTCCAACGACGGCGGTGAGACCTGGACCCAAATCGGACACGTATTGACAATTGAAATTTCCGCCACCTGATTCGGTCTGTTAAATTCATAGAAAGGAACTGCATATTATGAAGAAACTATTTGCGTTTTTTCTTGCGGTCTTCATGATCGCGTCAATGTCGGTCACCGTTTTTGCGGAAGCGAATGTTGGTGAGCACGGCGAATCTGCTACCATAGTCGTTGGCGGTGATTTCCAGCCAACGGGCGCCATTTATAAGACCATCTCGGTTGATATCGAGTGGGATGATATGACCTTTGCTTATATCAAGACATCCTCAGGTGAATGGGATCCCGGTAGTCATGAATATGTAGGCGGCGTAGAAGGTGCATGGAGTGAAGAGACACGCACCATTACCGTAACCAACCATTCGGATACAGAACTCACAGCCACCCTTTCCTTTGAGCAGCTGGTTGACATTACGGGTGTATTTAGCTCCACAGGCGAAATGTCCAGTCTTCTGGAGCTTGACAGTGCGGTCGGTACTTCCCGTGACGAAGCCCCCTCCGCTTCTGAGGAATTCGGTATCATCGGAGGTGAACCTCTGGAGGAGAACACCTCAATCGGTATGATCACCGTTTATATTGATGCTCCCGAGGGTACCGTTACCGAAGGACCTATGATCACCGCCGCTACCCTCTCCGGCGATGCAACCTTGGTCAATGACACTACCTATCAGGTGCAATGCACGTACGAGCGTCAAACCAACACCGTAGGCTTAACGCTGACGGGAGAGAATATGGATATGATCGTAGGGCAGAATAACTACGTCGTGGGCTTTATGGCTGCCGACGGAAGCATTACCGGTCGGGCAACCCTGGGTGATTATACCTATAACGAGGCAGAGAACACCCTGAGCGGTGATACGGTGATTCAGTTTGTTAACGGCTCGCTGAGACTCGTCTATTCCTCTGACGCAGGCGCGAGCTGGATAAAGCTGCCCGTGATCCTCCAGTATTCTATGAAAGTCGTCATCTCCGACGTGGGTCTCTCCGCTACCACTTACACCAATAATATGATCGAAGAGTGGTATAAGGTGATCTGGTACGAGGACACCCAAACGTATAAGATTCGGCATAATGCCGCCAAGCACAATACGGAATTAGAGTTTTGGATCAGTGGAAATGGCATTCAATATATGACAAGCTCCGTCACCATTGTATTTAAGAATTCCGACGGAACGGTCGTAGAAGAAGTATCTTGCTATAAGGGAGGCTGTACGCTTCGCTACCCGAACGTCGTCGAGGGTGAAACGCTTTCGATCTGGTACTATTACGACGGCAAGTGGGTCGATACGGGCAAGAAGGTCGTTTACGACGTCTATTTCTCCATCAGCGACTATAGCTGACGGATCTCTGTGAGCATGAAATCCCCGCGGAGGGGCTGAGATCAGCCCCTCCGCCCAAACCGTATTTCATATGGGCGCACCAAAAGAGTTTGATGCCTCCATATGAGATACCGTTTACGGAGGAATATGGTTATGAGTAAAAAACGAAAGAAAGTACAAGCGGAAAAGCTGAATTTTACGCCTGTTTATGTTCTTGGTATACTGGCAGCTGTCGCGGTGATCGTAATGGTAGTGGTACTTTCCGTGATGAACGCACCGAAGCAAGGCAAGTTCATACCTCCTCCCTTTGAGGATGCGGCAATGCAGGGCATCCCCGATGTGCCTGAGGAACTTCAGTATTCCTCACCCTATCGGGATGGAATGGCGTACCGATTTTCTGTGTGCGCAAATGTGAAGATGGACGGTAGCAAGGCGGTCGTTTATTTTACGAATGCAGAAGAAAACAGTGTATATTTGAAACTGCGCGTGCTGGACAAGGACGGAAACATTCTTGGAGAAACGGGGCTTCTGAAGCCCGGTGAATATGTGAAGGGCGTGGAGCTTGACAAGGATCCTTCTGCCGAAACCACGATCAGCTTGAAAATTATGAGTTATGAGCCTGATACCTACATGAGCGAAGGTTCCGTGATATTGAAAACAGAGATCGGAGAATGAAGCGAAAATACAAACAATAAGTACGGTCAATATGAAATTCACCCCTCTGCCAATTGGCAGAAGGGTGAATTTTTAGTCAGGTGTCTAATAGTCGGTAACCGCTTTAAGGTATACTTCGGGATCACCGTTCAAAATAAGTCGGCATACTCCAAAGAAGTATAATCGAGCTCTGACCGCTGATACATATTAACGGCAACTTCATCCTCGACGACGATGTGTCTATCGTAATCACGCTGCAATCTGTGAATTTTAGTTCCACACAGAAATTATCGAAGTTATATTTGCAGGAAATCAGCTTTTTCATAGGAGTTACCTCCCAAATTGTATTGCATATCTCTTGCATAGAGTAGTAACGATTTTTAATCTTTAACATATCAAAATCTCTATTATTGATAATGATTTTGTAATGCGCATATTAATACTAATACCTCAATTTATAAAGTACTGTCGCATAATGTATGATTATATATTTCAAAAGGACAGAAGTGTTTTTATCCCAATAGGTATAAAAAGAATACGGCAGTATAGCGTTCAGCTATACTGCCGTATTCTTCGCACTCGTCAATCGGCTTGTTTCATATGATATTCAAGATATCCTTATGACAACTCGCCTAATCGCGCGGGATTTTTATATTAATCAAACACCCCGAACAGATCTTCGGTCAGGATCGTCAATCTTTCGTTATAAAAGACGTGTTTATGGTCGTGCGTGACGCTTCCGTCTTCTTCGACTCTGTCAAACTCGACGATGATCTCGGTACTGAGGCAAAGATATTTACTGTCGTCGATAAGGAAATAGTACTCCTTTTTCTCAAGGGTCTCGCCCGCTTCTTCGGATATCTTTGCGGCTGCTTCATCGAGCATCTCCTCGGTCAGCAGATGGCTGTAAAAAAGCGGCTCGTCATTCATTTCAAAATGTCTTGTTATCTCGCCCTCCGCATCAAAGGTGAATTCCAAACTGCCCCAACCGTAGCCGTAAACGTCGATCCGGTAAACAAGCTCGTGCGATCCGTTGTATTTGTGTCTTGGATTGTCTATGACTTCAGCCGATTTAAACGACACAAGCTTCAGCGCGCTTACCCCGTATTCTTGGACGATATAAGCCTTCGCCTTCTCGTTCAGCGGCTTGAATTCATCGGCAAGCGCATCTTCGCCCGCAACCGTGGTCGGAGCATCCTCCGCGACCGACTCGGACACCGCTCCCTCCTCGGGGGCGCAAGCAACGAAAAAGAGCGTAATTACCGTTAAAAAGAGCAATAAAACCGTTTTGATTCTTCTCATTATTCCACCTCCGATTTTGATCATCTTCATTATATCATATACAAAAACGCATGTCAATATAAAAAAATGAAAAAATACGCGCAAGAAGCGCGGATTTTCACCTTCATTCCGCCTTTGGCGGATCATCATTCTGCCGAAGGCAGATCAATATTCCTTGCGACCATCGAAAGCACAAGCCAACGTATGCGCATCCGCAAACTCAAGCTCTCCTCCGACGGGAATGCCGTTTGCGATCCTCGTGACCTTGATTCCCGCGGGCTTGAGGAGTCGGGAGATATACATCGCGGTCGCCTCGCCCTCGGTGGTCGGGTTGGTCGCAATGATGACCTCGCGGATATCCTCCGAAGCAACTCTCTCGATCAGCTCGCGGAGCTTGATGTCGTCGGGCGTGATATTCTGCATAGGCGAGAGCATTCCGTGGAGCACGTGGTAGACTCCGCCGTACTCGCGGACCTTCTCGATCGCCATCAGCGAACGTGTGTCGGCAACAACGCAGATCGTCGAGCGGTCGCGCGTAGTATCCGAACAGATCGGGCAGAGGTCAAGGTCGGTCAGATTCTGACAAACGGGACAGCAATGAATGTTTCGCTTGGCTTCAAGTATCGCCTCGGCAAATCTCTCCGCCTCCGCCTCGGTCATATCAACGACCGAAAAGGCAAGACGCATCGCCGTGCGCTTGCCGACTCCCCCGAGCTTGCCGAACTGTTCGGCAAGAAGCTCGAGCGACTTTATACTTTCGGACATGATCAGAACGCTCCGTCGGGAATGCCGTACTTAGCGGCAAGTGCCGACATTTCGCTTGCGGACGCATCCTGAACTCTCTTGATACCCTCGTTGACAGCCGCAACGATGATGTCCTCGAGAGTCTCGGGATCGTCGGGATCGATGATCTCGGGCTCGATCTTGATCTCGGTCACGCGGAGAGTGCCGTCGATCTTGAGATTTACCGCGCCGCCTCCTGCGGCAACGTCGTACTCGCGGGATTCGAGGTCAGCCGCGAGAGCCTCTCTCTCCTCCTGGAACTTCTGTACCTGGCGCATCATAGCGTCCATATTCTGGGGTCCGCCCCCTACTCCCTTGGGAAGTCTGACTTTCATTGTTATATTCCTTCCTTAATATAAATATGTCTTAATTGTTTTCCTCTGCCATAGCCTCAAGCTCATCGGCGAGGATCTTTGCATCGGTCGGTGCTTCGCCCTTCTTAACGAGCTCGAAGATGACGTCCTTTTCCGTGATCGGCTTGTCAAGCGCGACCGACGCCGCCGAGCAGAACGCGCGGAATTTATCGGGCAGAGAGAGCATCGTCTTCGTCAGCGACTGCGAGTAGCAGATGACTATCCTGTTATTTTCATCAAAATAAGCATTTTCGGTCTTGAGAAGTGCGCTTATCATAGGCGCGGTAGCTTCAAAGGAATCGAGTATCTCAGCCCACTGCTTGATCGTGCGCAGGACTCGCTCCTTCTTCGGAGCGGAAGCAACGGGCGCGGGCGCAGGTCTCGGCTCGGCTCTCCTTACGGGAGCGGGAGCAACGGGCGCAGGCGTAGGCGAGGGCTTCGGAGCCTGCTTCTTGACGGGCGCGGCATCCTCGGGCACGTAGGGGACGAAATCATCGTCCGCGGGCGGGATGTCGTATTCCGCGAAGGGAGGCGGCTCACCGAAATCGTCAAAGACGGGAGCTTCGGTCTGCGGTGCGGGCTGAGGCGCGGGTGCCGCAGGGATTCCCATAGCGATCTTGGCTTCGAGTGCCGAGATCCTTGCAAGAAGTGCCTCGGGCGTTGTTCCGAGCTTTTCGTCCGAGAGACGGACGAGAGTAAGCTCGGCGACGGTCCTTCTCGATGCGCCGGGACGCTGCATCGATGAATAGGCATCGTCAAGCAGACGGCAATGGTAGGACAGCATCTCTCTTGTGAACGCCGCCGCATCAGCGGCAAGTCGCTCGCTTTCGCTGTCGGTAAGGTCAAGATATTTCGATGCGCTTCCTCTCGCGGTCTTCATTACGAGCATATCGCGGTAATACTCGATAAGCTCCTGCCAAAAAACTCCAAGATCCGATGCGGATGCATCAATCTCTGCGACGATCTCAAAGAGACGCGCACAGTTTTTTTGCGTAATAGCGCGGACGGTCTCGCTCATCGCCTCGCGTCCGCGGACACCGATGGTCTCGCTGACAGTTGCGGCGTTGACCTCGCGTCCAGCAGCGGCGCAGAGCTCGAAAAGGCTGATCGCGTCGCGCATTCCTCCCGTAGCAAGTCGCGCAAGCATCAGCGCGGCATCGTCGGTGAGGGTGATATTTTCTTCGCCCGCAATATATTTGAGTCTCGAAACGAGAACGGGCGTGGAGATTCTTCTGAAATCAAATCTCTGACAGCGCGAGATGACGGTCGCGGGGAGCTTCTGCATCTCGGTGGTCGCAAGGATGAACACAACGTGCTCGGGCGGCTCCTCGAGAGTCTTCAGCAGCGCATTGAACGCCGAGGTCGTGAGCATATGTACCTCGTCGATGATGTAAACGCGCTTTTTGACGTTCGAGGGAGTATAAACGACCTCGTCAAGGATCGTGCGGATGTCATCGACCTTGTTGTTCGACGCCGCGTCCATCTCGAGAACGTCCGTCGTGGTGCCGTCAAGGATCGCACGGCAGGACGCGCACTCACCACAAGGATTTCCATTTATCGGATGCTCGCAGTTGACCGCGCGCGAAAGGATCTTCGCGCAGGTCGTCTTGCCCGTTCCGCGCGAGCCGCAGAAAAGATAGGCATGGCAAAAAAGACCGCGCTCGGTCTCGTATTTCAGAATATCGGTAATATGCTCCTGACCGCAGACGGAATCGAAGTCCAACGGTCTCCACTTGCGATATAAGGCTTGATGCATGCGCTTGTCCTTTCTTTGAGTGCAGAGTGCAGAATGCAGAGTGCAGAGTTATGGAAAATTTCCTCGCTACGCTCAGAAATAATTTAAATAAAATACTTTTCGAGCGCAGCGAGAAAAGTTACCTTAACTCTGAACTCTGCACTCTTAACTCATAACTTCTTATTTTACAGCCAATATTTTTTCTTTGAAAAAATATTGGCTGCAAAATAAGACCATACACCCCTCAATCGAACTTCACTTTTGCGCGTTAGTCCCCTTCTCTGCTCGGGGCAGGCGGACTTACGGCACATCGAGCTAACTGCTTAATGCTGCTTGGTTCCCCACCTGACATGGTTCACAGCGCACGATTGCGCAAGACCCACCCTTCAACACAGAGAAAGAGTCGCAGACCGCATCCGATCCGCCCTCAAAAGGGGAATGAACCCCCGCTATAGCGGATTTCGGGTACAGGACACCGCTAACTCCCCGGCTGGTATGGCCTTATTTCACAGCCAACGCCGTAAAATAATAGATTTACCTTAATATTATAACAGATTTTATTTGATAATGCAATAGGTTATAAAGATTTTAACGAAAAGTTTAAAAAGGTGCCCCACGGCGCGTGCGCCGTGGGGCGGTGATATTAATTAAGGCACTTTTTCAATTCAGCCAGGTCATCGGTATCGATCCACCCGAGGTTAAATGCTTCGGTTATGCTATCGAATCTTCCCCAATAGTATATATACAATTTCTGATCGGTTTCGAATATGAAATCAATACCGCCGACGGTTTCAACTCGCTCCTCTTCCTTGAAGGTCATGGCATTTGAGCCGACCATCACGGCATACACGTCATCAAACCTTCCATAGCACTTGACGTTGTATATATAATCAAGTTTATTCGGATCCTCGTCATATTTCATATACTCCCAAACGATCTCTCTTGCTTCATTGTATGAAAGCGGGACCATACCCTGATTTTCCGTCTGCGGCGCGATTTTAAGCTCATCGGGTATACGGGCGAAATACTCAATATACATATCATAAAGTATCTTTACGTCCGCATCGGTCAAGAATCCCTTTTCGTAAGCTTGGTGCAGATAGTAAAAGGTAGAATCGTGACAAACTTGCACCGTAGACTTATGGAAAAGGAATCTGTAGCCGCCAAGATCGCAGCGGTATCCAAAACTTACTATACCCGTGCCCGCTACAACGATGCTGTCGCCGAATTTTCCGAAGTAAAAATGCGAATTTTCATAAGTATCCCTCCGCATAGCAGCCTCGACCGTCTCCGCAAATTTGCCGTATTTGCTGTTTCTTATCTGCTCAAGCTGCTCTTCGGTGTAAAGATCAGACTGCAGATAGTTATGCTTGAAATACGCTTCGTTAAGCTCTGCAAGGTCTTCTTCGGTCAAAATATACTCATCGTACATTCCGTTTGTCGTTTCTGATTCCGTTAACGATTCGCTTGTGCTTTCACTTGAGCTTCCCGCGCCCGCAGCAAAGTCAGCTATTAGTTCTGCTACGTAACTGAAAACCGGAATTGCAAGCGCAAACAGGACTATACACGCCGCCAAAGAGGCGAGGTACTTCCAATGCTTAACGGGGGGTCTGCGGGTTATCCTCGAATCTTCCCGACGCGGAACCTTCAGGTCATCAAACATTTCTTCAACGTATTTGCTGTCCAGAAGTTCAATTACCTCAAGCAAGCGTCTGTTATTCTGTGCAGAATTCTCGTTCATAACGTGACCCCCTCCTTCTTGAGTCTTTCGGCGAGCTTCTTCTTCGTTCTCGAAACCGACATCTTGACGCGGCTCTCTCCAAATCCCGTCTGTTTTGCTATTTCGGGATAACTGAGTCCGAGCCAGAATCGCATAGTAAAGATCTTCCTATCCTCTTTTTTCAGCGAGCCGATAACGAGGTTCAGGATCTCTCCCGCACGGCTGAGCTCAAAATCCTCCGCGAGGTTGCTTCCGTCATCAAGTGTATCAAGAAATTCTTCGCCGACGATCCTGATGTTCCCGCCGCGCTTCCAGGCATTGGCACCGCTCGAACGGTTAAGGGCGTGGTTGCGCGATGCGGTGCCTATGTAAGCACGAAGATTATGAGGCTTTTGGGGCGGGATGCTGTTCCAGAGTGCCAGAAGAACGTCGTTGACGCACTCCTCGCGGTCTTCCTTGATCGGCAGAATGCCCGACATAACGAAATGACAAAGATCGCCATACTTCTTTTCGGTCTCCTTGATCGCATTCTCATCACGCGACCAGAACAATTCTATAATTTTCTCGTCCGTCATATCTTTTCCTCCTTTCGGGAACGTCCCTTCACTTACATAGACAAGGTTTACCCGCAAACCGTCACACTTTTTTGATAAAAATTTTATTCTTCATCTTTATAATAGCATAAATCCGCCGTTTTGTCAACAAAATTGCCCCACGGCGCGTGCGCCGTGGGGCAGGCTTCGGTATAATAATATCACCCAAAATCATCTTTGTCAATACCTCAAAACTTTCATAATACCCCGCACCCGCTTGACATTCTTCGGCAAATATGATAACATAAAAGAAAAATTTTTCAAAAACCGTGAAAAGCACGTAACCCGCGCGGGTCATTTTACTTCTTGATAAGTGAAGGGGCGTTTTAACCGATTGAAACAATGCTAAGCAAATCAATTGAATCCGTTTTTTCGGTGGCTTAGCCGACGAAAAAACACCGATAAGACGAGCAAGGCGAGTCCGCGCGCCGAGGGGAGCCGCCAAAATCATTGATTTTGGCAGGCGGCGATAAGCGCGCGTATCAATTGAAAAACGCAGTTTTTCAATTGGGGAAAGGAAGGGAGGTCAGAGTATGGACGACAGAAAAATCATCGAGCTCTTCATGGCGCGCAACGAAGAGGCGATACGCGAAACCGAAAAGAAATACGGCGGACTCTGCCGCTCGATCGCGGGGAATATTCTCGCTCTGCGAGAGGACGTCGAGGAATGCGTAAACGACGTTATGCTCGGCCTCTGGAACGCGATCCCGCCCGACCGCCCCGAAGATCTCAAGGCTTACATAGCAAGATCGGTCCGCAACCGTGCGCACGACATTTCTCGCGAGGCAAACGCATGGAAGCGCGGAGGAAGGGTGCAGATTGTCGGCGACGAGTTTTTATCCATGCTCGACGACGGCAGCGACCTCGCCTCGGATTTTGAGGCAAAGCGCGCGGGCGAGATCATCAGCCGCGTGCTCGGGGAGGTCAATGAGGGCGACAAGAAGATATTCGTTCTGCGCTATTGGCTCGGTATGAGCATCGCGCAGATCGCAGAACAGATGAGATCGGGCGAAAGCCGAATAAAGGTCTCGCTCCACAGAACGCGAAAAAAGATCGCGCTCGAACTCGGAAAGGAAGGAATCACTGTATGAGTACAAGTATTAAACCCGAAAACCGACGCCTGCTCGAGGCTGTCGAGTATATCGACGAGAATATCATACTCGGCGTGCTCTCGGAGCTGAGGATGCCGACGGACGGGACCACCGCCAAAAAGCACACCGGATTTGCCCACGCAAAGCATATCGCGCTCATCGCCGCCTGCGCACTCATCCTCGGCGCCGCTATACCCGTCGTGAATTACGTTCTGCCGAAGCTTGGGGCAGTGATCGGCGGAAACGCAGGAGCGGGTGAAAGCTCAGCCGAGCTCTCGGGGCACACCTATACCGAAGGTAATTTCACCTTCATCACTCCCTACGGAGAAGTACCCGAGGAATTCAAAAGTATAGTAGAGCAGAACCTCTTCCTCAATGTCCATGTTTTCGGAGATAAGCTGGTACGCTCATACACAGATTACAATAATGGAAAAAACGTATTTGAAATCATCAATTACAGCGGTGAGCAAATAGGAGAGGTCATATTTGCAAGAAACGATTACGGCAATCTTTCGTATGCTTATCCGACCCAAGACGGAAATATCCTTGCGGTATTCGGTGGCGGTCCGATCTATGAAGAACCGACAAAGCCCTATTATCATCCTACAAGACTTGTCAAATTCGATACAGCCGGAAACATCCTCGCTGTTCAAACATTGGAAGATATAAGCACAGGCTGCTTTAAATACGGATTTCAGACAGAGGACGGCTTCATTTTTGTCGGCTCTTATACAAAGAACATAGATACGAAACGCTTCAAGGGAAGTAACATAAGCATCCTTGAGATCGGTCATGATCTAAAACTCGGAAAAAGCCTGACGCTCGGAGAGGAAAACTATCATAACAACCTTAATTTTGCCAAATACGACCAAGACAAATTAAGCGTATATATTCGTTCGCTGATCGAGACCGAAAGTTATGATCGTGAGGAAGATTACCGAATATATAATTATGATACAAATCTCAATCCGCTCGGCAATTGCGCAACAGATAAAGCTAATATACCGAGAAAAATCGATACATTCGACAAGTATTACGAAAGTGCCAACCTCAGACGAGCGCATTATTATGAGCTTATCGAATACGAGGATTTTGATCTTTTGGTTGCTGATTGCGGAACCGGAAACTATAAACTCAGCTTTAGCAGCAGCTATATAGATCCTCTTTCGCAATATAGTGAAACTGTTTATGCAGCCTATTCAAAGGACGGTGATTTGATCTGGCGCATCGGTATCGATTCAACAGATTATGAAATGTTGGATAGAGTTACTCAAGATTACGAAAAATAACAAAGAAATCTTAGTTCGACAATCAAAGAAGCTCTCAAAGATACAGATTTTACAGATGCAATGCTCGTAGGAATGCTTGACGACCTCTCGGAATCCTACCGCGAAGAAATCCTCGCCTCCCTTTCCGAGGAACGGCGCGAGAGAGTGACCAAGCTGTTGACGGAGGAAGAATAGATTATAATCCAATAAATTCATTTTCACCCCGCGTGTCGCAAGATACGCGGGTTTTTTAAGGTAAATTTCCTATATTTTGCATTTTGCCTTTTGCATTTTGCATTTTCATCTCCCGCTTTGCTATTTTGCTGAAAAATATTGTACTCAATGCAAAAAAATCTTGCAATTCGCACAAAGATGTGCTATAATAGACTTTACTATATATACTTTTCCGCCCGTCGGGCGGAATTGCTTTCATCAACTTGTTTTAATTCTTGCAATAAACAGAAAGGATCACACTAATGAACTCCGAAAAAGTAACAGAGATGACCACCGCAAACCCCGCTCCCGCATTCAACGTGCAGGAAAATTACGCCAAGGTGCAAGCCGTTATGACCGAGATCGAAAAGGTCATCGTCGGCAAACGCTCCGAGATCGTTCTTCTCCTGACCGCTATGCTTTCGGGCTCACACGTACTTATCGAGGACGTTCCCGGAACGGGTAAGACCACCCTCGCGGCAACCCTCGCAAAGGTAACCGGTCTCGACTTCAAGCGCGCACAGTTCACCCCCGACATCATGGCATCCGACATCACCGGCTTCAATATCTACAACCGCCGCACAGAGGAGTTCGAATTCCGTCAGGGTCTTGTTATGTGTAACCTTCTGCTCGCCGATGAGATCAACCGTGCCTCCCCGAAGACGCAGTCCGCGCTCCTCGAGGCAATGGAGGAATCCAAGGTCACCGTTGACGGCGTAACATATCCCGTTCCCGATCCCTTTACCGTAATCGCTACCCAGAACCCCACGGGCTACGTCGGAACCTATCCCCTTCCCGAGGCACAGCTCGACCGTTTCGCGCTCAAGATCAGAATGGGCTATCCCTCCCCCGAGGAAGAGCTCAATATCCTTCTCGCGCGCCGCGGACACAATCCCCTTGACGACGTCAAAGCCGTCATCAGCCGCGACGAGCTCCGCGATCTCCGCGCGGGCGTATCCACAATCACTATCGACGAGGAGCTCTACCGCTACATCGTCCTCCTCATCGGTGCGACACGCCGCCATCCCTCTCTCGCACTCGGCGCATCCCCCCGTGCATCGGTCGCACTTATGCGACTTGCGCAGGCTTACGCATTCATCAGAGGAAGAGATTACGTCCTTCCCGACGACGTTGCCGCAGTATTCCGTCCCGCTATCGGACACAGACTTATGCTCCGTCAGGACGCAAAGCTCAAGGGTATCTCCCCCGACGAGATCCTCGGCGAGATCCTCCGCACCACCGCAGTTCCCTACAAGGGAAAGAGAAAATAATTACCCACCCTTTTGCCGAAAATGTCAAATAAAAAGAACAAAAAGGCAAAAATGACGGAAAACACGCACGAAAAGGACCGCTTTTCGATCTCGGTGACCTACCGATTCTGGATCTGGGCGGCTGTCTGGATCGGATGCCTGATCTTTACGCAGGCACTCCGCGCGCCCGCCTCGAACATCCTCTTCGGCTTTGTCTCGGTGATCCCGTGGGCATCGCTCGTCTACGCGCTCGTCGCAAAGGCAACGCTCAAGATCTATATGCTCTCGGACACCACGGTTACCGAAAAGAACAAGCCCTTTTCCTACGAATTCCGCCTTATCAATGAGGCAATCCTGCCCTATCCCTTCATTGACGCCTATATCAAGCTCCCCAGACGCAGCAGCGTGCGCACCACGGAACGCTGCGTCCGTGTCGGCATGGCTCCCATGTCGAACTACACCGTTAAGGGAACGGTGAAATTCCGCTTCCGCGGAACATATGAGATCGGCGTGACCTCCTTCTACGTCTACGACTTCTTCCGCATCTTCCGCGTCCGCTCTCAGATGAATACTTTCAGCACGATCTACGTCCTTCCCCGTAAGCTGACACTCGATGCGGGAGACGCATTCTCGGTCTCCGACTCGGCTCTGCGCACGGTCAAGGCTCCCTACGTTTACGATAAGCTCGAGGTCTCCGACATCCGCGACTATATGCCCGGCGACTCGCTCAAGAGCATCCACTGGAAGCTCTCCTCGAAGTCCGAGGAATTCATCGTAAACGACTACAACACGGGATCTGCGGATATCTCCTACATCTTCTGCGATATGTCCGCGCACTTCCCCGATGACGCGCCCGAGCGTCCCTTCGTCAATCCCTTTGCCGAAGGATCCGATCCTCTTCCCGAAAACAAGGCAACCGAGGAGTCTGCTCCCACTGAGATTGAGGAGATAGAGGAGCCCGAGGTCATAAAGGAAGAACCCGCCGAGGTCAAGGACGACAAAAAGAAGAAGAAAAAGAAGAAAAAGAGCGAATTTGACGAGCCGCAGAAGCCCGATATCCACACCCTCATAAACGACGAGGCTTACGAGGATATGAACGAATTCTGCGCGGACGGTGCGATCGAGCTTACTATCGCGGTGATCCTCCGCGAGCTCAGAAGCGGACGCGACGTATCCCTTATGTGGTACGACGACCGCTCCGAGATCGGCGCCTTCTGCTACGATCTTCACACGGTTGAGGACTTCGACCTGATCTTCAGGCTCTTTGCCTCCGCACCCACAGTTCACTCAAGCAAAAAGATATCCAGACTCGCCGCATCCGCGGGCGACACCAAGGACTCGAAGGTCATGGTCGTTCTCCCCGTGCTTGACGACGAGGTCGTTGACGACGTCTGCGAGATCCCCCGTATCACCGAGATCATCGCCTACTCCGCCGAGGAAAGATACCTCTATCCCGAGCTTCGCCGCGCATTCATCGAGCATTGCCGCGAGCAGTTCTCGGCAAGAGGCATCAAGCTGATCGACGGCAAGCTCGACGAGGACAAGATCCTCGCCTCCGAAAGCGCCCTCAAGGACGGCGAGGAGGAAAAGGGCGGAAGCGTCGGCGTCGGCACTATCCCGGGAAGGAGGTAAGCCATGGCAAACGAAGAAATCAAGAAAAAAGCCTCCAAGACCCCCGAGCTTTCTCTCGAGGAGCAGAAGCAAGCAAAAAAAGCTCTGAAAAAGAGGAAGAAATTCGAGAAAAAGGAGCTTAAAAGGCTCAAAAAGGAGCATAAACGCCGCGCGGCTATTATTCCTCCCGCAAAAAGACCCATCATCTGTCCCCCCGACTGCTCGGATGCGGCTCGCAAGCACGTGATCTTCGGTATCGCCTGCCGTATCCTCATAATCCTCGTAGCCGTCATCGGCGTTTCGATGTTCGTCTCCGAGGCTTTCGGATTTGATATGACTCCGGGTTATATCAAGGACAGAGAGATCGAAAATTACGTCGGAGTTCCCGCGGGAACGGGATTTTCCTTCATCGCAAAATGGGCTGTGCTCTTCGTCGGCGCACTTTCACTCTGTGCACTCTGGAAGTACGGCGCGCTGATCGGCATCCCCGTGATCCTCGCCGCGGCACTCATCCCGACCCTCCCGAATCCCGTGCAGTACCTCTACGAGATGGCGCTTACCGTATACAACGGCGCGCTCGGTCATATGAAGTATATGGGATTCTTCGCCATGGACATCAAGCAGGTGAACGTGACCCACACGATGGGCTCGCCCGAGGAGCTTGTACGCACAGCCGTAATGCTCTTCACTCTGCTTACCGCGCTCGTCTTTGTTCCCTTCCTTATTAAACGTACAAGGATAATCGTCCCCGCGACGTTTTCCGCCGCGCTGATGATCTTCATCTTCGTTTATAACCTCTCCCGCTCGAACTGGGCACTCGCTCTGATGGCGGCATCCTTCTGCGGACTTATCGTGCTCCACGTTTACGACCGCATCTATATCGCCGCTCCCAAGCCGAACGAGACCGATGAAACGGGCAACATCTTCGGCGAGGTCGACGAGCCCGCGCTTCCCGAGCATCTTCTCAACAAAAAGGCGGCAAAGGAAGCCAAAAAGGCTGCAAAAAAGGCTAAAAAAGAAGAAAAGAAGGCTCGAAAGAAGGGAAAACGCATCACGGTCGATCAGGAGATCAGCGAATATTTCGCCGACTCAAAGCCCGCGCGCGAAAAGAAGGCTAAGCTCACCCCTGCCGAGAAGGCTGAAGCCAAGCAGAAAAAGGCTGAAGAACGCGCCGCTCTGCGCGAGCAGAAGCTTGAGGACCGCCGCGCCCTCTCTGCTCTCCAAACTCACAGAGCCAATATCCTTATCCGACGCGCCGCTGTAGGCGGATTTGCGGGTGCGGGAATAATGCTCCTCTCGCTCGTCATCCTTGCGGTCCCCGCAATGTCGACGAAGGGAAGCTTCGAGACGATCCCCGCGATCGACGAAAAGCTCGAATACTACCGCGAATACGTCACCGCAATGCTTATGGGAGACGATCCCTCGCTCGACCTCCTCGCTTTCGAGGGCGACGCGAACAATTTCTCCCCCAGAACGACTCTCGCAACCCCGCGTTACTACACCTACGAGTCGCTTATGACGGTCGAATCGAATTATTCTAACAACATCTACCTCCGCGGTTGGATCGCAACCGATTTCGAGGACGGTGTATGGATGACCGCCGACCCGAAGAGCGAGGCTCTCGAAAAATACCGCGCCCTCTTTGCCACAAACGACGACGCATCCGAGTCGATCTACTACAATTTCTACAAGATCATGACCGATGACGGCGTTTTTGACGACGAAAAGGACGTCACCGACAGCATCAAGAGGCTTGAAAAATACGGCTACACGATCGCGCAGGTCAATATCAAGCGCGAGGAGGAGTTCGAGGACATCATCCTCTATATGCCCTCCTTCCATATAAGGAAATATTCCCCCTACGGAACGAGCTCCACGGGTGCGGCGACGAATTATCTCCGTATGCGCGGCTCCTCCGAGGCAAGCGAGATCAGCTACGCCAACTACTTTGACGGTCTCTACACCAGCTACCGCGCAAGCAAGAACGGCTCCGAGGGCTATGCGGCTGTCTCGATGCTGACCTCGATGCGATACGAAAACTTCCATTATACCGTCGCAAATCTCATCGCGGAATACAATCAGACCCGACTTGCCGTCGCAAACGGCAGAACTGTTGTTGAAAAGGATACCGAAAACGAGGCACTCTCGACCTTCTCCGTCACCCTCTACGACGGAACCGTCATCGAATATGACGTCATCTCGATCGCAGAGGACGGAACGAAGCAGTTGACAGTCAAGCAGGAGATCGGAACCGCGCTCTACACCATCGCTCCCGACGGAAGCGTGAAGCGCGAGATGATCGACACGCCCATCGAATACGACGAAGAAGGCAAGCTCATCGAGTACTATGCTCCCAAGCTCAACCGCGCCGTCGTTTACTTCGAGGGTCTCGACTCCACCGAACAATGGCAATTCAATCGTCAGGCAACCCTTCTCGATAAGTACACTCCCTTCGTTTACGAGACCTATACGAAGAAGGCGAACTCGCAGATCATCACCGATCTTTACCGGGAAATCGTATCCTCCGCAGTCGTCAAGGAGTCTTACGGTGATCCCGTACCCGCAGATTTCTCCCTCGCGGCAGAATCCTCCGAGTATAAGTTCAACAAGAACAAGGAGACCTATCTCTTCGTCTCCGCCGTGACCGACCGCGACGTTTACGTTCAGCGTCACGAGCTCGTTATGGAGATCATCAACTATCTCTGCGACGAGGAACGCTACAAATACACTCTCTACCCCACCGTACCCGGCGAGGAAAACACCCTCAACGGTATCGAGACCTTCCTTACCGTAACTCACGAGGGCTATTGCGTACAGTTCGCGTCCTCCCTCGCCCTTCTTCTCCGCGAGGCGGGAATCCCCGCGCGCTACGTTGAGGGCTATATCGCCTCGGGAATGTACAATAACCGCGGCGATGATGCCGTTTCGAGATACAAGACCACAGTCCGCGATGCCGATGCGCACGCCTGGGTCGAGGTCTGGTACGACGGCATCGGATGGGTTCAGTACGAGGCTACCCCCGAGTACTACGAGGCAATGTACGTCAACCGCTCCTCCCAGAGCGGAACCTCCCGTCCGAGCACTCCCACCGATCCCGAAGAGGATTACGAGGAAGAGCCGGATACCGGTCTTACCGACGAGGAGATCGCGGCTATGCTCGAGGAGCAGAGACTTGAGGCTCTCCGCGAGCTGATCAAGAAGATCATTATCATCACCGTCATCGTTCTTGCGGTCGCCCTGATCATCGCAATATTCTTTGCGATCGTTCTCAAGCGCGCAAAGAAGAGCAAGCTCGAGCGCGAGGCAATTCTCCGCGAGCTTTACGAGACCGATGAAAAGCTCGGAAACGCTCCCGAGCGCGAAAAGGTACGTAAGGTCGGCGAAATGATCATGAACCTGTTGCGCGAATGCGGATTCACTCCCGCGGCGGGCGAGTTCAGTTCCGACTTTGCCGCGCGAATCGCGTCCGAGCTCGAGCGCGAGCTTACCGTTGCCGCTCCCGAGGAGGGACTCAACGAATTCGAGGCTCCGCGCCATCCCATCCGCGAGTCGGAAGCGCTCCGCATCTTCGATGCCATCGCCGCCGAGGAATTCGGAAACGGCGCACCCGCGAGGGATCTGCCCTCGATGGCTAAGCTTTATTACAGACTCCACTCCACGGTCTACCGCAGAAAGGTAAATCCCTGGAGACGAATGGTGCTCTATCTCTTCAAGAGAGAGAGCTGATGCACCGAGGGACTGAATCACGCTTCGGTGGTTCAGTCCCTTTATTATAAATAATACGGTAAATCATCATATTGACAAAAGCGATTATCTGTGATACAATAAATCAAAAGGCGCATTATTCAATCAAGTAATTTTTCAATCAGGAAATGATCTATGAAAAACCGAAACATTTTGTTATTAATATTAGCATCAATAATGCTGTTTTCTTCCTGCCAAAAGCAACCGGAAAGCGAGATAATTGAACAATCCGAACCACAACGAATGGCGTACCACTTGAGCAATGCTTCACGTGTCGACGATGATATTTATTTTGTTATGTCCGTATCATCCAACACCGGAATAAGTATAGTTGCCACCGAATACGGCAGCGAAAATTTTGAAACCTACGTTCCCTGTTTCGATGCGGTATGTGATCATAACAATTTCACACAATGCTGTGTAACAACCGCTCCTTGGGAAATGCATACAAGACAGGTGGTTGCATTCTCTTACAAAGGGGAACCCGCCTTGGTGATTTTCAGTCCTATCGACACCTGCCTTTCTATGCCTTATTCAAACGTAAAAACAAATCTGGTGTGTGAAGATTTTCTATATACCGACACCCCTTCAGCTGCGTATCGCGAATGGCAAAAATCAGCTTCATACACCCGCAGAAGCGAGTTGTTGGTTTACAAAAATCATCTTTACTACGTTGAAATAAAAAACGGAGTGAGAACCCAATACCGCATCTCGCTTGAAGGCGGAAAACCCGAAAGAGTATTCGAGGAAGATAACGTCATCATAAGGACCATTATCAACGACAGGTTTTACGGCATAAAATATGACGTGAATGCCTGGACCGCGGAGCACAACGTTTTACCAACGCGCGATCAGATACATTATTTCCGTTCGGATATGAATTATCAGAACGTCGAGCCTCTGCCCGAATCAATGGAATTCTTTAAACTGCCTGGAGATGATCACTTTGGCGCAATAGGAAAAGCAATCCTTGACGCAGATGAAAACTTCATATATATTACCGGAGATAACAAAGTCTGGAAAATACCTGATTCGGATATAAACGCAGAGCCGATCATGCTGTGTGATATGGAAGGCAAGATCCCATATGAAATATCCGTAGATATTTTGAAGGCTTCATTCTATAACGACGGCGCTTTGTATTCGGTTGTCAATATCGACCGATACGAGCGAAAACTATTAGACAGCTACGGTAAAACTGAAAAGCGTAGCTTTTGGTATGAAAGCTCAACTCTTTACAGCTTCGATATCCGAACGGGCGAATGTAAGGATTTTACTATTTCGAGTCAAAATCACCTTATAGATAAGATCCTGTATGCCGACGACAAGTACGTGTACGCAGAAGGCACATACGTACATAACGACAACCGTTCACAGCAAGGCGTCACTATGCGTCTGACTCTTGACACAATGAGATATGAGGTAATTCTTCCCGACATATTTTGGGAGTATTCCGCAGAAACCGCCTCTTGACCGTGTTTACAAAAACCCGCCTTTTGGCAGGTCAGGCTGCTGACAAACCCCTATTCTAAAAAACGATATGTCAAAGTGCACAAAATCAGGCAAACCGGTGTGTTAGCACTTGCAAAGCGGGGTGCAGGGGCGAAGCCCCCTTCACCCCTGCATCGCGAGTGCGAACATAGCTTTCTGCTTTTTGTGCATTTTGCTATATGCTATTTTTTATTGAGGGTTTATCAGCAGCCTGATATTCCTTTCTGTTTTTACCGCCGATCCCCGTGCTCGGCGGTTTTGTTAATCGGCAAGATACTTTTTCACCAAAAAGCAAGGTAACCTCTTGACTTAATCGGTCAAATAATGTATAATATTACTATTGTTTCCCAGCGTGGAAACGAAATACAATTTCAAGAGGTTTTAATCATGCGCAAAACACTCTCCATCATCCTCAGCGCTATCATGCTTCTTTCGGCTTGCGTTTTCGCGATCCCCGCATCCGCGGCAGAAGGAACTCCCATCAATACCGCTGACGACTTCCTCAACATGGCTGCTGAAGGTACTTATTACCTCAACGCCGACATCAATCTCCCCGGCACTTACGTTAATGCTTTCAAGGGTACCTTCGACGGCAACGGCCACACCGTAACCGTTACGGCTCCCATGTTTGCTGATTTCTCGGGCGAGGTCAAGAATCTCACCATCAAGGGCGAGATCAACTACAGCGACGCTAACGCAGCCGCTTTCGCAGTTCTTTCCAGCTACGGTATCAAGGCTGAGAACGTTATCAACAACGCAAAGGTCTCGGTTCTCGGTAACGCAGAGCTTGCGGCAGGTCTTGTTTGTGAGGACAAGGCTACCCAGAACGACAAAAATGCTACCGCCAGCACCTTCATCAACTGCGTAAACAACGGTGAGATCTACATCGACTCTACCTTTACGAACTATCCCACCGCCGCAGGTCTTGTCGGCCGTGCCGACAGCATCTCCTTCACAGGATGCACCAACAACGCAAAAGTCACCTCCAAGGGTAACCGCGCTGTTGCGGCAGGTATCTGCGCTCGTATCTCCCCCGTTGCGGGCAATAACAACGCTGAAGCTTACAAATGCGTAAACAACGGCGACATCACATCCCTTGAGAACTATCACAATGCGGAAGGCACTCTCGATACAGGTGCTTCCGAGACCGCGGGTATCTTCGCTAACGTCGGCGTAAAGAACAACGTCGGTACTTACGCCGTTTACGGCTGTGTAAACAACGGCGCGATCACAGGTACATACAGAACCGCCGGATTAGTCGGCTACTGCTATGGCTCGAGCTCCAACCAGTTCCTCGACCTCGAGTTCTGCATCAACACCGGTAACATCACCTACGGCAGAACCCAGTCCAACGACGATAACGTACACGACTGGTGCTCTCCCTTTATAGCCTATACCAACACAGCTTTCACCACCGTCAAGTACAATATCGACCTCGGCTCCTACACCAAGGATCCCAACTGCATCAACCTTAACCCCGGTATGACATTCTTCGGTTGTTCCTCCGCTGACGTTATGCTTTGCGATATTCAGCACAACTACCTTATCAGCAAGGAATCCTTCATGTACTACACCTACGCATCGGCTACAAAGAACGAGGCTCAGCGTCACGTTATCGACGAGTGCGACGGTATTCTTCCCGTAACGCTTGAGGAGCTCAAGTCGGGCAAGATCGCGTACATCATCAACGAGGCTGTAAAGAGCGATGAATACGGAGCTGCTGAAGGATATGCGTTCTATCAGAACCTCGGCACCGATCATCTTCCTACCGTCGATTCCACTCACGGTTGGGTAGTTCTTTCCGGCAGCAATTACGTAAACGGTGATCCTTCGGCAACCGAGCCCGAGACCACCGAGGCTCCCAAGACCGAGGAAACCACCTCTGCTCCCGAAGCTGAGGCAACCACCTCCGCTCCCGAGGCTGAAGAAACTACCAAGGAAGCTCCCGAGTCTGCAAATAACAATGCGCAGCCCGACAACACCGAGCCCGCAAAGGACGGCTGCGGCGGATTTGCTGCAGGTACGGTTGCAATTATTGCGATCATCGGTACTGCTCTTATCGTCAAGAAAAGAGACTGAAGTTAAATAAGTAAAAACCTCCTTCGGGAGGCAGACCACTGACTAAGTACAACAAGCATCTCACATATAGCAATATGCCAAAAAGCAGAAGGCCATGTTCGCACTTGCGATGCAGGGGGGAACATAACTTTCTGCTTTTTGTGCACTTTGATATATCGTTTTTTGTACATGGGTTTGTCAGTACGCTGGGGTTTTTGTAGTGCAAAGTGAAAATTTACATTCTTCAGTTGAAAATCTATATAAAATATGGTATCATATAAGGCACGGCGATAGATTATCGCAAATCCGAAAAAAGGAACTGCCAAAATGAAAAAGATCACAAGACTACTTATGCTTCTTCTCGGCATCACGCTGATCCTCTCCTCCTGCACGGGCGGCGAGGCCGAGGTAACTACAGAGCTTCCCGACAGCGGCGAAGCAACCGAAGCTCCCGAGGTCGGCAATATCACCTTCATTGCCGACGGTGCAACCGAATATAAAATGATCCGCAGCGAGAACGCTTCGGATGCGCTCACCGACGCATTCATCAAGCTCCGCGGCGCGATCAAGGACACGTACGGCGTGCAGATCACTCTCGGCGACGACTTTGAAAAGCCCGGCACCGATCCCGCAACGCGCCATCCCTACGAGATCGTCGTAGGTGACACCAACCGCGAGGAATCGTCAAAGGCTCTCGAGGGTCTTTCCTACAACGATTCCGTCATCACCGTTATCGGCACCCGACTCGTTATCACGGGCGGTAACGATGACGCCGTCATCCGCGCCGTTGACACCTTCATCGAAAAGTACGTCAAGGGCGAATCCCTCGAGCTCTCCGAAACCTTACGCGAGGTCGAGGTCGCGGAATATGCAAAGTCCGGCGTGACCCTCGGCGGTGTTCCGCTCGGCGATTACACTCTCGTTTACGGCTCAAGCTACTCCTCGTACGCCAAAACAGTTGCCGACCGTCTCGGCAAGCTGACGGGCGTTCGCTTCAATATGACGTCCGACAAGGCTGATCCCGCGGCTCACGAGATCGTTATCGGCTCGGTCTCGAGATCGGGTGCGGCTAAGGATTACGGCACCGACGATTTCTCGATCAAGGTCAAGGACGGTGCGCTCCACGTGCTCGCTCCCAATAAGACCGCGACGGGTATGGCTTGCGTCAAGCTGATCGAGACCCTCTCGGACGAGCGCACCTCCTATGAGCTCTCCGACCTTGCGATCGATTACGTTCTTCCCGCTTCGCGCGATTACGTAAACGATATCGAATCCCTCCCCCTCCATTGGGAGATCGACTTCGACACCCCCGAATGGATGCTCGATTTCAATGAAAAATATGCCGCTTCGATGGATCCCTCGGGCAGACTTATGTCCTGCGCACACCGCGGCGATATGGTATATTATCCCGAAAACTCGATCGAGGGTATCATCAGCGCGATCAGAATGGGCTGCGATATGGTCGAGATCGACCCCAGACTCACCAAGGACGGCGTTTTCATCCTCCTTCACGACGCTACCCTGACGAGAACTACCAACGTCGAAGAAATGGCTGGCAAAAACGGTCTTCCCTCCTCCTACAGCGTGGCGGATTGGACCTACGAGCAGCTTATGCAGCTCAATCTCAAGACGGGTACGGGCGGTGCCTCCGCTACCCTCACGCCCTATAAGATCCCCACACTCGACGAGGCTATGAAGGTCTGCGCCAACCGCATCTTCATCCGCCTTGACGTCAAGGGCCCCGACGGAAGCGATCTTCCCTTCTGGGATTTCGAAAAGGACATCTGGCCTATGATGCAGAAGTACGAAAGCTACTCCAACATCATCTACACCTGGCACAGCTGGTTCAAGTCGAACAGCTATAAGCTTACCGATACCTACCGCGAGAAGGCTCTCGCGCTCAGCGGCAAGGCGGGCATCGTCTTCATCGGCGATCAGAACACTCTTGCAAACAACAACAAGATCATCAGAGCTCACGACTTCAATCCCGGCATCCGTCTCTTCGTCAACTTCGCAGACGTCAACTACAAGACCTACCTCAAGGACAACGCATCCAAGCTCAATTCCTACAAGGGCAAGCTCCGCACCTACGCAGACGTTCATAACGGCAACAACGAATCGAAGGAATTCTACGCAGAGCTTTACGAGGCGGGAATCAACTATCACCTCGTAAACAAGGCATTCCTCCTCTGCACCTATATCGCAGACAACTTCGAGCCCACTCCCTACAAATAATTCTGAAAGGAATTCACCTCTATGAAAAGGTTAACAGCACTTTTTCTCGCGCTCATAATGCTGACGGGTATTTTCGCGTCCTGCACGACCGAGCCCGCTGACACAAATACCGATCCCGTGACCGATCCCGTAACAGATCCTGTGACCGACCCCGCAACAGATCCCGTAACCGAGCCCGACACAACCGTAAGGATCGGCGGAACTCCGCTTTCCGAGTACGTTGTCATCTACGGCGAGGGCTATGAGACAACCGCGGCCGAGCTGGCGGCTCGATTCGAGGCTGTCTGCGGCAGTGCGCTTGCAGTAAAGCCCGAGTCCGAATCCAAGAGCGAGCACGAGATCGCAATTTTCGCTCCCACACGCGGTGCATCTGCCGAAGGTCTCGGTATGGATGATTTCAAGATCACCGAAAAGGACGGCACTCTCAATATCGTCGGCGGATCAGTTTATGCTACCGATACCGCCTGCGCAAAGCTTCTTGACGCTTTCGTTGCCGAGAAGTATGCATATGAGCTTTCCGACGTTACCGTCACCTATACCCTTCCCGACCGTCAGGAATACATAAACGATTTCTCGAAGCTCGCGCTCCATTGGGAATTCTACTTTGAAACTCCCGAATGGATGCTCGATTTTGACGAAAAATACGCGGCATTCAACGACCCGGACGGCAGACTTATGTCCTGCCATCACCGCGGTGAGATGGTCTACTACCCCGAAAACTCCGCCGAGGGTCTGATCAGTGCGGTTATGATGGGCGCGGATATGGTCGAGATCGACCCCAGAGTGACCAAGGACGGCGTTTTCGTTCTCCTTCACGACGCTACCCTCAGCCGAACCACCGACTTTGCCGAAAAGGCGGGCAAGAACGGTCTTCCCGAATCTCCCAACCTCACCGACTGGACCTACGATCAGCTGATGCAGCTCAACCTCAAGATGGGTCAGGGCGGCGACGGCGCGGCTGTCACCCCCTATAAGATCCCCACGCTCGACGAAGCTATCAAGATCTGCGCGAACAATCTCTTCGTCCGTCTCGACGTAAAAGAAGACGCAAACGGCAAGATCTTCTGGGAATTCGACCGCGATATCTGGCCCCTCCTTGAAAAGCACAAGGCTTACACCACCGTCATTTGTACCTGGCATTCGGCATTCGTTTCGAGCGGATACAAGTTCACCCGCGAGCTTCGCGAAAGGACCGAGGCTCTCTGCGGCAAGCCCATCCTCAACTTTATGAAGAACTCGAACGATGCCAAGATGCTTACCCGTGAGATCAAGAACTACGATCTTGCCTACGCTATGAGACTGACCTGCAACTTTTCGAACTACAGCTATAAGACCTTCCTCCAGACTCAGGAAAAGCAGCTCTCCTCCTGCCAGGGTACCGTCCGCGTCTATGCCGACGTTCACAACACCAACCCCGCATACCCGGAAAACTGCGAATCTCCCGAGTTCTTCATGGAGCTCTACGAGGCAGGCATCAATCTCCAACTCACCAACCACGGCTTTATGATGTGTAAGCTCATCGCGGAGAAGTTCGAGGCGACGGAGTATAAGAACTGAGTGAACAGTGGTTAGTGGACAGTGGACAGAAAGATGCGAAGTTTGATCTTTAATTTTGTTCTGTGCTCCTATAAATCTTACGAGGATTTTTTCTGCAGTATATGCGGATATTTGCCGATGAAAACCTTATGTGTTCGACTCTCTTCGGCTATAACGATAGTTAGGTAAATTAAATAAAAAGATACTCGGAAATCTTTGAAGTTTTCATTGATTTCCGAGTTTTTTATTTTATTGTTATAGGTTATAGCTTAACGATATTTTATCAAAACCATATTAAATTATCGCACAGATATTTTTCGAGCTTGCGAGAAAAATTACATTAACTCTGCACTCTGCATTCTGCACTCTGCACTTCCTCCGCGTCTTTCTGATCACTGTCCACTAACCACTGTCCACTCGGACCCGTCCACTAGTCACTAGCCACTTTTATTCTCGCCACTCTCACCACGTAATTCCTACCGTACATATAAGGCAGAGTCTTGATGACGCTCTTGCCGTCACGGAGCTCGTGCTCAAGGGGGAAGGAATCATCGAGCCATTCGGCGGAGATAATACGTTTGCCTTCGGGGATAGTAAAGATATCCTCATATCTGCCCTCGTCCTTTGCTCTTGCGGCGTTGGGATCGGCGGACATCGGAAGTCCGAAGCAGAAGAGATAGAGATTATTTTCGTGTCGGAGCAGAAAATCGCGTCCTCCGCGGCTCTCGACCTCGATCCCCGAGGGGCGCGGCAGACGGATCGCCTCGTCAAAGAGCGACACCCATTTGCCGACCATTCCGTAGAACGCCGCGTCGATTTCCGAGAGATATCCGTTCGCCATCGGTCCGACGTTGAGGAGCATATTCGCGCCATAGCGGCGGCAATCCGCGATCTCCTCGATGATCGTAGCGGGGGATTTATAGAGCAGGTCGCCCGATGCGTGTCCCCAATGCGTTCCGAAGACCTCGCACATTTCGGATGCGATATACTTCGGCGAGCCCTCGAGATTGATCGGTGTCGGGCGGCCTCTCTCAAAGGTGACGCTGTCAAGCTCGATGTGTCCGAGCGCGCCGAGGTCACTGAGTCCCGTGTTGTTGACAATGATCGCCTCTGGCTGATAGGAGCGGATCATCGAATACATCGCGTCCTCCTCCCAATCGGCATCCTTTCGGCTCCATTTGCCGTCAAACCAGATACCACCGATCTTTCCGTAGCGCGTGCATAGAAGCTCGACGCTCTTGCGCAGAAAATCAAGGTATGTGGGGAAATCCGAATCGAATCTCTCGTCATACCAATCAAGGTAGGTGTGATAGAAGAAGGGCGAGATCCCGTGCTCGCGGCAGGCGGCAACGAACTCGGCGACAAGATCTCTTCCTATATAATAAAACGTGCTGTAATCGTTCAGTCCTCGTGTATCATAGAGCGAAAAGCCGTCGTGATGCCTTGCAGTCAGCGTGATATAGCGGCAACCCGCCGCCTTTGCGGTCCTTACCAGCTTATCCGCCCAATCGGGCTCGGGGCAAAAGGAGGGAGCAAGCTTTTTGTACTCCTCCTTCGGGATCTTATGCTGATGCATTACCCATTCGCCCTGTGCGAGAGTGCTGTAGACTCCGAAATGGACGAACATACCAAGCCCCATATTTTCAAAATCCTTGACGTATTGACGGACGATCATTTCCGCTGCCTCCGATCCTTATTTTGCAAGGCTGATAAGATGGTCTCCCACCGCCTTCAGATACTTGATCTTCGCGTCGCGGATGACGGGATCGGTCGCGCGGACGTTGATCTCGTAAATGAAGGGACCCTCATAGCCGATCTCGGCAAGGATGGGCATAAGATTGTTCCACTTGACGGTGCCGTCGTAGGGAGCCATATGGAGGTCGTCCTTGCCTACGTTGTCGTCAACGTGAGTCGCGCGGAGTCTCTTTCCGAGATAGCGCAGAGCCGCGCTCTGATCCCCGGGGTAGGTGCGGTTTGCGTGGCCGAAGTCCCAGCAAACTCCGACCTGATCGGGCGCGTTATATGAGTCAACAAAGGCGCAAAGCTCATCGGCGGTGACTGCAAAGCGGCGCGCACCGGGAGCGTTGTCACACATATTTTCAAAGGCAATACCGACTCCGCTCTTTGCGGCAAGCTCAACGAATTCGTCGTAGACCTTGTGGTTGAACTTCATACAGTCGTCAAAGCCGTGGGGCAGACCCTCGCTGTCGAAAACGGGATGCGCAACAGCCCACTTGACTCCGCAGATCTCGCTTACGCGGATGCAACGGCGGACAAGCTCGCGGAAGCGGTCGTTCAGCTCCGCCTCGGGGCCGTATGCGTCCTTGCTTGCGCGTCTTGTCGGGTAGGGCAGATGCGACTGCACGATAGGCAGACCGAGCTTTTCGGATTCGTTTCTGATGTTATACGCGATCGTCTCCCATTCGTCGTCAAGGCAGAGCTCGACCTCGTCGCGCTGCACGGGACACATGCAGAGGTCCATAACTTCAAAGCCGTATTCCTTGGTTCGGCGCATAGATTTTATGTACGCCTCGCGATCCTCCTTGTTCTTATCCATAAGCATAATTGTCATAGTTCCGAGCTTCATCATTTTCATATCCTCCGTTGATGTTTT
Organism: Eubacteriales bacterium; assembly: GCA_045531455.1. GTDB lineage: Bacteria > Bacillota > Clostridia > Oscillospirales > CAG-272 > CAG-390. Next base: position 28,212 of record JAZSEA010000017.1, read on the forward strand.
TATTGATACTATTTTACCACATCGCACCCGCAAAATCAATATTTTTCGCCAAATACGCAAAATATGACCGATATTTTCGCGTTTTTTGCGCATTTGTGGTTATTTTCCAAATAAATGCACCATTACTTGATTATTGCGAAAATATATGCTATAATTCATAACGTAATAATTATTAAAAAGGAAGAAACCGATATGAAAATAGTTTGTGTTGCCGACCATTTTATGAAGGAAGATTTCTACCGCGACTGTATGGCGATGTTCCCCGACATCGAGCTCCTCGGAGTTCCCTACTTCGGATCGAACTCGAGAAATGATATGCGCGCGGTTGCCGATAAGCTCGAGAAGGAAGGTGCGTACTCCTTCCCCGCTCCCGCAGAGCTTTACGAGCTCGTCCGTGACGCCGACGTTCTTATGGTCCATCTCTGCCCCGTGCCCCGAGAGGTTATGGAAGCCGCTCCCAATCTCAAATACATCCTCACAAACCGCGGCGGTCTTGAAAATATCGACCTCGACGCGGCTCGTGAGCTCGGCATCCCCGTGCTCTACAATCCCGCTCACAACGGAAATGCCGTTGCCGAGCTGACCGTCTGCCTTATGGTCTGCGAGACGAGAAACGTCGCGCGCGCGCATTATTCGCTCAAGAACGGCGAATGGCGCGAGAATTTCCCCAACGTGGGCAGAGTTTTCGAGCTCCGAAACAAGACCATCGGTCTCGTCGGCTTTGGCACGATCGGAAGAATGGTATCCGAAAAGCTTCAGCCCTGGAACGTCCGCATCCTCGCAACAGACCCCAACGTATCTCCCGATGACCCCGATCTCGCAAAGTGGAACGTAACACTCGTTGATCCCGACACGCTCTTCTCGCAGTCGGATATCGTCTCCGTACACGCCAGAACGCTGACAAAGGAGCGCATCATCGGCAAGCACGAGCTCGATCTGATGAAGCCCACCGCCACCTTCATCAACACCGCCCGCGCCTACCTCGTCGATTACGATTATCTGGCAGAGATCCTCAAGGAAAAGCGCATCACAGGCGCAGCTCTCGAGGTCTTCCCGAAGGAGCCCCTCCCCGAGGATTCGCCCTTCATCAGCCTTGACAACGTAACTCTGACCAACCACCGCGGCGGCGACACCGTCAACTGCTATTCCGACAGCCCCGAATATCTCATCCGCGCAATGCTTGCGCTGATCGAAAACGGAACGAGACCGAAGTTTTTTATTGAGTAAGCCTGAATGTAAGTTGCTAGTTGCCAGTCGCTAGCAACTTTTTCATTTAATTGCTCAAAATCCATTCAAACACCTTGACAACAGATGCAAAATATGCTACAATAGTTTTGTATCCCTATCCGATACCAAAAAAATGTACGAAAGGACAAAATCATGAAAAAGACACTTTCCATCATCATGGCTCTCACTATGGTTCTCGGTCTTTGCTTCTTCTCGGTTTCCGCCGCTGAAGCAACCGTCGGCACCGTAGCGGCAGACTACAAGCCCGCTGAGGGTGCTATCGCCATCACCGATGCTGCAGGATTCGCGGCAATGGCTGCTGACGGTAACTACTACCTCGCAAACGACATTACCCTCGACGCTACCTGGAACGCAGGCGCAGCTGTAAGCGCAACTTACAAGGAAAACGCTGCTTTCACCGGTACCCTCGACGGTAACGGCAAGACCATCACCACCTCCGCCGCTCTCTTTGCTAACCTTCAGGGTACTGTAAAGAATCTCACCATCACAGGTGCTATCGACGCGGCTACACTCAACTGCGGCGTTGTTACTATGTGGACAAACGGTGCTCTCACCGTTGAGAACGTTCTCAACAAGGCTACCATCACCAACGGTACCACCGTCGGCGGTATCCTCGGCTACGGTGCAACCGGCACCATCGCTACCTTCACCAACTGCCAGAATGATGCAGACCTCACCGCTGCCAGCCAGATCGGCGGTATCGCAGGCTACATTCAGGACGACGTTGCTACCATCACAAACTGCGTAAACAACGGTAACCTCACAACCGACAACTACGGTGCAGGTATCATCGGCCGTTTCGGACGCGATAAGGGTGCTCTCCCCGAGAGCGTTGCAACCATCACCGGCTGTGTAAACAACGGTAAGGTCGTTGGCGCCAAGGGTCAGACCGCAGGTGTGCTCGGCTACCTCGTTGGCGGTGCAAAGATCGTCGACTGCGTAAACAACGGTGAGATCGTAAACTCCACCGCAACCGCAGCAGGTATTCTCGGCTCCTCCAGAGACCCCGACAAGAAGAAGATCTCGGGCGTTCTTATTCAGGATTGCGTTAACACCGCTCCCATCAACGGTGTAACATACGTCGGCGGTATCTGCGGATACCTCGGCAGAGACGCAAGCTCCCACGACGATTGGGATTTCCGCATTGAAAACAGCGTAAACACCGGTGACGTAACCGCTACAGGCTCCGGCAATATGTACGTCGGCGGTATCTCCGCTTACGGTTGGGGCGGCTCCATCGGAGCAAACGGCATCGCTAACGGCTTCGTAAACTGCGTAAACAGCGGTAAGGTCGTTGCAAACAACTCCGGCGACGACAGCGTTAAGGTTTACATCGCAGGTATCGTTGGTTACTTCAACACCACCGAGTACCAGATCGAAAACTGCGTAAACGCAGGTGAGATCACCACCAACAAGACCACCTATGCAACCCTCATCGCTTGGAACAACAGAGGCGAGGGCGCAGAAGGCGTCACCGCAGAGCTCTGCAAGAACAACTACTCCGTAGCAAGCGGCGAGATCCCCGCTTTCTACAACGGCCCCGTAAGCGAGGCTGTAGGATGCACAGTTGCTACCGCTGAGCAGATCGCAAACGGTACCGTTGCAGGTCTCATCAACGAGGCTGCAGGCACCACCGTTTACTATCAGGCTATCGGAACCGACAAGGCTCCCGTTCTCACCGCAGCTGAGGATGGCTCCAACGCTATCGTAAAGAACGCTGACGGTACCTTCGGCAACCCCGCTCCGGAAGCCGAGACCACTGAGCCCGGCTCCTCCTCCGATACAGGCGACTCCTTCGTGATCTTCGCTCTTATCGCAGTTCTCTCCGTACTCGGACTCGCAGTAGTTTCCAAGAGACGCGAGAATTAAGTTGACTGTTGTTATAGCCGAAGAGAGCCGAACCCATAAGCTCTGCGGCTATAGTTAATTGAATTGATCAACTCGGATATTTTGCGGCAAATGCTACAAAATATCCGAGTTTTTCGGTTGACAAATATGGTAAACTGTGGTATAATTGATTCATAACTATAAAAAAGGAGAATTTTGCAATGAAGAAAATTATTTCTATTGCTCTCGCACTTTCTATGCTTGCTTCTCTGATTGTAATGAGCGTATCCGCTGCATACACTCCCGAAGGCACAGCAATCACCTCCGCCGCAGAATTTGCCGCTATGGCAGCTGACGGCAAGTACTACCTTGCAAACGACATTACAGTCGAAGCTACCTACGAAGGCGTTTTCGCAGGAACTCTCGACGGTAACGGCAAGACCATCACCACCTCGGTTCCCGTTTTTGCTACTCTCGGCAGCGCAACCGTAAAGAACCTCAAGCTCGCGGGCGAGATCGCCATCGACGAGGCTGACGCGGCTGTTCTTACCACCACAGTAGCGGGCGGCAGCACCCTCGTTATCGATAACGTTGAGAACAACTGTAACCTCACCGTTGCCAAGAAGAAGGACGTTGGCGGATTCATCGGCGTTATGAACTATGACGCTTGCTACGGCACCACCATCACCATCAAGAACTCCACCAACAACGGTAACATCACCGGCGGTTGGAGAGCAGGCGGCTTCCTCGGCTATGCTCCCGGCTCCGACAACGCTGAAAAGCCCTTCAACATGACCCTTGAAAACTGCGTAAACAACGGTACCATCAACTCCACTGAGTCCTACTCGGGCGGTCTCGTCGGCCGTTTCGGCGGAACCAAGGAGATCACAGGCAAGTGTTGCCTCACCATTACCCACTCCACCAACAACGGTAACGTAAAGGCAGCTGTCAGCCAGGTTGGCGGCTTCTGCGGTTACCTCATCGGTAAGATGGTTATCGAGTACTCGGTAAACAACGCTGACCTCACCGCTACCGCAGGCAAGAATATGACCGTTGCCGGCTTCATCGGTGTTTCCGGCTCCGAGACCAAGAACTACGGCGACGGCGCAACCGTTCGCTACTGCGTAAACTACGGTAAGATCTCCTCCACCTCCAAGGCAGGCGGTATCGTTGGTAACCTCGGTAACTCCAAGCAGTGCTACGGCGCGGCTCTCGTTGAAAACTGCATCAACGCAGGCGAGATCGCTATCGAGAACTGCTACGAGGGCGGCACCACCTACGCTGCAGGTATCGCAGGCTATATGTACGGCGGCTCGGGCGAAGGCTCCAACACCATCAGGAACTGCCTCAACCTCGGTAAGATCACCGGTCAGACCACCGCTGCTTCGGGCAAGAACTATGCGGCTGGTATCCTTGCATACGTAAACGGCAACTTCATGACCATCGCCAACAACCTCAACCTCGGCGAGCTTACCATTACCTCCGCAACCACCTCCGAAAAGTTCACTCACACTTTCTTCAATAACTCCACCGGTACCGGTTCCGAGGCTTGCGTAAACAACTACTCGATCGCAGTTGCCGCTCAGCTTCTTGAGAAGAACAGCACCGTTGCAAACAGCACCACCGTTATCACCGCGGCTGACGCTGAACTCGCAACCAAGCTCGGCGCGGCTTGGAAGATGGGTGACAAGAACCCCGAGCCCATCATCGAAGGCACCATCGGCGGCGCAGGCGCAGACTTCTCGATCTTCGTTGAAGCTCCCGAGACTACCGAGCCCGCTCCCGAAACCACCGAGCCCGGTTCCTCTTCCGACACCGGCGACTCCTTCGTGATCTTCGCCGTCATCGCCGCTATCTCCGTTCTCGGAGTTGCAGTTGTTGCAAAGAGACGCGAGAATTAAGTGAACAGTGGTCAGTGGACTGACCAAGTGAACAGTGGTCAGTGGACAGTGGACAGAAAGATGCGAATGATAATTTAATTCATCTGTTCTGCCAATCACTAATCGGATAATTCAATAGAACAAAACTCTCGGTTATTTTGAAGTATTCCAGAATATCCGATAGTACTTTTTTGCTTATTATGTTATAATACAATACTAAAACTCTATGTACTGTACATAATTATTGCAGTAACCCGCATCTTTCTGTCCACTGTCCACTAACCGCTGTCCACTATTATTGTTAAATTGCACAAAATCTATTG
>JAZSEA010000026.1:0-13594 GCA_045531455.1 Eubacteriales bacterium
GACAACATCAGCGGGAAGTTTTGATCGAACTTTTTCAAAAGTTCGCGGAGTTTGAGGCAGAGCCTCATTTCAATGCGAGAGCTTCAGCTCTCGCTTCCGTGCTTCAAACAGGTGAAGCTCCGCTTCTCCTGTTTGGACAGAGTCGATCATTCCCGAATGTAGGGAAGTGCAGCTCTTGCGGTTTTCCGAAGGAAAATGGAGGCGTAAGCCGAGAAGCAAGAGTTGCAACTTGCCGTAGGCAAGTATGCGCTCCTGTCACCCCGCGCGCTATGCGCGCTATATCGGCTTTCTGTGCCTCGGAATACTTATGTACGTTCTCACCGTTTGCGGCGCGGTCAGACTTATTGTGATTGCAGTACGAAAACTTAATAAATCAAAATAAAAAAAGAGTTGACAAATCAACTCCGATGTGTTATAATAATAACGGAGAGCACCGATGACGGTTGCTTCCGAACTTATGATTATGAAATAACCGCTAAGTTGGTCGCTGGGCGGTTATTTCTTTTTATATATGTTGTTGATGTAATTCAACAGAATGAAGATCAGACCAATAATAGCCAATACATCACTGAGTTCTAATTCCATCTACATCACCTCCCCTCTTCGGGAAGGCAAAAAGAAATTTCATCTTCCCGATCAAGGGAAGCAACCGCCACCGTTTTATGGCGCTCTCCGGATATCAGAAGATATCGGTATTATTATACCATAATAGAACGAATTCGTCAATATGTATTTCTTAATTATCTCTATACATTACTCAATAGGCGGATCGCAAGATAAATAAAAAATACGATACCAAAAGAAAACAAAGTTATCATAGCAACCGATATCACGCGCATGAGTATTGCGCCGCTTTTTACCTTGATCTCATCCGCACGCTTAAAGCTGTTGATAGAATCGAATGCCAGCTCTGCCGCAAGAATTATATAAAATGCAAATTCGGATAAAAATCGGTTTACAGAACCTTCGGCGTATATTTCAGCTTCGGAATAAATATCGGGAAGCCATGCCATTACAACTGTAAACAGAATGGCTACTGCGGTCAATATGTAAAAAAACAATCCCGAGATAAGCATCTTGTTGCGATTGGCTTTCGGGATCAGCCGTCCGCCGCCTCTTCTGTTATACATATCGCGCCTGCAAATCAGCAGCTTTGCGGCATTCTCATTTTTGACAACAATGTGATTTTTTATCAGCAAATGCGGATGGTACATAGTATTATTCCGCGCACCCAAAAAGCACAAAAGAGCAAGAATAATAAACTCAAATATCATATCAAAGATTCCTTATATATTCAGCAAACACGTCAGCCATATGCTTGCAAGCCTTTTCCGACATATGTGTGCCGTCGGGCATACTTTCGGGATTCCACGGGTCAAGCTCGGGGTCGTCGTAGAAGTCGACAGGCTCGATACCCTCACTTCGGCAGACCGATACGAAAGCCTTATGGAAATCAAGATGTCCCAGGTCATCCGTGCGATTTTGCGGCTCGCGCTTCTTGCGCATCGAGGTCGAAACGATCAGCTTCGACTCGGGGTATTCGCTCTTAATAAAACGGATCAGCGAACGGAGCGCGCCGCAATAGGTATATGGATCAGTCGAATCAAGCTCACCGAGAGGAATACAGTGGTTGCAGTCGTTGCCGCCGCCCTGAAGGATGATGACGTCCGCACCGTGCTCCATCATAGGCGCGCGCTCGAGATAGCTGTCCTCTCTTCCCTCTTGCTTGGCAATGTTCGTGCCGCCTATGCCGTAGTTTCTCGTTTTACAGCGCAGGCGAAGCCCAAGCAGTACGGGGTAGTTTATCTCCTTCGTCTTGATACCCTCGTTGTCGATCAGTATCTGCGTGTTCGACGCTCCAAGGCAATTTATCGTCAGCTTTTCGGTATTCATAATGAACTTCTTCCTTGTTCTTTTTTCTAAAGTATAGCACAAATCCGATGGTTTGTCAACCTCAATTTGTTTATAACGTTATTCATTACAAAAGTCCGTTATATTCCGTTATATAATAATACGTTGACCTGTAGGGACCGAGGTGCTCGGCGGTCCGCGCCCAATGTAATTATTGCTGTGTATTTAATCAAGATGATATAATCTTAGTTTCTGATTTTCACCAAATATATAATTCAATGCCCACGGACCGCCGAGGACGTCGGTCCCTACGGTTTCTGAATAACATTTACTTAATATAAACAAAAAGACTGCCGCGTCTTTAGATGCGACAGTCTTTTATAATTCAAATTACTTTACGAAAATAGCGTAGAAGCAATCCTTATCGGTAGCCATGGGGCCGATAGTGGTATAGGTCTTATCGGATCTGGTACCGAAGATGAAGGTCTTGCCTTCAACGGTGCCTACGAGGGTCTTGAGAGTCTCGTCGTAGGTGTAAACGGTGGAGGGAGCAGCCTCGTACTTAGCGTTGGTGTAGGTACCGCTCTGAACCATATTGATGTAGGTCTTGGTACCGTTTACCATACAGTAGAAGTAGTAACCGCCGGTGGTCTCCTCAACGAATACGTCACAGCCTGCGCTCTTATCCTCGGTGGTAGCCATATAGTAGCCGTCAAGAACGCCGGTGATGTAGAGGGTCTTGCCGAGAGTGTCGTGAGTGAATACGAACTTGTAAGCGGTGCCAGCCTCGGGCTTAACGGCAACAGGAGCGGTTGCTCCTGCCTTCTCGAGCTTCTGGAGAGCAGCATTCTTGAGCTGAGGACCGTTGAAGTTGCAGATCTGGCTCATAACGGTGATGGTATCGCCAACCTGGGGCTTATCGGTCATAGCGTCGTAACGGACAGAACCGTCCTTGGAGTAGAGACCGTAGATGTAGAGGGTGTTGCCCTCAGCATCCTTGATGTACATATTGCCGTACTGCTCGCTCTTGATCTCGGTGATCTCGCCCTTAACGAGGTACTTCTCAACAGTGTTGGTGTTGTGCTCAAGCTTCTCGCCGATCGCGCTTGCGTCCTTGATGGAGGTAAGCTCGGTGGGATCCTTGGGAGCCTCTTCGGGAACGAACTCGTCAGCGGCTGCCTTGTTCATGAAAGCAACAACGAACTGGGTAAGACCGGTGTTCTCGGGAGTGATGTAGGAGGACTCGGAGATGCAAGCGGTCTCGTAAGAGCTGTAGGTACCGAATACGTAGTCAACGCCGTCGCACTTGGTGAACCAAGCGTGTACGTTTGCCTGATAGGTAAATACGCTGGAGTTCTCTGTGCTGTAGCCAACGTACTTGCTGATCTTGCCGTCAGCAGAGGTGGTGGTATGAGCGTAAACGTAAGTCTTAACGCCGTCGACCATAGTGTAGATCTTAACACCGCCGTCAGCCTTCTCAACCATAAACTCTGCGCCCTCTGCGGGGTTGGCAGAACCGATAATGAACTTGTTCTCGTTGTTCTGGGTCTTGGTGGTGAGGAAGAGGGTCTTGCCTACGTTAGCCTGAACGAGGAAGAGCTTGTAGGACTCGCCTTCCTGAGGATCGGTAACTGCCGCGGAATTGTCGTAAACGGGAAGAACTCTGCCAAAGGTCTTGGTCTCGGAAGCACCTGCAGCATCCTTGACGGTAGCGGTAAGGGTGTAAGCGGTCTCGGTCTCGTTCTTGGAGGGAAGCTTTACGGTGTAGGTGCCGTTCTCGGGAACGATCTCGATGCCCTCGAGGTCAACTGTCCAGGTGATCTCGAACTTAACGTCGCCGATCGGAACCTGAGCGATGAGGAGGTAGTCAGCGGGGGTCTTCTTGCCCTCGTCGGACTTGTACATAGAGTTGAGGTACTCAACTGCATCCGCGAGAGTTGCAGCCTCTTCTGCGGGAGGAGTGGTGGTGTCGGGAGTGGTCTCTTCGCCTTCACCGCCCGTGCACGCTACGAAAGACATGCAGAGCATGGAAAGAAGGAGAAGGATAGCTAAAAACTTTTTCATGATAGCTCCTTTATCTTTTTATTAATTTACAAAAGTGATGTCTGCCGCGGAGAATACCTTAAGCTGATATACTCCGTTGAATACGTCGATGACGCCTCGGGCATCGATCTTACTGCCGATGGGGAATGCATCCGCGGTGATGGTCTTACCCTCCGAGTCCTTGAGAACTACGGTGCGGATGACGATCTCGGTGCCGTCCTCGGCTGTGCAGGTGATCGAAAGCGCGCCGAAATTCGAGCTGTCCTCGTTCTGCGTGGTGTAGATGCTCTTGATGGTGAGACCCTTCATAGAAGCAGAACCGTGCATTGTGAGGAAGCCGCGATCGAAGGTCTTCTCTACGATCGTCTCGTTTTCGCCTTCAACCTGCGTGATCTTGAGAGTGACCTTCTCGGTGAGAAGATCCTTTGCCGAAACCTCGGTGTACGCACCCTCGTGACCCTGGCTTATGAGCTTGATGTTCGACTCATCGTCGGGTCTCATAGCATTGTACTTGATATCCGAGATCTGATAAGTTCCGCCGGTCTCATAATACTGAACCGAGCCGACAACGAGAACTCTGTTGCCGACGGTCAGTATCTCCTGACCGAAGTAGTCGAGGTTGAAGCCGTAGTAGACCTGGATTCCGAAGTAGAGTCCCGTCTCCTCGTCGTATTCCTCAACGTATGCGGTGTTGCCGGAATTTCTTACGATAACGCCCTCAAAGCCAACGCTCTTATCCTTGTAGGACTCGATATTCGTCTTGAGCTCCTTGAGAGTTACGGGGATAGCCGCGCCGTAATAGAAATCGGGGTCCTTCTCCTTGGAATGAACGTAGAGCTTATGCGTGGACGCCTGATAGAGGATCTGCGTGCAGATCTCGGCGTAGCTCGTATCCGAGGATTTGGATGCGACCGCGAGACCGTTCTGAAGGATCTCGAGGTTGAGGCAACGGTAATCCGCCATCTCGGCGGTCTTATACCATACCCAAACGAGGTATCTGTCGCCCGTGGAGTCGGGGTTCCAGCCCGCGTTATCCGATTCTACGATAATGGAGGTTGCGTTCTTGAGAGCTTCCTTTGTATAATTGGAAGCCTTTTTGCCCCAGGGCTCGATCTGACCCGTCGACTCGGGGGTGTTGATACCGAGGTATCTCGCCTTGAGAAGACCTGTGTCGATGATCGACGTGGGAACGTTGAAATGAGTTGTGTCGCCGTCAACGTAGGTCTTGACGGTCGCTTCGGTATAAGCTCTGCCCGAGTTCGGATCGAACTTGAGGGTCGCAACGTAATCGACGAATTCGCCAACCTCACCCGAGCCCTCGGGAGCGCTTGTCTCTTCGCCTCCTTCCCCGTTGCAGGCAACGAATGTGCCCGCAAGGAGAACGAGAGCCAGAAGAAGACTTAAAAGTCTTGAAATCTTCTTCATTATTTTATATTAGTGAGCCGCGTACTCGCATTCGTAGATCGCGTCTTCGAAGAGCTTTGCGATCTTTGCGTCAACGTCGTCGCCGGTGTAAACGAGCGCGCTCTGCATAAGGATACCAACCTGGTCACGTGCTGCGGAGGAGCCGTTGAACGCGGGAGATACGAAGTATGCGTTGCTCTGGGAGAGAGCGAGCTTAACGGACATTGCGGTGAGGTTGTTGATACCGTTAGCCTTTTCGAGCCACTGCTGATATACGGGATTCGACTGAACCGACTGGATAACGGGAGCGTAACCCGAAGCCATCGAGAATGCCGCCTGGAATTCTACGTTGGTGGTAAGGAACTTAACAAAGAGCCAGGATGCTACAACTTCCTGAGGATTGGTGTCCTTGAAGATGCAGAGCGAGGGACCCTGAGAAATTACCTTGGGAGCGTCGGGATTGATCTGGGGAGGAGTTGCCATAGCGGTCTCGAAGAGAGCCTGACCGTCAACCTGAGGAGGCTGCTGATAGCTTGCGCCACCGGTGGAACCGATAACCATATAGCACTTCTGACCCTCGGTAGCGGTAAAGAGACCCGAGGTGTAGGAGCCGTAGATCTCCTCGGTGGTTACCCAACCCTTGTTGTACCAGTCACGGAACATCTTAACGAAGCCGCGGTTGGTCTCGTTATTGAACTTGAAGTGGCCGTTACTGTCAAGGCTGGTGTATTCCGAACCGTACTGCTCACACATAGTGATGAACCAGTTAGCCTCGGAGTCATAGCCGAGAGGTACGCAATCGGGGTCGATAGCCTTGATCTGCTCGCAGACCTTAGCCATCTCTTCCCAAGTGGTGGGAACCTGAAGGTTGTTCTTCTCGAAGAAGGTCTTGTTGTAGTAAAGAGCCTCTGTCGACTTGGACATGGGGAGGGTGTACATAGTACCTGCGGTATCGAATGCAGTACCCTCTGCGTAGTAGCCGGGGATGAAGTCTGCGATCTGCTCGGAGGTGAAGCCGAGAACGGTCTCGTTGCCTTCAGCATCGGTTACGGGAATGGTGCTCTCGATGAAGTTATCGAGCGGAACTACTGCCTTTGCTACGTTGTAAAGAGCAACGTGGTCGGGATAGCAGTAAGCGATGTTGGGCTGGTTGCCTGCGGTGAGCGCGGTCTTGATCTGATCGCGAACGCCGTCGTAGTCACCCTGAGAAGCGTGCTCAACGGTGATGTTGGGATAGAGCTTGTTGAACTCGGGGATGTAGGTGTTGAGAACACCCTGAAGCTTTGCGCCCATCGAATGATAGAAGGTGATGGTTACTGCGCTGCCGTCGTAGCCCTCTGTAGGTACGTCGTAGGGTACCTTAGCGGCTCCGTTTCCGCCCTGCTCGCCGCCGGGGCCTACCTGCTCGCCGCCGTTACAGCTTGCAAGCGAAACAGCACCGAGGAGCATGGAGATGACGAGAAGAAGCGAGATGATAGATCTTTTCATTTCTGTGATCCTTTCAAAATTAATTATATTTTGTTAAGCAGAAGTTGGCGTTTCTGCATTTAACCGATAGGAAATTTGTGCATCAACCCTTGATACCGCTTCTCGAAACGCCCTTCATAATATACTTACGAAGGAAGATGAATACGAGGAAGAGCGGGATAGAAACGACGGTTACAGCCGCCATCTGAACGGGGATGTTCGCCTGACCCGACATATCGGTGAAGGCGTCACGAAGACCGTTTGTGATGAGTCTGTATTCATCGGTCGAGGTAACGAGACGGGGCCATACGTAGGAGTTCCAAGCTCCCATCATCTTAAGAATGGTGATCGAAATAAGGTTCGGGAGCGAGAGCGGGATCATAACCTTCCAGAGATACTTGAGGTCTGTCGTGCCGTCAACCTTTGCGGCAAGATAGAGCACGTTCGGGATCTGCAGGAAGTTCTGGCGGAGCAGATAAATATAGAAAACGCTGACGAGGAAGGGCACGATAAGTACCGTATACGAATCGAGCCATCCGAACTTTGTTACCGTGACGTAGTTCGTGATCGTGAAGAGCTCGCCGGGGATCATCATAGTTGCAAGAAGTGCGGCAAAGAGCGCGTTCTTGCCCTTGAACTCGAGTCTCGCGAATGCGAAAGCCGAAAGGACGGTGATGACGAGCGAGAGGATCGTGGAAACGATACCTACGATAACAGTGTTGAGGAAGAGTCTGCCGAGGTTTGCCGCGGTAAACGCTTCAAGATAGTTGCCCCAGAGGATCTCGCGCGGGAAGAGCGTCGGGATCGGGAGACGGTACTCGACCGTGCTCTTGAGGGACGAGATTATCATCCAATAGAAGGGGAATACGATGATCAGAGCCATCGTACAAAGGAATGCATAAAGGAGGAACTGCACGAGGACTTTTGTGACCTTCTGTGCCGCTGTTACCTTCTGCATGTCTTTTTCATGCATAGTGGTTAAAACCTTATCAGCCATGTCGCACCTCCGTCAATAATGTGTCTTCTTCTTGCTGACGTACATATTTATCATCGTAACGACAAATATGATGCCAAAAAGAATCAGCGCAGCAGCACTCGCGTCGCCCTCGTGGTTGTCGCCGAGCTGCTTGTAGATATAACCGACCATGGTGTTAAGCGATTCACCGCCGACCGCCTGCATATCGTCTCCGAAGATACCGACGATGCTCGAGTATTCCTTGAAGCCGCCGATAAAGCCGGTGATAACGACGTACGCGATCATGGGAGAAAGAAGCGGAACCGTGATCCTTGTAAATACGCGGAGGCGGGGTGTCGAGTCGATCTTTGCCGCATCGTAATACTGCTTGTTGACGCTCTGAAGACCGCCGAGAAGGATGAGTATCTTGAAGGGCAGCGCGTTCCATACGATATAAATTACGAGGACCGCGATGTTTGCCCAGTATCCCGAGCCCGCATTGATCCAGTTGATGGGGTCAACGCCGAAGACGCCGAGGATATTGTTGATGATACCGAAGGAGGGATTCGAGGTTCCGAAGCCGACGATGTTGAACATAGCCTCGAAAACCATTCCGATAGCGATCGAGTTGGTTACGTAGGGGAGGAAGAAGATCGTCTGCAGGAATCTCTGGAAGGGCTTGATAGCATTCAGACATACCGCAATGACGAGCGCAAGGATGGTAGAGAGCGGAACGGTAAGCACTGTAAGAAGCATAGTGTTCTTAAGGCAATCGATGAATCCGCCGTAGCCGACGACCCATTTGAAGTTCTTGATACCGAACTCAAACTGCAGTCCTCCGCCGAGCTCCTTGAAGAGTCCGTATCCGTTCCAGAACGCCATACGAAGGGTATTGAAGATCGGCCAGACCGTGAATATGAGCAAGAGAACAATGGCGGGCGAGAGATATATCCAAGCCTTCCATTGATCAAACTTGATCTTTTGCAGGAAGTTTTTCATAGATCTTCACCTCAGATACCGGTCTCGGGAGCTGTCTGATCGCCGAAGTAGATCCTCTCCTCTGTCTCGGAGTCGAAAATGAATACCTTGTGGGGCTTGAGCGCGAACTTGACGTTCTCTGCTGCCGCGGATACCTTATAGTCTGCATCAACGATCGAGCGGATAGTGGGTGTGAGCATAGCCTCGTTCTTCGAAACGATGCTTACGTCACGGCCCATAACCTCGATAGAGGAAAGCTGACAGGTCATAGGACCGTTGTCATCGGGGATGAAGCCCTCGGGTCTGATAGCGGCGAATACGTCGCGATCACAGACACCGGGAACGTCGAGAACAGCTTCACCGTTGATGTAAAGCTTGCCGCCCTTGACGTTTGCCTTGAATACGTTGATGGGGGGAGTTCCGAGGAACTTTGCAACGAATAGATTTACGGGGTTGTCGTAAACAGTCTGCGGCTTGCCGATCTGCTGAACGACACCGAGCTTCATAACGACGATAACGTCGGAGATGGACATAGCCTCCTCCTGGTCGTGGGTTACGAAGATGGTGGTGATACCCGTCTCGCGCTGGATACGGCGGATCTCCTCACGTGTCTGGAGACGCAGACGCGCGTCGAGGTTCGAGAGCGGCTCGTCGAGAAGGAGAACGCGGGGCATCTTTACGAGTGCACGTGCGATCGCAACTCTCTGCTGCTGACCGCCCGAAAGCTCGCTGGGCTTACGGTCCATAAGCTCGTCGATCTGCACGAGTCTTGCCGCTTCGTGTGCGCGCTCGAGCATTGTGTCCTTGTCAAGCTTGTCCGCGCCCTTGAGGTTCTGCAGGGGGAAGAGGATATTCTGCTTGACGGTCATGTGGGGATAGAGAGCGTAGTTCTGGAATACCAGACCGACGCCTCTGTTCTCGGGAGAAAGAGTGGTAACGTCGTCCTCACCAAAGAAGATCTGTCCGCCCGTGGGCTTCTGGAGTCCGCTGGTCATGTAAAGAGTGGTACTCTTACCGCAGCCGGAGGGGCCGAGAAGACCGACAAGCTTACCGTCGGGGATGGTGAAGGTGAGATCGCTGACCGCAACGACCTCTTCGTTTGATTTCTTGTTTCGACTCGGGAAAACCTTAGTCAGATTCTGCAAAACGATTTTCATGATCTTGTAGCATCCTTTTTATTTGCATATTTTAAGATTTACGGAATATATTTGTCCCGCGCGGCGTTTTCCGCGTGGAGTTTATTTTTATAAGCGAGCATATCAGCCTCGCTTGCAAAAATCATCTGTGAAGCCATATCGACCGCAACCGTTGCCGCCATCATATCGTGGATAGCGGAATGAGTCCTCGAGGAGAGCACGAGCGCGATCTGTAGCAGCGCGATACCGACGAGTATCACGGTTCCCGTCATTCCGAGATTACCGAAGATTATCAGTATCAGAATATATACGGGCACCATCGTCTCTACGGTGCATTTACCGAGGACGGTACGCACAAACAGCATAAAATTCGTGATCCTTACGCCGTCGCGGCGCATAAGAGCGATACCGAAGACCTTCTTGCCGACGGTCTGACCGTTTTTGAATATCAGCGGTACAATAAATTCAAGAACAAGGTATCCGATAAATATTGAAAGCGACGCGATGACGAGCGCGAGATTGACCGTCATATTGTAAGCCTCGATAGCCACCTCATTTTCGTTCATAAGCTTGTTTACGTCCTCGTAGAGCTTCTGCTCCTCGCGGCTGAGGGCAGCAAAGTCCTCGGCAGAAATATCGAGGTCGACACCATACTCCGCCTCGTATTCGGCGTAAACGCTCTCGAGTGTGTCAACGTATGAGTCGTATCCGAGGATCGCGGAGAGAGCGAATGCCGCTCCCGTTATCAGCGTAAGAAGCAGGATCACGTCAAGCAGATACGCCGATGCGCGCTTGAGAAGACTTGCCTTCTGCAGATCGTATATCATTAATAATTCCTCATGAAAAACAATTGTTTTTGTGCCTTTTCCGCACAAAGCCAATATATATTATAATATATTCTAATACAAAAATCAACAGTTTTCACACAATATTAATAATTTCCGTTGCTTTTCGGCGATTTTTTCGTCGGATTCTTGAAAAAAGGCAACTTTTGTGATATAATAATAAAAAACAAAAAACTCGGAGGAAAAATTATGTCAGAGTTTGTTTACAAGAAAAATATTCCCGATGAGATCGAAGCGGACGTAGTCGTTGTAGGCGGCGGTCCCTCGGGTCTTTGTGCGGCAGTAGCGGCTGCAAGAGGCGGCGCGAAGGTCGTTCTCGTTGAAAAGAACGCATTTTGCGGCGGTATGGCAACCGCAGGAATGGTCGCTCCCTTTATGACCTGCTATGACAGCGCGGGCAACAAGATGCTCATCCGCGGACTTTTCGAGGAGCTTGTTGAGCGTCTTATCGCCGTCGGCGGTGCGATCCATCCCTCGAAGGTCGAATCCAAGACTGCATTTACCTCTTATATTGATAAAGGTCACATCCACGTTACCCCCTTCAAGGCTGAAAGCCTTAAGATCGTAGCTGACGAGATGCTTGCCGAGGCGGGCGTCAGAATCCTCTATCATACCAAGTTCGTTGATGCCGAGACCGAAGGCGACCGTGTCACCCGCATCATCGTTGATATGAAGGAAGGTCTCGCTTCCATCCGCGCCAAGGCGTTCATCGACTGCTCGGGCGACGGCGACCTTGCCGCTGCCGCAGGCGCGGAATATTCCGTAGGTAACGCGCAGGGCAAGATGCAGCCCGCAACAATGTTCTTCACCGTCGGCGGAGTTGACGTTCCCAAGGTAGACGCAGATATCGCCGAGAACTGGGGCAACTTCTACCGCAAGGACGGCATCAACTACCGTTCCCTTCACTGGTGGGTCGCAAAGGCAAAGGAAGCAGGCGACTGGCCTCTCGACCGCGTTTCGATCGGTCTCTTCCGCGGCGTTGAGGAGGATGAATTCAGCATCAACACCTCCCGCGTTATGAATATCGACGGCACAAAGTCGGAAAGCCTCACCTCGGGCGAGATCGAGGGCCGTCAGCAGGTACGCATCATCTTCAATTTCCTCAAGAAGTACATTCCCGGATTTGAAAATTCGAGACTCATCCTCTCTGGCTCGACTCTCGGTATCCGCGAGACGAGACATATCAAGGGTATCCGCACCCTCTGCGTAGACTCCGTACTCGGATGCGAGGTTCCCGAGGATTCGATCCTCCTTGCCGCAAACTCGGTTGACGTCCACGGCAAGTACGGCCCCAAGAGCAACGAATACATCACCATCCCCGAGGGCAAGTGCTACGGTATTCCCTACGGCACTATGATCCCGCCCACATTCTCCAACCTTGCCGTTGCCGGCAGAGCTATCTCCGCTGACTGCGAGTCCGCGGGTGCTATCCGCGTAATGCCTCCCTGCATGGGAATCGGTCAGGCTGCGGGAACCGCAGTTGCAATGGCTGTTGCAAGCGGCGAGGACCTCAGAACTCTCGACGTAGCCGCTCTTCGCGAAAAGCTGAAGGCAAACGGCGCAATGCTCGACGCTTAAGCGTCCTAGGATGACCATGAACGAAGAGAAAAAGATGATCCGTTGCCCCTCCTGCGGCAACACGGTTGAATCGGGCTCGAAATTCTGCACGTCCTGCGGAAGCACTCTCCCCCAAGTAACCGCCAAGGCTCCCGAGCCCGCGCCCGTAAAGAGTGCGGCTCAGCCTCAGTATAATTACAGCTACCCAACTCCCTTCAAGACCGCACGCGCACCCAAACCCGTCAAGGAAATCAAAAAGCAGAACGTATTTCTGATAATCCTCTCCTGCTTCCTCGCACTCCTTCTCAGCATCGCGCTCATCGCGGCGATCCCGATCACACTTCTGCACAGTCTGCTGACAGACCGCAATATCGATATCATCGTCGATCGCGTAATCGAGTCGGTCGAGCTTGATAAGCTTGAATTCGCGACCGCGGACGGCTCAAAGCCCCTCTCGGGCGTCCTGCTTGATATCACGGACGAATTCGAGGGTTGGGATCATATCACGGAGGAACAGATCAACGACGCGCTCCTCGAGGACTTCGTCAAGCAATTCGTGACCGACGCCCTCAAGCAGTACGGTATGTCGCTCAAGGAAGGTGAGCAGATGCTCGGCTGGACTCCCGAACAGATCTACGATTTCGTCGAAGCAAACCGCGAGACCATCGAAGAGCTCGCACGCGAGGCGGGATACACGGGAAAGCTCCCGATAGAGGAAAAGAAGGAAATGATGATCGCCAATATCGAGCAGAGGATCGGTAAGGACGGTATCTCGGTCAATACCCTTCTCGAAGGCTCGGGCGAGGCTGAAGCTGTCAGCGATTTCCTTAACACCGCACAGCTCATCTTCTCGAACAGTACCCTCTGGCTCGCCTGGGGCATCGTCGCACTTCTTGCGATCATACTGTTCTTCGTCAACTTCGGATATTTCGGAAGCTTCCTGCGATCCTGCGGATTCCCCGCATTCATCGTTGGCGCGACCTTCTTCATCTCCGCCTTCTCGGTCGATCCCATTATGTCCCTGATCGAGTTCCCGAACGAGATGATCGCGGGAATCGTCAGCTTCGTCGTAAAATTCCTCGTCGCTCTGCTGATGGATATTTCGCTGACGGTACTCGTCGTCGGTCTCCTTCTCATCATCGCATCCTTCATCGCCGATGCGATCAAGAAAAGAGTATAAGGGGTTGGCTCATTAAGACATATTTTGCCATTCTTGGCTTAAATAGCACAATAATGCCCTCCTCATCCACCGCCCTACGGCGGTCCCCCTTCCCCGCTGGGGAAGGCAAAAGAGTCTCTGCGAACTATTCAGCGAATATCGTGAAGATTTAATATATAAAAGCAAAAGGAATATTTTA
>JAZSEA010000110.1:0-8133 GCA_045531455.1 Eubacteriales bacterium
ACCGCTCTGCGCGACAGCTTGTATATTATACCACTTTCATCCCCTTTTGTCAACCCTTTTTTTAAACTTTTTTTCACTTTTTTTCGATTTGTACCTTTGGTGGCAGTTTTGACAATTTTAAAGAGGTGGTTTTGTGCAGTTTGACGAAAGAAATCGACCCAAATCGCAAATTTCCCCTTGATTTCTTGATTATTATATAGTATAATATAAGATGGTAATATATCCGACGGCATAAATTTTCTTAAATTCGGAGGTAAAAAATGTTGATTCCTAAAAGAATTTTAACCGTTAGCTCGGCAAATATGGACTTTGTCATGAGTGTCAGCAAGATCCCGCAGGGCGGCGAGACTCAGCTTGAGAACGGCAACTATCAGTTCGTTCCCGGCGGCAAGGGCGCAAATTCCGCCGTGGCAGTTCGCAGACTTGGCGGCGACAGCGTTTTCTGTTGCAGACTCGGCAAGGACGCGAACGGCTCGATCCTTGCTAATATATATAAAAAGGAAGGGCTTGACACGCGCTTCATCACCGTTGACCCCAATACAGTAACGGGTCTTGCGACCATTATGGTTGAGCCGAGCGGTCAGAATCGAATCATTCTCTACCCCGGCGCAAACGCACGTATCACCCGCGAAGACATCGATGCCTCCTTCATCAGCCGTCCCGATGCACTTCTTATGCAGCTTGAGATCCCGCTGGACGCCGTTATGCACGCGGCTTGGACCGCAAACGAAAAGGAGATCCCGATCATTCTCGACGCGGGACCCGCAAATCCCGATTTTCCGCTTGAGGATCTTCCTCCGCTTGAAATTTTCTCCCCCAATGAGACCGAGACCGAGATCTTCACGGGCATCAATCCCACGAATCCAGACAACTGTCTGCGCGCGGCAATGGAGCTTCAGAAGCTCGTCACCGCGAAATACATCGTCATCAAGCTCGGCGGACGCGGATGCTATATTTACGACGGCAAGTATTATCATTGCCTCCCCGCTTACGGCGTAAATGCAGTTGACACGACTGCCGCGGGTGACGCATTCACCGCCGCGCTGACCCTCGAGTATCTCCGTTCGGGCGACATCGTCCGCGCGGGACGCTACGCAAACGTAGTCGGCGCACTCGCGGTCAGCAAGAAGGGCGCGCTTCCCTCTCTCCCCACCGAGGCGATGGTCGAACGCTTCATCGACGAAAAAGCGATCAGAATCTAAACTACTTGTTGAGAAATCATGAAAAACAAGCCAATCAAATTATATACCGAATGCGGCAATCATCCCGTAGCTCTTCTGGCAAGCGGTGCTGTATTCTTCTTTTACGCGATTATGTATTTTATTTTTGCTCTGATACTGTTCCGTATATATTTTCCGTTGTCTTTGACGTCGATACTGATGGCACTCGTTATGATCGCATTGTGGGCTTTTACAGTATTGAGCAATTACGTCATTTTCGACGGTGATGAGATACGCTTTTATTCGGGATTCAAACACAAAAAAACCTTCTCGAAATCAAGCGTTTCCTCTGTCAAATATCTCCGCGCTGCGACACAGACACGCGTTCAGAGCGGAAAGCGAGGCAGAAACCATCCCGGCGGAGAGATTCTTTGCGTTTACAACGCGGATGATTTTGCTTTGTTTTACGTTGCCGATGACAACATAGCCCGCGAATTCTTCCGAAAAGAATTCAACATCGTCATTGACGTTACCGTTGCATTTTTCGGAGACGATCTCAACAATTAATTTTCTACATTATATAATAAGAGGTATACTATGACCGACAACAAAATCTTCCGACTCATCTCGGCTTTACTCAACCACGCAGAAAAATGCGGTATGCTCGATCCCGCAGACCGCATTTACGCCGCAAACACACTCTGCACCGAGCTTCGTCTGACGGCTTTTGAAGATCGCGTTTCCGACGAGGAAAAGGATCCGGAGCTCCACGAGATCCTCGACGCCATCTGCGACTACGCGGTTGCCAACAATATAATTAATGAAGGAATTACCGCGCACGACCTTTTCGACACCAAGCTTATGGGGCTTCTTATGCCCCGCCCGAGCGAGGTCACCGCGAAATTCTTTGAGCTTTACAAGAACGACCCGAAAGCGGCGAGCGACTACTTCTACCGTCTTTCGATCGACTCGAACTACATACGCGCCGACCGTGTCGCAAAGGACCGCCGTTGGTCTGTCGATTCGAAATACGGCAAGATCGACATTTCGATCAACCTTTCCAAACCCGAAAAAGACCCGAAGGCTATCGCGGCGGCAAAGCTTGCGCCTCAGTCGGGTTATCCGAAATGTCTGCTCTGCCCCGAGAACGTCGGCTACGCAGGTCACGCAAACGCACCCGCGCGCCAGAATCTCCGTCAGATCCCCTTCACTCTCGGAGGCGACGAATGGTATCTGCAGTATTCGCCCTACGTTTACTACAACGAGCACTGCATCGCGCTCTCCAAAGCACACGTTCCGATGAAGATCTGCCGCGCGACCTTTGAGCGTCAGCTTGATTTCGTCACCGAGCTTCCGCACTACTTTATCGGCTCGAACGCGGACATTCCGATCGTCGGCGGCTCGATCCTCGCGCACGACCATATGCAGGGCGGTTGCTACACCTTCCCGATGGAGCGTGCCGAGATCATCATTCCCGTTAAATTCGAAAAATTCCCCGAGATTGAGGCGGGCATCGTCAACTGGCCGATGTCGGTCCTCCGTCTGCGTTCAAAATCGAAAACCGCGCTCGTTGAGCTTGCCGAGCATATCCGCCTCGCCTGGTCGGGCTATTCCGACGAGGAAAACGGCGTTGTTGCTTACACAGACGACGTTCCTCACAACGCCATCACTCCGATCGCGCGTCGCCGCGGTGAGGACTTTGAGCTCGATCTCGTTCTCCGCAACAATCTGACGAGCGAGGAATTCCCGATGGGAATCTACCATCCGCACGCGGACAAGCATAATATAAAGAAGGAAAATATCGGACTTATCGAGGTCATGGGACTTGCGATCCTTCCCGCTCGACTCAAAAAGGAGATGGCGCGCCTCGGCGAGATCATCATCTCGGGCGGCGATCCCGCGCTCGATCCCGATTGTGAAAAGCACGTCGCGTGGCTTAACAGCTTCAAGGATAACTACACCTTCACGCCCGAAAACGTCGAATCCATACTCTACGAAGAGATCGGCAAGACCTTCACCGCAGTCCTCGAGGACGCGGGAGTTTATAAGGCGACCGAAGAAGGACGCGCGGCGATGATGAAATTCGTCGAGTTTGCGGGCGGTAATAAGTGATCAGTGGTCAGTGATCAGTGATCAGAAAGTTGCGATAAAGCACGAGGGACGAACTCTGTTATCATAATATTATTATTACGAGTCTGTAGGGACCGACGTCCTCGGCGGTCCGAGCCCAGTGTAATTATAGCTGTGCATTAAACCAAGAAAAAATATAATTGCATCTTCTGCATTTAACCAAATATATAATGTTATGCCCACGGACCGCCGAGGACGTCGGTCCCTACAGACTCGTAATTAAGTTTAGTATTATAGTATTGTAATCAGCTCGTCCCATAATCAAGAAAGGAGTACAAATGAAACGCTACAATATTAATTGGTACAACGGTTGGAAAATACTGATCGATCTGGTCTATATTCCTGTATTGATTATATGTGTACCGTTTGTTTGGACGATCATTTGTGTCTGGTGGCTCATATTCTCGGATAATATGGCAATTCCAACCTTGGCTTGCGCTATTCTCGCCGTTGCGGTAATCGTAATAACGCTTTATTTCGGCTTGGCAAACCGCTTTTACTATGACGAAAAGAATGAGGAAATCATTCTCAAGCTGATCCATCAACAGCCGCGGCGAATACCGATCCGCGACATTGCTCTGGTTTCGCGCAAGGTTAACGCAAACAAAAACAAAGGTCCGGTTACGCATTATGGCAAGAATGATGCTTACGAGCGCAAGACCTATGGCGTTTCAGATGCCGAAGGCAGGGATTACTTCTATATAAAAGATGATCCGATTCTTTTTGATTTCTTTGAAAATCTGAAAATCAATGTAATACGCAAAGAAGATTGACATTTTGCGCGCTCTGCGCGCGAGGTGACAGGAGCACCTACTTGCCTTCGGCAAGTTGCAACTCTGTCTCGGCGGCTGAACACCGCCGTTTTCCTACGGAAAATCGCCAGAGCTGCCATTCCCTACATTCGGGAAGTATTGACTCTGTCCAAAATGTCGGCGGAAACGCCACCACTTTGAAGCGCAGAAGCGAAAGCTGAAGCTTTCGCATTGAATCGAGACGCTGTCTCGCGCTCTGCCACCTTTTGAAAAAGGTGGACGAAAACTTCCCGCTGCTGTTGTTTTGATAAAAATATTTTCGCGACAGCGGAAATTTCCTATTCACTGTCCACTAACCACTGTCCACTTGGTACTCGCTTTTGACAAACGCACAAATAAAATTACACCTCAAATAAAGGACAAACATATGCTCAAAATCCTACACACAGGCGACTTCCACCTCGATTCGCCCTTTACCGGAGTCGATCTCGCCACGGGCGAGCGGCTCCGCGATGAACTCCGTAAAAAATTCATCGACGTCGTCGAGCTTGCGGGCGATCACGATATGATGCTGATCGCGGGCGACCTCTTCGACTGCGGTTACGTCAGTCCCGAGACGCTCACGCTCGTGCGTGACTCACTCGAGGCATACGGCAAGCCCGTTGTGATCGCGCCGGGAAATCACGATCCTTACTCGCCCGGCAGTATCTGGACTGCTGTTGCGTGGTCCGAAAATGTCTACATCTTCGATACCGACGAGCTTTCGACCTTCCGATTCAATATCGGCGAGGTCTCTGTTGCCGTGCACGGATGGGGCTTTACGTCACCTGCACTCGAGCGTTCGCCGCTTTCGGACGGTCTAGTCCCCGACGCCGGCGCGGTCAATCTCATCTGCGCACACGCCGACACCGTCTCTCCGATCTCGCGCTACGCGCCGACTCCGCTCTCGCTCTTTGCGGCATCGGGGTGCGCTTACGCCGCGCTCGGTCACATCCACAAAACGCCCGAGATCGCGCTTGCGGGTCGCACGACCGTTGCATACTGCGGCTTCCCCGAGGGTCGTTCCTACGACGAGGAGGGCGAGGGCGGTGTGCTTTCGGTCACTCTTGAGGACGGAAAGGCTCCCGAGATCAAGAAAATTATTACTTCAAATCATAAATACCTCACCCGTCACCTCGATATCACGGGTGCGGGAAGCGACGCCGAGGTTGCCGCACGCATCATCGAGCTTGCGAAGTCGGAGGGATGCAACTCAAGCGTATCGCTCAAGGTCTATCTCGAGGGCTCGATCCCTCCCGATTATGCGCCCAATGCCTCGCAGATCGAGCTTCTGGCAAACCTCAACCTCTGCTCGCTCAAGCTCCGCGACCGCACCTCCCCCGTCTTCGGCGCAGAGTATCTCGCGGACGATATGACGATCAAGGGTGAGCTCTACCGTGCGCTCCTTCCCCGTCTCTCCTCGCCCGACGCCGATGAGCGTGAGATCGCCGCGGACGCGCTCCGCATAGGCCTCCTCGCACTCGACGGACGCGCGTTTATGTAAGGAGGGGATTATTATGATAATAAAGAAGATAAATATCGTCTCCTTCGGCACACTTCACGATTTTTCAGCCGAGCTTTCGGACGGCATCAACATCATTTCGGGCGCGAACGAATCGGGCAAGAGCACGATCCTTGCCTTTATCCGATTCATTTTCTACGGACTTCCCTCGCGCAGAAGCGAGGAGGGTGTGCTTGAGCACGATCGCGCTCTTTCCTGGCAGGACGGTGTTGCCGAGGGCAGCATCGAGATCGAATGCGAAAAGGGCTCCTTCCGCATCGAGCGCCGCGGAATCCGCGCCGACAACCGCGACGGCTACAGCGAAAAATGCCAGATCATCGACCTCTCGACGGGCAGCGCGGTGCTAAAGGGCGAGGTCCCCGGGCAGTACTTCTTCGGAGTGCCCTCGGGCGTTTACGACTCGACTTCATCGGTCAAGCAGCAGGCTCTCGCCTCGCTTTCGGGCAGCGAGATCGGCTCCTCGATCGAAAATATCCTCTTCTCCGCCGACGAGGCGATCTACACCGAGCGCGCCCTGACACGTCTCAATACCGCGCGCCGTCAGTTCCGTCTTCAGCGCGGAAACGGCGGCAAGATCGCGGAGCTGACCGCGGTACGCGACAATCTGAGCCGCAGACTTATCGAAGCGGAAGAGGCGTCAAAGAACCTACTCGCGCTCAAATCCACCGTTGAACGCGCGCGAAAGCTGACGGCAGAGCTCCGCGCAAAGCTGACAGCGGCGGAGGACCGTCTCCGCGCCTTCGAGATGATACAGACACTCAAGCGTTTTGATATGCTCCACGCGGGCGAGGCAAAGGTCGCCGCTCTCACCGAGGAGCGCGAAAAGCTCCTCTCTGAATTCGGTCACGAGGGCAGACTCCCCGACCGCGCATACGTCGCCGAGCTCGATTCACTCTCGCGCAGACTTGCGACCGCCGAATCCGAGGCGGCAAAGAGCGCGGGCGAGCTTGCGGGACTCCGAAGTGATCAGACGGGCGACACCAATCTTGCCGCTCGCGCCGATGACATCGAGCGCACGGGCGGACCCGAGGCGGTTGCCGACAAATATAAAAAGCTCCGCTCCTCCGTGGGCGCGCGTCTTGCCTGGGGCATCATACTTATGATCCTCGGCATCGCGCTGATGGGCGGCTCGCTTGCGGTTTATTTTATGAAGCTCATCCCCGCGATCGATATGGCTGTTTCCTCGGGAATCACCGTCGGCGGACTTATTCTCGCTCTGATCGGTCTTTCGCTCGCGCTTACCGCCTCGAAGGCGAAAAAACGCGCCGCATTCTACCTCTTTGAGCTCGGGATCGAGCAGGAGGGCAGGGTCAGCCGAAAGGACATCATCGCCCACGCCGCCGCCTGCATCGAGGCAAAGAAGGAGATAGACGAGTTTGCCAGAAAGATCGGCACGCTCGAGCAGTCGCACGCAAAAAAGAACGCCGCCGTACTCGAGATCGTCGATCAGGCGAAGGTCACTCTCGCGCGCTTCGGCATCGACGGCGACAATCAGAACATCTCGATCCTTCTTGCCGAGACCGCAGAACGCGCATCAAAGGTTGCCGAAAGAAGCGCGGCTCTCGACTCTGATATCGAAAAATATACCGCATCGGTTGCCGAATCTCGCTCAAAGCTTGAAGGCGAGGACGAAGCTTCCCTCCGCGCGCATATCACGCCCGCGGCAAAGTCGATGCTTGATCTTGCAAATCTCACCACCCTCAAGCAGGAGCGCGACGAATATGCCGCGCGTCTTGACGCGGCAAGGACACGTCTTCTCGATTCGGAAAAGAACCTCGGCATAATCGAAGGCACCTGCGAGAGCCCGAACCGCATCGCCGCCGAGCTAGAGGAAGCCGAAAGCGCGCTCTACGAAGCAGAAAAGAAGCACGCCGTGATCGTTCTCGCTTACGAATCGATTTCGAACGCGGGCGACAGCCTCCGCAGAAACGTAACTCCCCGACTCCGCGCAAACGCAGGCGCGCTGATGAAGCATCTGACGGACGGAAAATATTATGATTTCGGCATTTCCGAGGATTTCTCGCTCTCGATACTGACCGACAGCGGAACGAAATCGGTATCCTCGCTCAGCGCGGGAACACGCGACGCGGCGTATTTCTCGCTCCGCACCGCGCTCTCCTCGATGCTCTTCCCCGCAGAACGCCCGCCGATGATCCTAGACGAGGTATTCGCACAGCTCGATGACACACGCGCCGCGGCACTTCTCGATCTCCTCTCAAAGATCGCAGAGGGATCGCAGGTCATCGTCCTCACCTGTCATTCGCGCGAAAGTGAGATCCTCGAAAACGAGAAAAAAACCTACTCTCACATCAAACTGTAACTTTCAAAAGTTTTTGAAAAGTCAAGAAAAACTTTTTTTCAAAAAGTTTTTCTTGTGGGGTGCGGGGCAACGCCCTGCATACTGCGCTTCAAACTGACGGCGTCCCCGCCGTCAGTTTGGAATAATAAAAGCCTCGCCGCGGCGAGGCTTTTATTATTCCAAACTGACGGCGGGGACGCCGTCAGTTTGAAGCGCAGTATGCAGGGCGTT
>JAZSEA010000064.1:0-30355 GCA_045531455.1 Eubacteriales bacterium
GTTACGAT
Organism: Eubacteriales bacterium; assembly: GCA_045531455.1. Lineage (GTDB taxonomy): Bacteria > Bacillota > Clostridia > Oscillospirales > CAG-272 > CAG-390. The sequence continues at coordinate 9 of JAZSEA010000064.1, forward strand.
TGCAACCGTGAGAATATCCATTTCGTGTGCGATTCTTGCAACAACGGGAGCTGCACCTGTACCTGTTCCGCCGCCCATGCCTGTTGCAATGAATACCATATCTGCGCCTGCAAGTGCTGCGCGGATCTCTTCTGCATTCTCCTCTGCAGCGCGCTGACCGATCTCGGGATTTGCGCCTGCGCCGTGACCCTTGGTGATCTTCTCACCGATGGGAATAAGTGTGGGAGATACCGAATTGCGAAGAGCCTGACGGTCGGTGTTGACCGCGATAAACTCAACGCCTCTGATATTTGTGTCGATCATTCTGTTGACCGCGTTGTTACCGCCGCCGCCAACGCCTACGACCTTGATGCTGACGCCGCTCTCAAGGAGATCATCGTTTGTGTTGAAATTCTCGTGTTCGTAATCGTATGCCATTTTTTCTTCCTCCGATTTTATAGGTACGCCTTCCGGCTATAATTTACTATTAATATAATATACGTTTTTGTAGTATTTTTCAAGTGGTTTTGCGTAAATTGTTAATTCTTTTTTCTTCCATCAGAGTGGACTATTCCCTGCTCTCGGGATCGATATCTGCGTTCAGAGTCACGCCTGCGACGTCAACGATCCTTACGTCGATGAGTCCGCATCCCTCGCATTTCTCCGAATTTTCATCGATGATCCTTGCAATAGCCGCAATCTTCAGCTTCATATCGGCAGGGGAACCGAAAAGTACGCGGTATTTTCCGTCGACCGATGCAACTATATCGAATTTTTCATCAAAGTAGATGATCCCGATCCTTCCTTTCAGCTCGGAAGTCGAAAGGAGCTCAAGAAAGCTTCTGATATAGTCTCCGCTCTCCCCCTCGGGGAATGAAAGCTTCTCGCCGACTATTGCGCGTTCCGCAAACGGGAGCTCGACGTAGAGCAGGTTTTTGAAGCTATCCTTTGTATCCGAACGCTCAAGCACCCGCAGATCTGAGGTAAGAGCGTAATACTCGCCCGATATGCAAGCGCATATTGCGGCGCTCTCCTCTTCGATCTCGAAGATGACCGTTCCCGGCAGCTTCACCGAGATATTGCAGGAGCTGATATAGGGCATTTTTGAAAGGAGCTGTTGCTCGGCTGTATTTGCCGCAAGTACAGGAAGCTTACCGCCAACGTTGAGCTCGCTCGCCTCCAGCAGCTCCTCGACTGAATAGAGTCCGCTGCCTTCAACAAGCACGTCGGAAATAACAAGCCTTGACATCGCAAATCTTACAAGCGGATAAAGCAGGAGAAGTACAAGCGCGATCGCAAGACAGACAAGCAGTATCTTTGCCTTTTCCCTTCTTGCCGTGTCGGATGCGGCTTCCTCAGCCTTGATCATACGGGCAGGCGGGAACATTATCTCATAACCGTCATCGGGTCTGAAATTTTCGAGCCAACGTCTGCGTTTGCCCTCCGTCATCGCGTATCTTCTGACGTAGGTCTTCTCTTCCTTTTTAACAAACGTGGAAACGTTAGAGGATTCAGCGCCCTCGCTGTTGACGCGCGTTGTTGCGCGGGTATTAAGTTTTTCCAGATTCATAGGGCGCTCACCTCTTTCCTATTACTTCTTACGAATTATTTTTTACTCTCAGCAAGCCTCATCAGCTCGTCGAATATCAGCTTATTCGGATCTCCCGGGGCGAATTCCGAAATCGCCTTTTCCATATTCTTGCGTCTCTCGTTGTCCTCGAGAAGAGACGCCACAGCGGAAAGGATCCTTCCGCCCTCGAGCTCGGGCTCGCGGATCATACATGCGCCTCCGATATCGGCAAGAGCGCGTGCGTTCTTAGTCTGCTGATCGTCTGTGACGTTCGGCGAGGGGATCAGTATCGCCGCCTTACCCTGGCGGGCAAGCTCGGAGATCGTGATCGCGCCCGCGCGGCTGATGACGAGGTCTGCCGCCGCCATTCTGTAGGGCATATCGTAAATGTATTGTAAAAGTTCTATGTTAGCGTATTTACCGAGCTCCGCTTCGTTGAACCTGGCAAGTACCGATTCGTAATGGTCTCCGCCCGTAGCGTGAGTATATCGAACCTCAGGATGCGAGCTTACGTAGCCCTGCATCAGCTCAATCGCCATATCGTTCATAGCCGCCGCACCGAGGCTTCCGCCAAAGGAAACGATATACTTCTCATCAGCTCTGATTCCGAGCTTTGCTCTTGCTTCCTCTCGGCTGATATTGCCGAACTGACCGAGCATCGGGCATCCGACCTGCATTACCTTTCCGCTCTTACCGAGGATCTCCGCGCTTACCGCGAAGTTGGTGAAGATACGGTCAACGTAAGGTACGAGCTTTCTGACTGCAAGTCCCGGAACCGCATTCGATTCGTGGACCGCTGTCGGTATATTCATTCTTGATGCCGCAACGAGGATGGGCCAGCTTACGTATCCGCCTGTTCCGACAACGATATCGGGATTGAATTCCTTGATTATCTTCTTTGCCTTGATCGGCGAGACAGCCGCAAGCCACAAAGATCTTATATTGTAAAGCGAGAGCGAACGTCTTATTCCGCGGACGTCGACGTGATAAAGCTTATATCCCGCCTTTGGAACGAGCTGATTTTCAAGTCCGCGTACCGTACCGACAAAGGCTATCTCGGCATCGGGAATATTCTCTTTTATGGTATTGGCTATGGCAAGCGCGGGATTGACGTGCCCTCCCGTACCGCCGCCTGTTACAAGAACCCTCATATGCGGGCTCCTTTCGGATTATTTTTTCTGTGTGCAGAATCTCGAAAGTCCGAGGATTATCGCCATATCGATCATCTGCGAGATCGTCGCGCTTCCTCCGCTCGAGAAGAACGGGAGCGAGATTCCTGTGTTGGGAAGGACTCCGCTGACGACTCCGACGTTGAGGATAACGTGGATCGCAAGCTTGAAGGTGAGTCCGTATATTACGAGCGAGGTGAATTTATCGGGTGCGCGGCTACCGAGGATTATTCCTCTTGCAACGAGCGTAAAGAAGAGCAAGAGTATCGCCGCCGCACCGAAGAAGCCGAGCTCCTCGCATATTATCGTGAAAACAAAGTCGTTCTGCGGCTGAGAAACGTATCCGTATTTCAGACTCGATTCACCGAGTCCGACGCCGAATAGTCCGCCCGTGCCGATCGCGTAAAGTCCCTGCGTTGACTGCCAGTTGTTTGTCAGCGAATCTCCGCTCTTATCGAAGAAGCTTTCAAGTCTCTGGCGCGCATAATCGGTGCTGAGTATCAGTCCGAAGATAACTCCCGCGAAGGGGATCACCGAGAGGAACCATCCGAGATAGGTTCCACCGAGGTAGAGCATTCCGAATCCAATAGCCGCGATGATTATCGTGCCCGAGAAATGGTCTTCAAGCAGAACAAGCACGCAAACGAGCAGGAATATCAGCGAAGGTACGAGAAATCCGTGGATGAAGGAATATCTGTTGAGTCCCTTTGAGTTTACCGCCTTATCGTGATGCGTAAGGTAGAGGGACATCAGAAGGATGATTCCGGTCTTGGCGAGTTCAGAGGGCTGAAGTGTGAAGAATCCAAGGTCGAGCCATCTCTGTGCTCCGCCGCCCGTAACACCGACAAAGAGTACCGCGACAAGCAGAACGATCGAGCCTCCGTAAAAGGCGATCGAAAGCATTCTCATAAATCTCGGCTGTGAGCAGAAATATATGAATGCCGAAGCCGCAAGACCGCTGACGAGATGCTTGAGGTGGTTCATAGCGAAGTAGAATCCCGAGCCGTAAGCCTCCTCCGCATAGGCAGAGCCCGCGCTGAATGAAAGCACCGCGCCGAGCGCAAGAAGCAGAACGTAGAGGACTGTAAAGAAGGTATCGGGACGGCTCTGAACGATCAGAACTGTCTTTTCGTCGCCCTCAATTAGCGATTTATCCTTCCTTCTGCTGAGTAGGAGCGACTTCTTTCCCGTAGCGCGCTTACGCTTGATTCCGTCGCCGCTGACCGATGGCGAATGTCTTCTTTTATCAAACCACGCCATGCGGCAACCTCCGGGAAAATGTCAGTAAATGTTGTTTATAAGCCGAAATATGCGATAACGCAAGCTACGGCGGTGATCAGAGTGAATACTCCGACGATCTTGACCTCGCTCCATCCGCATTTTTCGAAATGATGATGTATCGGTGCCATCTTGAAGATGCGCTTTCCGTGGGTCAGCTTGAAATATCCGACCTGAAGGATAACGGATGCGACCTCAACGAGATAGATGATTCCCGCGAGAAGGATGATCAGCGGCTCATTGATCAGAAATGCCATACCGACTACGGCACCGCCGAGGTAGAGCGATCCGGTATCACCCATAAAGATCTTTGCGGGGTAGAAATTGTACATAAGGAATCCCACAGTGCCGCCTATGACGGTTGCGGGGAAGACTGCAAGCTCGGGGCGAAGCATAATGAACGCTACGACCGCGAAGAATGCGCCGACGACTGCCGAAACGCTCGAGCAGAGACCGTCGATTCCGTCGGTGAGGTTGACGGAGTTGACCATTCCCGCTATGAAGAGCACCGCGAGGAAGTAATAGAAGATCCCGAGCTCGATCTCAATATCGAAATAGGGAATCTCGAGCGCGGTATCAATGAATCCGCACGCGCTCATTGCCCAGAGATAAGCCGTGGCAACGATTATCTGAAGGAGAAGCTTCTGCCATGCGAGGAAACCTTGATTCTGCTTTTTGATGAGCTTGGTGTAGTCATCAAAGAAGCCGATGAGTCCGTTGAGGAGTGCAAGCGCGAGTGTCAGCCAGACGCCGAGGAGCTCGTTTGCTCTGCCGAAGTAGATATATACGCCCGTGATCACGGCAAGCCCGAGCAGGGTTGCGATTATGAATCCGAGACCGCCCATGATCGGCGTGCCTTCCTTGCCCTTATGCCAACGGGGGCCGATATCATATATCTTCTGTCCTATTTTTTTGCTCTTGAGAAATGGGATGAGCTTGCGCAGGATAAGCCATGTTACAAGAAATACTCCCACTGTCATCGAGAAAAAATCTATAAGCATCCGTTCCTTCATGGCGGTCTTCCTTTTCTTGTTTACTTGAATTTATTGAAGCAGCTTTTTAAGTTCTTCCGCTACTCTCTCGGCGGCGATCATTCTGCTTGCCTTGAGTATGACGGTGTCGCCAGGCTTCAGGAGCTCTGCGAGAGCCTTTGCGGGAGCTGCGGCATCGCTTCTGTCTCCAAAGCGGAGAACTCTATTCTCACCGCAAACAGATGCAAATCCATCTGCGATCTTCTCTGCTCTCTCGCCGAAGCTTACGACCATATCGGTTCCCGCCTCGGCAAAGGCAACGCCTGCCGCAAAGTGGAGCTCGGGGGATCGCTGTCCAAGCTCGAGCATATCGCCGAGAAGCGCGACCTTCTTGCCGTTTCTGTGCAATGCTACCGTTGAGAGAACTGCCGCTGCCGCCTTCATCGACTCGGGGCTTGCGTTGTAGCAATCCGAGATGATCTTGATGCCCGCAACGTCCGCGATCTGTTGACGGAGACCTACGGGTCTGTACGCCGCGATACCGCGTCTGATGCGCTCGCTGTCAAGTCCGATCATACATCCCACGGCAACTCCCGCGAGAGCCGCGGCTACGTTATGCTTGCCGATCGCAGGGATCTCAAGATCATAGATCATCTTTCCTCTGCAGGAGGCGTCGAAGGTCATTCCCGCCTCGTCGGAGGTAATATTGTATGCGAGATAATCGCTTGTTTTGTCGTCTGTGGAAAAGTATCTTACGCGCCCGTCGCGCTTCCACTCGTTTTCAAGCAGAGGCTCGTTTCCGCAGAGGAGGAGATAGCCGTCCTTTGCGAGCGAACTCTTGATCTCGAGCTTAGCCGACGCAATATTCTCGCGCGATCCGAGAAGCTCCATATGAGCAGTTCCGATCGTTGTAATAACGCCGATCTCGGGCTCTGCGATATCGGAAAGAAGCTTGATCTCGCCGGGGCCCGTCATTCCCATTTCGAGAACCGCATAATCCGCGTCCTCGGGGAGGGTCAGAAGCGACATCGGAAGACCGATCGTGCTGTTGAAATTGCCCTCCGTCTTCCATACCTTACCCGCAGTTGCGAGAACGGAGGCGATAAACTCCTTTGTCGTGGTCTTACCGACGCTTCCCGTAACTCCGACTCTCTTCGCCTTACAGCCCTTCGAGTACTCGTGTCCAAGTCTGCCGAGTGCGGTGATTGTGTCATCTACAAGAATTATCGGGAGATTCTCCGCACCCTCGGGAATACGGCTGCAAAGTGCGCAAGCTGCACCCGAGGCTATCACGGAATTTATGAAATTATGTCCATCAACTCTTTCGCCTACGATGGCAATAAACATCGTGCCCTCGCCTGCCTCACGGGAATCGGTGCAGACCGATCTGACCTCGTGCTTGCCGTCGCCGTAAACGACTCCGCCGCAAAGAGCGGCTATTTCTTCAACTGTCGGTATCTTATTAGCAAAATTAACCTTCATATTCGTTCTGTTCCTTTGTTTCTCCGCTTTCACGGATGATCCTGCTCTTCACCGATTCGCCGACGATCGCCGTCTCATCAAAATCGCGTTTTCCGCGAGCTCCGAGCTCGTATTTTTCGTGACCCTTGCCGCAGAGCAGGATCACGTCTCCTTCTCCCGCATTTTCAACGGCATATCTTATCGCATCCGCACGCGAAGGAATTACCGCGTGCGCCTTACTTTTATCAAATCCGCCGACGATCTCGCCGATTATATCCTCGGGAAGCTCGCTTCGGCTGTTATCCGAGGTTATAATGCTCAGATCGGCAAGCTCACCCGCGATCCTTCCCATCATCGGGCGTTTTGTGCGGTCTCTGTCGCCTCCGCAACCGAAGACCGTGATCAGCCGTGAGCCATCGGGAGTAAACTGCCTTGCCGCCCTCAGAACGTTTTCAAGCGCATCGGGCGTATGGGCATAATCGACGTAAACAGATGCCGAAAAGCCTGACGGAGTCCGCACTCTCTTGAGTCTTCCCGGTGCACCGCCAAATCCCGCGATCGCCTCCGAAATACTCGATCCGCTGATCCCGAGTCTTGATGCCAGGGACGCGGCGGCAAGTGTGTTGTCAACCGAGAATCTTCCCGGGATCGGTGATCTTATCTCGCGCATCAGATTTCTTGCGGCGAGTGTATAGCTGATACCGTTTGCGCCGCAGAGCCGAACGCTATCAGCTCTGTAATCGGCTTCTCGCTTACCTTCCGCCGAGTAAAAGAGCAATTCTGCCGAAGAGCCCGTCGCGCGCGCGTACGCGCGATAGCGAGAGGCGTAGGGATCATCAAGATTGATGAACGCAAGTCTCGTCTTCTCAAGGAGAGATGCCTTTGCAAGGAAATAATTCTCAAGACTTCCGTGAAAATCAAGATGTTCGCTTGTGAGATTGGTGAATATCGCAGCCTCAAAGCTCAAGGGAGCAAGTCTTCCGAGAGCCAACGCGTGCGAGGTTGCTTCAATGAAAACGTATTCCGCGCCGTCCCTTCGCATTTCTTCAAGGACACCGTAGAGGACGTCGGGCTCGGGAGTTGTCATTCCTCCCCTTCCCTCCGGAATCTCGACGAGCTTTTTAGGAGTTCTGCAATAGACGGTTCCGATGATACCGCATTTGCATAGTGCCGAAGAAAAGATCGCGTCGAGCATAAAGCAGGTCGTTGTTTTTCCGTTCGTTCCCGTGACCGCGATAAGCTTCATATCGCGCGCGGGATGAGAGTACCACGCATCCCACAGCCGCGCATTTGCGGCTGCGGAATCGGGTGTGTATATTACTGTGACTCGGCTCGGCAGGTCGGGTAGGCCATCCTCCGCCAGGATCGCAACGGCTCCCTTTGCCGCCGCTTCCTTTGCGAATGAATGACCGTCGTGATTGCGGCCTCGAATGCACACGAAGAGAGAATTCTCTCCTGCCGAGCGCGAGTCTGATGTTACTTTGGTTATTTCGATGTTTTCGTCGCCCTCCGCGCGGTAAAAGATACCCGCAGAGCGCAAAAGCTCGCTAAGAAGCATACATACCCTCCGATGATTGTTATCTTTTATCATCCTTGAGTATATTCTTCTTTTGCTTTATTTGTCTTTTAGTCGCTTACGTCGGTGTGCCTGAACGTGACGGATACAACGTCTCCGCGTGTTGCTTCGGTTCCCGCCTCGGGGAACTGCGCCACAACGACCGCTCCGCTGCCCGCCTCGTAGTTCGTCGCGCCCTCAATGCTGATATTGAAGCCCGCGTTGATAAGCACACGGTTTGCCGCCGATGCGCTCATACCGATTACGTTCGGCACGGTCAGCTCATTGCTCGGCGCGGTATCTCCGACGTAAAGAATGACCTTTCCGTTCTGCTTTGAAAGCTTGCTTCCTGCCGCAGGGACCTGCGCGGTGACCTTCTCTCCGTTTCCGATGATCTCAACGCTGAGTCCGTTCTTTTCGATCGTCTGACGTGCGCTGAAGGACATCATTCCGAGGTAGTTGCCGACCTCGACCTCAAGCTTTGCCGATTCCGCGACGGTATACTCAGCCTCAACGCCAAGTGCCGGAAGCATCTGCTCAAGGCAGTTTGCGATGTATGGAGCCGCAACGTAGCTTCCGTAGACGTTAGAGCAAGTGGGCTCGTCGACGATGATGATGATCGCGATCTCGGGGTCCTCGGCGGGTGCAAATGCCACGCAAGAACCGATGCGGAGCGTTTCGTCATCACCGATCTTCTCGGAGGTACCCGTCTTTGCCGCTACGCGGTAACCCGCAACGTATGCGTTCTTCGAGCCGCCGTCGCCCGCAACACCCTCCATAAGGATGCCCGCGACCTGACGAGCCGCCGATTCGGATACGACCTGGCGGATCTCCTTGGTCTCGTGTTCCCAGACGATATTACCGTCCGAATCTGTCATCGATTCGACCATATAGGGCTGGATCAGCGTTCCGCCGTTAGCAACGGAGGATATCGCCGTCAGATGCTGTATCATACTGATCTTGAAGTTCTGACCGAAGGATGCAACCGCAAGGTCGACGGGACCAAATGCGTCCTCGTCCCAAAAGCTGCTGTTTCCTTCACCGGGAAGGTCGATTCCCGTTTTTTCAAGATATCCGAAATTTTTAACGTAACTGTAGAATGTCGGTCTGCCGATCTTCGCCGCAAGCTCCATCATATAGGGGTTGCAGGACTGCTGAAGTCCGCCCGCGAAGGTAAGAAGTCCGTGACCGCCCTTTTTGTGGCAATGGATTATGCTTCCGTAGACGTTGAGCTCACCGCGGCATTTCAGCGTAGGCACGAGCTTATCAACACCCGTTTCGATAGCCATTGCCGTTGTGATGATCTTGAAAGTCGAACCGGGCATATAAGTGAAGGTCAAAGCCTTGTTCTGCCACATCTGATTGAGCAGGGACGCGCGAAGAGAGGAATAACCCTCGTCCTCCGAGGTAAGTCCGCTCTCCTCAAGCATCGCGGCATATTCGGTGCTGAGCGTCCAGGCATCGTTGCTGTCGAAGTCTGGATAGGTCGCCATCGCGTAGACCGCGCCGTTCTTGACGTTCATAACCATGCCCGCAACGCCCGCCTGAGCTCCCGACTCATAGTAGGTTGCTTCAAGCTGTTCCTCCAGGATCGCCTGGATCTTTACGTCAAGCGTGGTATTGAGATTATATCCGTCAACCGCATCGATCATGCTCTGATACTTATAGGGCATCTCGTTGCCGTAAGCATCCCTTGCGGTTACAAACTTACCGGGAGTGCCGGCAAGATCCTTGTTGTAGTAATATTCAAGTCCGTAAAGACCGTCACCGTCGCGTCCCGTAAATCCGAGAACGTGAGTTGCAAGATCGCCGTAGCAATAGTATCTTACGCTCATAGGCTCAACATATACGCAATTCGAGACCTTGAGCTCGGATATCAGAGAGAGAACGTCATCCGCCTGCTCGGAGGTCGCCTCGCGAAGCACTGTGGCGTCAAGGCTCTTGGTCTTGCCCGTCATTGCAAATATCGTTTCATACTCGATCCCGAGAAGCTCGGAAAGTCCTCGGCTGATCTTGACGTCGAGATCAAGTCTCTCGACGATCCCGTCCTCCTTCGCCTTCTTCATCTCATCGTGGATAGTTTTCGGAGCGATGAAGATTCGGTAAGCAGTCTTGTTTGTTGCCAGGAGAACACCGTTCGAATCGTAGATATTTCCACGTTCGGAAAGGATCGTTGACTCGGTTGTCAGCTGATCGAGAACCTTGTCTTTGTAGTAATCAAAATCGACCGTCTGGAGACAAAAAATTCTGATGATCAAAATAAGAAATGCACAGGCGATCACACCGAGTCCGAAGAAGGATCTTCTGGTCAGTTTTGTGCTGATTTTTGTGCTCTGCATGATAAAATAATCCTCATTTTGATCGGTTTTAATCGGTTTGTTGCGGAAATCGGGGTGCCGCATACTGCAAGCAACCCCGTTTCACAATGGGAAACGATCCGGATTTTTTCAGTCTTTTCCCTATGAATTTTATTCAGACCAAGGACGATTTATTCGCCCGAAACACGAATTCCGAGTGCGCTGAGAAGCGCGGGAACAACTGTTGTGCGCTCGTGCTCGGAAAAGCTTTCGATCGAGTCTGTGTCATTGAGTCTGAGCACGCGAACCGTGCTTTCGTTAAGCTTTATCATGCCGAATTCATCGACGGCAATTCTTTCGATCTCTCGAAGATCGAGACCGCTCTCGAATTCCGCTTCAAGGCGATCCTCGGTTCGCTCGAGAGCCGCGAGCTTATCCTTCTTCTCCGTAAGATCGGACATCGCCTCGCTCTTGAGAACCGAAAGGGTTATCGGAAGCGCGATGACAAGTGCGAATATCATCACCCAAGCAATGCCTGCCGCCGAGGAAGCAACGCGTCTGCGATACTTTCTTTCGGGCTTCAGCACGGTATGCGAGGGGAACCACCGGTCAAAGAATCTTGTAACTGTACCCGAGAGCGTGGTATCCGAATACTCAACTCTCGATACGCCGTATCCGTCACCGTCGATAACGCTCTCGCAAGAGGATGTCATACCCTCACGCTCGGCAAGTGCCTTTCCGCACTCGCGGACGTTGTAGACCGCCGCGGGACGGGGCTCGACGTGGTAGGTCGCGCGGGGATTCTTTCCGTACTCGGGGATTCGGGTCTCGGCTACGATGAGTCTGACGTAGTCTTCGTGAGTCATAACCTTGACTCCGTCCGCGTCTCCGCTTCTGTAGCTGTTTCCGCCCACGGAATTCATTATATCGTTGAGCTTATAGGATGCGGGATACTCGGATGCGCTCTTTCTTTCGCGCTCGACCTGACGCTCAAGCTCTGCTTTTATATCCTTCAGCGATTCGTATTCCTCGTCGTTAAACGAAAGAGATTTGATCGCTTCGCTGTAATCAACACGGTAATTCTTATGTGTCTTTTTCATTTTCCTGTCCTTTCCGCCTATATCGCGGCAAGATTGGATTTATATTTTTTCTGCTACTCTGAGCTTTGCGCTGTGAGCGCGGGGATTATCTTTGAGCTCCTCGGGGGAGGAAACTATCGGTTTTTTCGAAACGATCCTGATCTGCGGTTTTTTTCCGCAAACGCATATCGGGAAGTCGCGGGGGCAGGTACATCCCTGAGCAAGCTCTGCAAAAGCCTCCTTGACTGCTCTGTCCTCGAGCGAATGGAAGGTGATTATCGCAAGTCTGCCGCCGGGTGCCAGAAGATCCACCGCGTCCTTCACGGTTCTGCCGATGATCTCGAGCTCACCGTTGACCTCGATGCGGATCGCCTGGAAGGTCCTCATAGCGGGATGATGCTTCATCGATCTGCCGCCGTCGGGATACGCGCTTCTGATGATATCAACGAGCTCGCCCGTTCTTTCGATCGGCTTTTCTTCTCTTCTTTTGCAGATCCTGTCCGCAATACGAACCGCAAGCTTTTCCTCGCCGTAATCGCGGATGATTCGGATCAGATCCTGACGCTCGTAATTGTTCACCACGTACGCGGCGTCGATAGGTGCCGTTCTGTCCATTCTCATATCGAGAGGAGCATCATGCACATAGGAGAATCCGCGCTCCGGGGTATCGAGCTGATGCGAGGAAACTCCGAGGTCAAGAAGAATTCCGTCGAGGGCTTCAATGCCCTTATCCTTACAAACCTTCGCCATATCAGCGAAGTTTGATTTAACGACCTCGGCGCGGTCCCCAAAGCGTGAAAGCCTTTCAGTGGCTACGGCAATCGCTGTATCGTCCCTGTCAAGAGCGATCAGCTTGCCCGTCGTAAGCTTTGAGGCGATGGCGCTCGAATGCCCCGCGCCGCCAACAGTTCCATCCAGGAACATTCCGTCCCCGCGCAAGGAGAGTGCGTCAAGGACTTCTTCGAGCAATACGGGCTTGTGCGAAAACTGCGGTAATTCCACGCCCGTTCCGGAATTACCCAGATCAAGTTCTTTAAAGGTGCTCATATCAGATCAGCTTCTTCATAGAGCTCAGCCATCTCGTCGGCTTCTTCCTTGGTGACGGCTTTGAATACGCTTTCAGACCAGATCTCTGCGTGGTCGTAACAACCGTGGATGACGGTTGCACCGCCAAGTCCCGTGAAGGAGACGAGCGACGAAGCAATTACAACTCTTCCCTGAGTATCGGGAGAGAGTGTGTCACCGTTTCCGTTGAGATAAGCGATCATCTTTGCCTTCTGCTTACCGCTAAGCTTTTCCGAGTTCTTGATCTTATTCATAAGATTTTCAAGATACTCAACCGTGGAAATAACGAGAGAACGGCTGTCTTTTATATTCGGGAAGATAACAAAGTTGGGCCCAAGTGCCTCACGATGCTTTGCGGGGATGAAAATACGGTTCTTGGCATCAAGATTATGCGTTGCTGTGCCCATAATGGGGGTAAACTCTGCCATTTTCATCACTCCTTCCCTGCTTTTGCGCCTAAATTTAATATTTTTTGCGCCATTTGGCTCCACCCGAGCCTTTTGTCCGCCCTATCCGTGGATAGTATCCCACTTTTTCCCGTGGGATTCCCAACCAATTTGCGGATTCCTGCGCCAATTTGCGCCAAATCTAAGTGCCATAATTATAATACATTTAGAGTGACAAATCAAGTACTTTGCGAAATTTCCTCCGAAAAAGTAAAAATTTTATCGCAATAACCCCCATGTGACGCCGATTATCGGCACTATTTCTGTAATTTAGTGTAACCCTTCCTGTTTATTATCAAAAATGTTATTTATTTACATTTTGGAATCAAATCACCCGAAGCATCTCCCCTTCTCGACAGCATCGATCCCACCGTCGACAGCAAAAATCGCCGCCTTGCATTACCGTCGACCGTCGGTCTGCAATAAAAAACGGAAACCGCCAAACAATAGCGATTTCCGTTTTTTATAAAATCAATTTCCGAGCAACGCGAGTAAATTTATCCTTTACACTTTCCACTTAAAAAGCCGTCTCCCGAAATCGGGAGACGGTTTTCATATTATCAGTTTGTGTAATTATCGAAGTAACCCTGGATCCAAACGACGGGAGTACCCTTATCGCCCGAGCCCGATGTAAGGTCGCAGAGCGAACCGATGAGATCGGTGAGACGGCGGGGTGTCGTTCCCTGCGATTCCATCTGTCCTACGAGGTTGGAATCCTTCTGCTTGATTCTCTCCGAGATAGCCGCCTTAAGAGCCTCGCCCGAGAGACCTGCGAAATCGTTATCAGCAAGGTACTTGAGCTTGATCTCGTTAGGCTGACCCTCGAGACCTGCGGTGTATGCGGGAGAAACGACCGGGTCTGCAAGCTCCCAGATCTTTCCTACGGGATCCTTGAATGCGCCGTCGCCGTATACCATAACCTCTACGCACTTGCCTGTAGCGGCGAGAATACGGTCTCTGATAGATTCAACAACGGTCTGACAATCTCTGGGGAAAAGCTTGATCGAGTCCTCTGTCGACTTATTCGAACCGAGAAGACCGTATGCCTCGTTGCATCCGCTTCCGTCAACGGGTGCGGTGAGGATCTCGTCCATACCGTAAACAGTCTCTGCGCCCGCAGCCTTGAGAAGTCTCTTGGTACGTGCACGGGAGTGGATGTCACAGCAAAGGATATGCTTTGTATAGTCAAGGATAGCTCTGCAATCGTTTGCAAGGATGACCTCGCACTCGCAATCGCAGGACTCAATGAGCTCGCGGTAGTACTCAATATAGTCAACACCGGTAAATCTGTGCTTACGGTAGCCGAAAAGCTCGCGGTATTTAGCCTCGGTGAGAACGTCGCTTGTAGGATTGATGCCTGCCTCGTCGAGGTCATCAAGGCTGATAAGATGGTTTCCTACCTCGTCGGAGGGATAGGAGAGCATAAGAACGATCTTCTTAAGTCCCGTTGCAATTCCCTTAAGGCAGATAGAGAAACGGTTACGCGAAAGGATCGGGAAAATAACCGCAGCTTCACCGCCGGGGAATTTTGTGCTTACGTCCTTTGCGATCTGTTCAACACTTGCGTAGTTACCCTGTGCACGGGCAACAACAGCCTCCGTAACTGCGATAACGTCGCGGTCGCGGATCTCGATATTTTCCGACTTTGCGGCTGCAAGAACGCTGTCCGCTACGATAGCCGCGATATCATCGCCTGCTCTGATTATGGGTGCGCGAACGCCTCTTGATACTGTTCCGATAAGTCTTTCCATAAAAATCACCTTCCTTGGGTGTTAGAATACAATTATTTGTAAGCAAACTTACAATATATTATACCTCAATATTGTCCAAATGTCAAGAAAAATCTTGCATTTTTCGATCAATTACAAAACAAATTTACATTTTATTGAAAAACGACCTCACGGAGAGGTCGTTTTTATTTATGAGCAGCCAAAGGTTTCGAGCTGCGAAATGATCCTTCCGTCGGCGGCGCGGACGACTGCATCTACGATATGCGTACTGCTCTCGCCGAAGCTCGACAGAGAGACGAGCCAATAATTGTTCGTCGGGCAAAATCTGACGTACGCGCTGTAGCCGCCGTATTCTCCCGAAGAACGGACGATCTCCTCGGCAATGCCCTTATTATAAACCGCCTTGCCCTCATATCTGCCGTAATCTACCGCGGGATCGTAATAAATATAATTACTGATCTCGGTGGACGAAACCGTTGTAAGCGCAGGATCGATCTCGAGCGGTTTTGCGGTGTTCAAATCGATCCTGACCTTCTTATCATCCGTTTTCGGGATCTCAATGAAGAAGGTCCAATAATGCATCGCGCAGTCGCCCATACCGTCGCTGTCGAATTGAACGGCACTCACAAGCAGATCTTCTCCCGATTTATTTACCGAGGATATACCGTAATCGGTGCCTCCCCAACCCGAAACAAGCTCGACGATGATCAAGGTAATATTTGAAAATGCATCTCCCGAATATCGGTTCAGGATCTCGGAGGGCATATTCTCTGCGCCTCCGTATGCTTTGCAAAGCTGATCAAAGGTATTGATGGTGACTCCGAGGTTTTTATCCTCTTCTCTCGGTAAGGAATATCCCTCTCCTCCGAAAACTTCAAAGGGTATCGACACATTGTCGAGAATAGTATAGAGATAATACTTTCCGTTATCAAGGACGGCAATAGAATCCTTGTCATTCTTGACCTCAAATATCTCGCAGCCGATCGGTCTGAGCCAAGCGGTAAAATCACGCTTCTGCGCGGCATCAAGCTCCTCATAGCTTGAATAGGAAGACTTGACGTGATACATAATTTCGCCGATCTTATTTCCGACAAGCGACTCATCTACGGTGTTATTCTCAAACATACCGTTATAGCTCATACCGTTTACTCGTACAAAATCCGACCAATCAACAAGTATCATACTTTCCTCGGTCTCGGTACCTGATGCATACCAAGTCTCGGGCGGCATTGACTCTATACCGTTTCCCTTGGTCTTCTCTGCCTCGCCGCTCTCGTTTCCGATACCCACAAGCAATTCGTCGCACGAGATCATTGAAACACAAAGCGCAAGAATCACAAAACAAAGCAAAAATCTTTTCATTTTTCTTCTCCTTTCGGGGCTTTACTTATATAGACGGAGAAAGATCGGAAAAGTTCCACCTTTTTATAAAAAAATTAATGATCGTCAAATAAAGTTGAATATCCGGTATCATAAATATCGATCAGTGAGCCTGTGCTGCCGAAGCAATATCTGTAAACGTTGACAAACACACACAAGGGCGGTCTTCCCGAATAAAACGGCACATACTGTGCGCCCTTTACCACCTTCACATCCCAGAGCAATTGTCCTTTTTCACTGACATTCAGCTCCGCGCCGAGTGCGCCGGAAACGGAACGAATGATCTCACCCGTTTCCTTATCAAGATCAATAATCACAAGTATGGCAACATATCTGTCCTCTATCAAATCAAGCATCTCGGGAGTTTGCTCGGTATTTGTGACATAGACGTTTTCTTCCTGCCAATTACTCCATTTTGCCGCAGCCTTCAGGGGATAATAATACGCAGATACGTAGATCTTTCCCGAATACTCGATTATATCCGACACACGCAGTTCGTCCCTTCGATTAACGGCATATTCCACCTTTTGGACGAAATTACCTTCACTGTCAAGTCTTACGAATTCCTGAATAGTTTCATCGTCGCCATATGCGTTAAGAATAAAACCGTCCCCGTATTTTTCTATAACGTCGATCTGTCCGAAGTTGGTAACGTCGGTCAGTGTTCGGGATAAAATGTTACCGTTAAAATCGAATTTTGTAACGCCAAACCAAGAGGTCTTTACGGTTACTCCATCCACCTTTTCTCTGCGATTTCCCTTTGTAAACGCTGTAAAAGCAGATTTGCCGTTGCCTATTATTGATTCTACACGCTCATTGATCCCAAGATCAAAGGTATGTGACCACATAGACTCTCCGTTAGCAGCACTAAAGCATATCAATTTGTGTGGACTACCGTATACTAACACGTGGTCGCCGACCAGATGGCTTTCAGCGTATTCCACACCATCACACAGGACCTTCCATACCCGAACATCATTTTCGTATTTCACCAGATAAACAATGTCCGGATCGCGAACTTCTTTTCCGTACTCAATTTCTATATCAAATCTTACTATATGCCCGGCCTCATCCTCATATCCGTTGATCAAAAAATCGCACCATTTCCAATAAAGCTTTCTCACTGCATTCGGTGTCATATCCGCACCAAAGATCTCATTACCCGAAATACCGGATTCTTTAATCGCCTCGATCAATATCTCCGCAGTTTTGGGATTGGAAAAGCTTCCGTCGGCAATATCGTGCCAAACAGATTTGATTTCGGAACGGCTGAGACCATCGGTAGGCAAGGATGTATTATCAAAGAATTCAATCGCCCGATTATATTCCTTTACCTCTTCGGCGCAAGCGTACATCCCCAACGACGCGGCGAGCAAAAGCACAAACGAAGCCGCTATCAAAAGAATACTCCTGCCGCGTCTTTTTCTTTGTCTGTTCTTTACGGACAAAGCTACCCGTTCAGCCGTCAGACCTTCAATCGTCTCCGCCGAGCTTTCGGCAGGAAGACTTATTTGCGCACCGTCTCCGAGCAGAATATCGAGTTCTTTTTCGCTCAGACTATCAAATATCGCATCGAGTCTCATTTTCATTCGGCTTCTCCTTTCAGTCTTTTTTTCAGCTTTTCTATCGTTCTGTGAGTTCTGACATCGACATTCGACACAGTCAGCCCCATATCCTCTGCTATTGACCGAGACGGCTTGCGCAAATAAAACTTTCTGATTATGATTTCCCTGTCGCAAGCCGGAAGATCATTTATTGCTTCAAGCAATTCCCGCCTTGTTTCTTCACGGGTAAAATCTCCTTCGAGTGTATAGTCATCAGCTAAATGATTCTCTGCCGCATCGAGCGGCAATATCTCACGTTCCTTTTTTCTCCTGCGTAACAAGTCGACCGCGTTATTTCTCGCAATTACACAAAGACGAGCCCGTATACTGCCCCGTCGCAGATCAAAGCTTTCAACTGATAAATAAAAGTCGGTAAAGGAATCGGCAACGCAATTTTCAATGTCGGCAACACAGAATTCTTTTTCCGTCAGCCTGCCTCTGACAACGGAATAAAGCAACCCCGAATACAACTCTGTCATTATTTTTATTCCGCGATTCGGGTCGATTTTCAGAAGAGTCAATAATTCGGCATCCTGCATATCTTTACCTCCTTCAATTTCTTCTTTCATGTATTAATACGGACTAGAGGAGAAAATCTTACAAAAAATCGGTATTTTTTTGCCGAGGCGCAAAAAGTCCCCGGCAAAAATGGATCTTATTTAATTGTTAATCTCGTAAACCCGTCAAATCCGTGTGCTCTGATGAGCGCTTCACCCTCGTCATGAGCACAAAGGATCGTCGTTACCGAATGTGTATCCGCGCCATAGGTCATCTTACCGCCCGCCTCACGGATCATATCAAGCATTTCGGGGGTAGGATAGGGCGTCTTACGCCAGCCGCGTCCTATCGCACCTGTGTTCAGCTCAAAGAGATTACAATACTTGATGTTCTCCTCGATCGCCGCCTTTGCCGCCGCAAGGTAGCTTTCGGCGCAGGTATCGAAGAAGAAGTTTTCGCCGTCACCGTTGAATTTCGAAACGAGGTCAAAATGCGCGATGATATCGCAATCCGTGATGCGCGCGACGTCCTTTACAAGGTTCATATATTCAACGGCAAAAGCCTCGCCGTCACCGTCGTACAGCTCGTCTATGGCAACCTTGAAGGACTGCGGAGACATATCGGTCGAATAATACTTATTCCCTCTCCTGAGGCTGTGAACGGCGCCTATAACGTAATCGTAATCATTGTCGTCGGGATAGGAGAAAATATCCCTCTCGATACCGCAGAGGATCGTGATCTTATCCGAATACTTATCCTTGAGGCGGTTTATGCAGTCGATATATCCTCTGACATCCTTAACGCCGTAGGATTCAGCCTCGGGGGCAGATGCGTGGCCCGAAAATCCGAGCGTATCAAAACCGAGCCTTATCGCCTCGAGAACCATCTCCTCGGGCGTGTTTTTACCGTCGCAGAATCTCGTATGGGTGTGATAATTGAAATAACCCATTATTTCATCTTCTCCTGCTTGATCTTTTTGTCGACAACGTGGCGGCTTGCAAGCTCTGCGCGCACCTCGTCGATCGAGATGCCCATCTCGGTCATCATAACCATAACGTGATAAGTCAAATCGGCAATTTCAAATATTGCTTCCGCGCGGTCGCCTCCCTTACCCGCGATGATGACCTCCGTGCATTCCTCGCCGACCTTCTTTAATATCTTGTCTATTCCCTTCTCGAAGAGATAGGTCGTGTAAGAGCCCTCCTTCGGGTTCGTTTTTCTGCCCTCGATCAGCTTCATAAGATCGTCGAGACAGAAAGCCGATTCCGCATTTTCATCCTCGTAAATATCCTCAAAGAAGCAGGAGCGCGCACCCGTGTGGCAGGTAGGTCCGTCGGGCTTTGCCGTGATCAGAAGGGTATCGGCATCGCAATCGGTCTTGATCGAAACGACGTTGAGGAAATTACCCGAGGTCTCGCCCTTGAGCCAGAGCTTTTGTCTCGAACGGCTGAAAAAGCATACCTTTTTCTGCTCGAGAGTGATGCCGAGGCTTTCGGCGTTCATATATCCGAGCATAAGGACCGCGCCGTCCGCCGCATCGGTTATGATCGCGGGGATGAGACCGTCCTGATTGTATTTAAGATTCTTGATATCAAACATTTGTATACCTCACAGAGATTCCCGCATCACGAAGGCTCGCCTTCAGATCGGGGATTTTTATCTTGCCGAAATGGAAGATCGTTGCGGCAAGTCCGGCATCAACGCCGGGAAGCGTATTGAAGAGCGTAATAAAATCTTCGATCGAACCCGCACCGCCCGACGCAACTATCGGAACGTCGGCGACCTCGCACACCGCGCGTAGCATTTCGATGTCAAATCCTCCGCCGACACCGTCCGTGTCGATCGAATTGACAACTATCTCGCCCGCGCCGTTCTTAACACCGCGCTCGATCCATTCGATGGCGTCGATACCCGTGTTGATGCGTCCGCCGTTTTTAAATAGCATAAATCTGCCGTCAACGCGCTTGATATCCGCGCTGAGAACTACGCATTGGCTTCCGTAGCGTTCAGCCGCACGCGGAATAAGGTCGGGATCGCTTATCGCGCCCGAATTTACGCTTACCTTATCGGCACCGCATTTGAGAACGCGGTCGAAATCATCAAGAGTTCTGATACCGCCGCCGACTGTCAGAGGGATAAATACCTTTGAAGCCACGCGGCGAAGCGCGTCTGTAAAAAGACGGCGTCCGTCCGATGACGCGGTAATATCATAAAAAACAAGCTCGTCGGCTCCGCAGTCGCTGTAAAATTCGGCAAGCACCTCGGGAGAGGAAACGTCGCGGAGCTCAGCAAAATTCACGCCCTTGACAACGCGTCCGTCGCGTACGTCAAGGCAGGGGATTATTCTTTTTGTGATCATTTTGCCGCCTCCGTCATTCTCACCGCGCGTCCTACGTCGATATCGCCCGTGTAGCAGGCCTTACCGACGATCGCGCCCCAGAGTCCGTCGATCTCAAGAAGTGCTTCGATATCGGAATATGAAGACACTCCGCCCGATGCAACGATATTGCATCCGCGATAGGTTTTGCAAAGATATTCGTAGAGAGCAACGTTCGTGCCCTTCATTGCGCCGTCACGCGAGATATCGGTTACGATAAAGTCGCGCACGCCCTTCTCTATCATTGATCGGAAGAAATCGTCGCGCTTCATCGGTGCCTCCTCAAGCCAGCCCTTGATCGCAACTGCCTCGCCGCGAAGATCGACTCCGACGACAACTCTGCCGTCACATTCGCGGAGACAAGCCTCAAGCATTACGGGGTCTGTCACAGCCGCGGTTCCGAGGATGACGCGCTCAACTCCGGCATCGAGATACTTCTTTGCGGTTTCAACGGAACGGATTCCTCCGCCGATCTCGACCTTGAGTCCGCTCTCTTTCGCAAGCCTCGAAACCGTCTCGATATTCGGCGTATTACCGTCGCGTGCGCCCTCAAGGTCAACGGCGTGAAGCCATTCCGCACCCGACGCCTTGAAGCGTTTTGCGACCGCGAGCGGATCATTGTCATAAACCGTAAGCTTGCTGTAATCACCGTGCGTAAGTCTGACTGCCTTACCGCCGATCAGATCGATTGCGGGTACTATTCTCATCTTGCACCTCCGAAATCGCCTTCGCAGAAGTTTTTAAGCATTTTAAGTCCCGCCCGCGAGCTCTTTTCGGGGTGGAATTGGCATCCCATTACGTTTCCGCGAACGATCGCCGCAGTTATCGGTACTCCGCAATCGCAGACCGCTACGGTGTCGGCTTCGCACTCGGATGCATAATAGGAATGAACAAAATAAACGAATTCGCCCTCGGGAATATCGCGGAAGACGGGGGACGATGCCTTCAGCTTCGCATTCGGAAAATGAAGCGCGTTCCAGCCCATCTGCGGGATCTTCAATTCGGGTGCGATAACTCCGTCCATCGAAATGACCTTACCGGGTATCAGCCCGAGACCCTTGTGGCATCCGAATTCGCGGCTTTCATCAAAGAGCATCTGCATTCCGAGACATATTCCCATAAGCGGTACGCCCGCATTCGCACGCTCTATGATCAGCTTGTCAAGTCCCTTTTCACGAAGCTTTGCCGCCGCATCACCGAATGCACCAACACCGGGGAGAATGATCTTATCCGCCTCCGCAATGACCTCGGGATCACCGCTGACGACAGCCTCCGCTCCGACAGCCTTGAGAGAGGAACAAAGTGAGTAGAGATTTCCTACTCCGTAATCAACAACGCAAAGCATCAGAGAACTCCTTTGCTCGAGGGGATCTTATCGGGAAAACGGTTATCCACAGCGGCAGCCGCACGCATTGCTCTTGCGGTTGCCTTGAAAGCCGCCTCGAGGATGTGATGCGCGTTCTTGCCCGCAAGCTTGCGCAGATGCAGGCAAATGCTCGATTCGCGAACGAAGGCAACAAAGAATTCCTCGCCGAGCTCGGTATCAAAGCTACCGACTCTCGGTCTCTTTATCGCAACTCTGTAGTCAAGGAATGCTCTTCCCGAAAGATCGACAGCCGCCATCATCAATGCCTCATCCATCGGAAGAATGATGTCACCGTAACGGCAGATACCGCGGCGGTCGCCGAGAGCTTCCGAGAAAGCCTTGCCGAGACAGATTCCTACGTCCTCGACCGTGTGGTGTGCGTCGACCTCGATATCTCCGTCGCAGACAACGTCAAGGTCAAATCCGCCGTGACGGGCGAAAAGTGTCAGCATATGATCGAAAAATCCCACGCCCGTGTCAATATTGCTGTTTCCGCTTCCGTCAATATTCAGCGTCAGCTTTATCTTGGTTTCCGCGGTATTTCTTTCTATAGTAGATATTCTCATTTTTTACTCCTTAATGATCTCCGCAACGGCATTCACAAGTGCCTCCATATCGGATGCGGTGCCTATGCTGATGCGCAGATAGTCGCTGATCCTTTCCTTCGAGAAATGACGGACGAGTATTCCGCGATCGCGAAGCTTTTTGTAAGCTTCACCGCCCGGAATTCCGGGAAGCTTGACGAAGATGAAATTCGCCTTACTTGGCAAGACCTTCGCGCCGAGTGCCGCAAGCTTCTCCGCGGTCTCTTCTCTGACCTTTATGACCTCGCCGACCTTTTCCGTATAATAAGTTTTTGAGGAATCGGTAAGTGCCGCCGCCCCCATTCTGAGGGCAAGAGAGTCGAGGTTATAGGGATTGGTAGAATACTTCATCAGCTCGAGATCGGCGATAAGCTCGGCGTTTCCGATAGCGTAGCCGAGTCTCGCGCCCGCCATTCCGCGCGATTTCGAATATGTCGCGCAGACGAGCAGATTATCATATTTTTTCGTAAGCGGGATCGCACTCTCGCCGCCGAAATCAACGTATGCCTCATCAACCACGATCACGCGCTCGGGATTCGAGGCAACGATACGCTCGATCTCCGAAAGAGGCAGAGCCTTTCCCGTCGGTGCGTTCGGATTCGCTATGACGGCACCACGGTCGAGCCCGAGATAATCCTCTGGAACTATTGAAAAGTCCTCATTAAGCGGAATGATCTTCGCGTCGATGCCGTAAAGATCGGCAAAGACCGAATAAAAGCCGTAAGTCAGATCGGCAAAAGCTACGCCGTCCTCAAAAAAGCAGGCAAATGCAAAATTGAGCGACTCATCAGATCCGTTTGAAACAAACACGTTCTCCGTGCCAACGCCGTAACAGCTCGCAAGCGCATCCTTGAGAGCCTTTGCCGTAGGATCGGAATAAAGGCGCAGATCGGACAGAACGTCCGCGTTCACCGCCGCTATAACGTCGGGCGCGGGAGGATAGGGAAACTCGTTGGTATTGAGCTTGATATACCTTTTGTCCCTCGGCTGTTCCCCGGGAACGTAGGCGTCAAGAGTTCTGTATTTTTTGGCTAAAAAGCGGCTCATTCGTATTCTCTCCCCATACGTCTCATAACGCTTCTGGCGTGTGCATCAAAGCCCTCACTGCGGGCGAACATATCGACGTCCTCCGCGATATCGGCAAGTGCCTCGGCGGAAAAATACGTGAATTGCATCTTCTTGACAAAATCATCAACCGAGAGCGGGCTGTAGAACCGAGCCGTTCCCGATGTTGGAAGCGTGTGGTTTGGTCCCGCCATATAGTCGCCAACCGCCTCGGGACAGTTTCTGCCAAGAAAGACAGATCCAGCATTTCTGACCTTATCGAGAAGTCCGAAGGGATCGTCAACGCAGAGTTCAAGATGCTCGGGGGCTATACGGTTCGACATATCGACCGCCTCCGCAATGCTGTCAACTATGATGATAAGTCCGTGTGTGTCTACCGAAGCTCGCGCGATCACCTGTCTCGGGAGGCTCAAAAGCTGTTTTTCGATCTCAAGAGTGACCGCTTCTGCAAGCTCCTTGCTGTCGGTTACGAGGACAGCGGACGCGCGTCTGTCGTGCTCTGCCTGAGAAAGAAGGTCCGCCGCAACGTAAACGGGATTTGAATTGCCGTCAGCGATCACAAGGATCTCGCTCGGTCCCGCGATCATATCTACGCCGACCTTTCCGCTGACCTGTCTCTTTGCCTCCGCGACGTATGCGTTACCGGGTCCGACGATCTTATCGACAGCGGGGATGCTTTCGGTTCCGTAAGCAAGAGCCGCACCCGCCTGCGCGCCGCCGCACTTGAATATCCTTCCGACACCCGCGACCTTCGCCGCCGCCAGGATCTGCGCAGGGATGCTTCCTCCGCTCGGGGGAGTGACCATTACGATCTCATCAACACCCGCGATCTTTGCGGGGATGCAGTTCATAAGAACCGATGAGGGATAAGCTGCGGTTCCTCCGGGTACGTAAAGTCCGACTCGCTCGAGAGGAAGGATCTTCTGACCCGCAAATACACCCGCGCGGCTGTTGCAGACAAAGCCCTGACGCACCTGACGGCTGTGGAAATCACGGATATTTTCTGCCGCGCGCTCGAGCATACCGATATAAGCCTCGCCCACCTGTGCGCAAGCCGCATCGATCTCCTTCTTTGTGACCTCGAGCTTTTTGAGCTTCGCGCGGTCGAATTTCAGCGCATATT
This sequence comes from Eubacteriales bacterium, assembly GCA_045531455.1. GTDB lineage: Bacteria > Bacillota > Clostridia > Oscillospirales > CAG-272 > CAG-390. The sequence continues at coordinate 24,606 of JAZSEA010000064.1, forward strand.
CGATAAGTGCCTCGTCTCCGCGCGCCTTAACGTCATTGATTATATTCTCTACAACCTCGGAGATATCCGAAGCGTCGTTTATTCTGTCAAAGATCTCGCTGTCGCTGATCTCTTTTCTGTACACTGTTCTGATCATGGTTTTAATCCTTATTTAGTTAATTGTAAACGCTCTGATTTATAAAATCCGTTTTTTCGGCGGCTTTGCCGACCGAAAAAACACCTTTCAGGCGAGCCTTGCGAGCCCGCGAGCCGAGGGGAGCAGTCAAATTTCTCGATTTTGACTGCGGCGATAAGCTCGCGTTTTCAATTGTAAATCGCAGTTTTACAATTGGGTCATTCCTTGTTCTCAAACGCGCGGCAGACACGCATTATCTGCTCTCCCTTGAATTTCATACTCGCCTTGTTGGCGATGAGTCTCGCGCTTATATCGCAAATTTTATTGAATTCGACAAGTCCATTGGCTTTGAGCGTGCTACCCGTCTCGACTATATCAACGATAACGTCGGAAAGTCCGAGAAGAGGCGCGATCTCGATCGAGCCGTTGAGCTTGATTATATCTATCCTTCTTCCGAGGGATGCGTAATATTTCTGCGCAATGTTCGAAAACTTCGTGGCAACGCGCAGGGTCTTCGAGCGGTCGTCGGTGAAATCCGACTTTGCCGCCACAGCCATTCGGCATACTCCGAGTCCGAGATCGAAAAGCTCATAGACGTCGGGGGAATACTCAAGAAGGATATCCTTGCCCGCAACTCCGATATCAGCCGCGCCGCGTTCAACGTAGATTGCAACGTCTGAGGGCTTGACCCAGAAGAATCGAAGCGTTCCCTCTGCATTTTCAAAAATCAGCTTTCGGCTTTCCTCTCGGATGCCCTCTGCCTCCATGCCCTCACGCTCGAAATATGAGTATACCTTCTCGCCGAGCCTTCCCTTGGGGAGCGCGACGTTCAAATATTTTCTGTTTTCCATCAGATGACCTCCGCTTCTCCCCTATCGTTAAGCTTCATAACGCAAGCGCATCTTTCCGCACCTGCGGCACTTCTCTGCACAAGCACGCTCTTGCCCTCGGCTTTGAGCTTTTTGACCGCCGCCGAGATCATCGACGGATCACGGTCAGCCGAAACGAGCAGAACGTCCGCAGCATATTTCGGCGAATAACCCTCGATCAGCTCGAGCAGATCGGTGTAAAGAGCGAATCCAAGACCGCTTCCCGTGCGTCCCATCTTCGTAATAAGTCTGCCGTATTCTCCGCCCTTGAGCACAGCCTCGGAAACTCCGTCAATATAGCCGTTGAACACCGCGCCGTCATAGTAATTCATTCCGTGGATGACGGAAAGATCGACTCTGACGTGCTCGGCTTCCTCGTCGGTAAGCGCATTTGCGATAAGGCGAAGCTCACCGATCGCATCGGCGGATTCGGTATATTTTGCGAATCCGAGTGACGAAAGCATCTTGCCCGCATCTCTGATCGGAATCGAAAGCCTTGAAAGCTCGATTATTTTTGAGATCTCTTCCTCGCCGAGTCCCGCGCGGGAGCATAAAAGCGAAAGCGCGGGCGCGTTTTTATCCTTAAGCGCATTTGCAAGCTCGCCCCTGAGTCTGTCCGAGATACCAAAAAGCTTGCGTATTCCCTCGATAAGTCCCGTATGCGAAATATCGAGCATATAGTCGCGTCCGGTCACGGCAAGCGTACGGCAAGCGAGAGATACTACCTCCGCGCGGTCGTAAGCGCAAACGTCGCCGATACATTCAAGACCGATCTGCAGGATCTCCTTGAACTCGTCGCCGCCCGAGGGAACTCGGTAAACGCTCTCACTGTAGAAGAGCTTATCCGTCCTTCCTCTCTGCTCGGAAGCATCGCGGATGATGGACATCGTAATATCGGGCTTGAGAGCGAGAAGTCTGCCGCCGGCACCCGTAAAGGTTATCATCTGACCGCCTGTCAGAAAATCGCGGTATTCGGAGAAAAGATCGTATTCCTCAAAGCCTACCGTGCGATAGCGCGAATATCCGCACTCGGTATAAAGCTTGCGCAAAAGGCGCGGAAGCTCATCTATGAGAGCGCATTTCAGTTCACTCATCGGCAGCCTCCGTCTTTCCCTCGAGCTTGTCGAGGACGGTACGGTAGCCTCCGTTTCCGTAGTAAAGCGAACGCTTCACGCGGCTGATAGTCGCCGTGCTTGCGCCCGTCTTTTCAGCGGCGTCACCGTATGACATTCCGTTATCGATACACATTGCAACCTCAAGCCTCTTTGCCATCTCGTCGATCTCCGCGACCGTACAAAGATCGGTAAAGAAGTTTGCGCAATCCTCGGCACTGTCAAGCGAAATAATGGCACGCCAAAGCTGTTCTGCTCTCTCGCCGCGTATGTTTCTCATATCTTTATTCATTATTCAAGCTACTCCTTCAAGGTGCAATTTGCTTTAGTCCTTTAGCATGTTAAAATGATACCACTTCGGGGGCAATTTGTCAAGTACTTTTTCGATTTTTTTATACCAATAATAAAAAATTCCGTGCGGTTTATCCGACCGCACGGAAAAATATTACGAAAGATCGAAATTACGCCAATTTGCAAAATCGTCAAATGCGCCGTCAACACCTCCGACAGATTCGTATCTTTCGGGGGTGTAACCGGGCCCGAAGCCGTAGACTCTGCCGATATTCGCACGCTTTGCGGCAAGGACACCCGAAAGCGAATCCTCGAATACCATACAGTCCTCGGGCTTCTTTCCGAGAAGTGCCGCGCTTCGGAGGTAGATATCGGGGTCGGGCTTGCAGGGCATAATGCCGTCGTCGTAGATAATGTGACCCCAATCAAACCAACGGTCAAGCTTGAAATACTCAAAATAACACTTGACGTTGTTGATCTCCGAGCCCGTCGCGATCATCATAGGATAGCCCTCTGCCTTAAGGTAATCAAGGAACTCCTCGACTCCGGGAACGAGAACGAAGGTAGGATCGAGAACCGCACGGCGGCGGTATTCTGCTTCCTTCTCATAAGTAAGTCGTTCGATCTCCTCGGGGGTTATCGGGCTGAAAAAGCGGGTCAGGATCTCGGTGTTTCCGCAGCCGAGAAGATTCTTCTCCATTTCCTCTTCAGAAAGCGGTGCTTTTCCGTGAAGAGGGAAAAAGTCGGTCCAGACCGCCTTGTGGATATGCGAATCGAGCACGAGTGTGCCGTTGAAATCAAATATCATACCCTTCTTTTCGCTCATTTTTATTTTCCTTTTCTTTATTCAATGTTGGGCATTCCCGCGAAGCCTTTTTCGATCTCTTCATCGGTGGGCGCGTAGTCGGTCAGCAGACCGTCGTTGTACTTGCCGTAAGCAAGCATATCGAAGTAACCTGTTCCGGTAAGACCGAAGACGATGGTCTTCTCTTCACCCGTCTCCTTGCACTTGATAGCCTCGTCGATCGCAACCTTGATTGCGTGCGAGCTTTCGGGTGCGGGAAGGATTCCTTCAACTCTCGCAAACTCGACAGCCGCCTCGAAGACCTCGGTCTGCTTGACCGAAACGGCTTCCATAAGCCCCTGATCGTAGAGTGCGGAGAGAGTGGTGTTCATACCGTGATAGCGAAGTCCGCCCGAGTGGTGAGGCGCGGGGATGAATCCGCTTCCGAGAGTGTACATCTTTGCAAGCGGGCAGACCATACCCGTGTCGCAATAGTCGTAGGCGTATCTGCCCCTCGTCAGGGACGGGCAGGATGCGGGTTCGACCGCGATAAAGCGGTAATCAGCCTCTCCGCGGAGCTTTTCACCCATAAAGGGCGCGATAAGTCCGCCGAGATTCGAGCCGCCGCCAGCACATCCGATGATGATATCCGCCTTCTCGCCGTATTTATCGAGCGCGGTCTTGGTCTCAAGACCGATGACCGACTGATGGAGCATTACTTGATTGAGCACGCTTCCGAGAACGTAGCGGTAGCCTTCCGTGTTCGTTGCGACCTCAACAGCCTCGGAAATGGCACAGCCAAGGCTTCCCGAGGTACCGGGATGCGCTGCAAGGATCTTTCTACCGACTACGGTATCGGGCGAGGGGGAAGGAGTTACGGTCGCACCGTAGGTCTTCATAACCTCTCTGCGGTGCGGCTTCTGCTCATAGGAGACCTTGACCATATATACCTTGCAGTCGAGCCCGAGATATGCGCAAGCCATCGAAAGCGCGGTGCCCCACTGACCTGCACCCGTCTCGGTGGTGACTCCCTTGAGTCCCTGCATCTTCGCGTAGTATGCCTGCGCGATAGCGGAATTGAGCTTGTGGCTTCCGCTTGTGTTGTTGCCCTCGAATTTATAATAGATCTTTGCGGGCGTGCCGAGCTTCTCCTCAAGGCAGTATGCGCGGATGAGGGGCGCGGGGCGGTACATTTTATAGAAATCGCGGATTATATCGGGAATTTTGAAGAATCTCGTAGTGTCGTCAAGCTCCTGGCGGATAGCCTCGTCACAGAAAACGGCGGAAAGCGCCTCTGCCGTGATCGGCTTATGAGTCGCGGGATCGAGAAGCGGCGCGGGCTTATTCTGCATATCGGCGCGGAGGTTGTACCATTCGCGCGGCAGCTCGTTTTCGCTCAGATAAATTTTGTAGGGAATTTGTTTTTTGTCCATTTTGGATTCTCCTTTCGCGGATGAGTGATTTTCGGGCGGCTAAAAACAAAAAATCCCCGCCCCGTAGCCGTAAGGCTCTTGCCGGGACAGGAAATACCTGCGGTGCCACCCTGCTTGAGTCAGCTAAAAGCCGACATCCACTCAACGTGTACTTCATACACTCGTTCTGTAACGGGAACTCCCGTCTCAGCTACTCTCCTTCGATTTCGCCTCGCCCTCAAAAGTCCATTCGCAAGTCCTATCCCACCGTACTCTCAACACCGACGGCTCTCTGTGGGGAATCGGAAGATGCTACTTCTCTTTCTCATCGGTTTAAAGCAATACCACACAATTCTGATGGTGCAATTGCGCCGTCAGAAATTTTGTCAGGTTGAAAAAAATTTTGCAGCCAATAGAAATCTATTGGCAAGGAATTTTGTTCAGCATGACGGAATTTATGCAAGCAAGTGTGCCGTCAGAATTGTGGGGTATTGCTTTTACATAGTATACTGCAAAAATCGCCCCGTGTCAAGTGCTTTTCACAAAATTGTTCAAAATTTATACAAATCTATATGATATAATGGTTTCAAATAACGCTCAAAGGAGACGCTTACCTTGAAAAAATGCAATATTTGTAAATCCGTTGTCGACGCACGCGAGGAATGCCCCATCTGCGGCAATACTCTGACCTACGAGCCGCCCGTTATGGAAGACCGCGAGCACTTCGTTTTCAATAAATATTTTGCGCTTTATCTGCTGAAAAATTCGTGGTTTGCGATCTTCTGCACGGTCATTGCCGCCGTAATGCTTATCCTTGCCAAGGATTTTACAATCGGCCATCTGATCGTCGGAGTATTTCTCCTGATGGCAACCTATCTTTTCTCTATCTTTCAGAGAAAGTACGCATCCTTGGTCATTCAATGGAGCAATTCCGAGGAATATTCCAAGCGCAAGGCAGCCGCCGCAAAATACGCCGTCGGCTCGGCTTCGCTGATATATTTCCTTTTGGCGATATTATAATAATCGAAAGAGGCTGATTCATTGACAAATCAATGGATCAGCCCTTTAAGTAGACTAATTGTTGGAATAAACGAAGGATTTTGCTGATAATGACAAATAGAAACACAACTCGTAATTACTTTTGGTACTAACACAGTATCTCCGTCT
>JAZSEA010000039.1:0-33162 GCA_045531455.1 Eubacteriales bacterium
CGTCCTCGGCGGTCCGGACCCATTTGAATTATTGCTGTGTATTTAATCAAAAGGTTATAAATGTAGCTTCTGAATTTAGTTAACTCTATAATGTTGTGCTGCTCGGACCGCCGAGGACGTCGGTCCCTACGGACTCGAACCAGTATTTTACGAAAAAATATAATTCTGTTTTGCGTACCATAATCTCAATCTATAACTTTTTTGATAAAAAATCATGGGCTGTCACATTTTGATTTTGATTAATGAGACAGCCCCGTTTTTTATCTCTTGAGGTAAAACTTCATAATCGGTGATAAGGAGAATTCCAGAGCACCGTTCGGACATTCGCTGACACAGCGCAGACAGCGGATGCAGTTTTTGTTCGGGATACCGTTGTTTATTGCATTCATAGGGCATCGTTCGGTACATTTTCCGCAAGAGGTGCAGGTGTCGAGCCGACGGATCTTAACTCCGATTCGACTGCGCCAAGCGGGGAAAAAGTCGGCGAAGGGATTCTTTCGTGATCGCGCCGCTTCGTTCGGCTGTCCGAGCTTGATCTTTTCGATGACTTCGGTCAAGTCAGACGGGTCAAACCCCGCAGGCTCTCCGAGATAGCTATGTCCCGTTTTGATATATTCGGATGCGATGAGTGCGGATTCTATCATATTTGCCGCTTCAAAAAGGACGTTTCCGTGAGAAATCCCGCCGTAAGTTGCAATCAGAGCCGCTCTTTTTGTGTGAAGCAATTTAAGAAACGGAATGATCGGCGCGGGAATGTTCTGGCAGTAAACGGGGAAAACGATCACGGCGGTATCGCACGAGGGATGAGGAGTGGAATTTGTTATTTCGATTAAATCGGTATCAAGCTCCCGAGCGAGATACTCCGCAACCGCGCGGCTGTGACCGCTTCCCGAGAAGTAATAGACGGCGGTCATTCTTTATCCTCCAAAAACTTTAGCATAATGGCACATTCGCAGGGCTCGTCGAGCGAAAAACCGAGATGCAATTCGGCTTCCTTCAGTATCTCCTCGCGCGAACGGCATTGATTCCGACTTGCAAGAGCCATTTCTATCGCGCTGAAGGGGATCATTTTACTGCGGCAATTATAAAATCGGACGAATTGCGAGTGATCCTTGCATTTTTCGATCTTACAGCTTGTGTGCAAAGCCTTGCTCGATTCATCGGGCGCGATCCAACCGCATTCCTCCGTGAGAATGGCTTTCGTTTTGTTCCAATCATATTTTCCGCCGCAGAGCTTGTCGAAGTCAAGCGCAACAAAGGCGGGGATATTGCCGCTTCGTGAGGATACGCTTATCGCCTTTTTTAATGGCGGTATTAGCGAGGGGACCTCGTGAATTGCCGTAACTACGTTTGAAACAAGCGGATTTGAATATCCGAAGAGCTTTTTGAGGGGGTTGTCACCGTAAGCGAGCTGCTTCATCGTCATAAGAGTCTGGAACTGACCTTTTTTAAGAGGAGGACGAAAGGTCAGGACCCTTCCGATATTAATGAGTGTTCCGAGCGATCGGTTTTCGGCGAAGGAATAAGCCAATTTCGGTGCCATTCGGTTATAGTAAAGACCGAGTGCCTGAATCGGCTCGTTGCCCGCGATAAAGAAGGGCACTTTCTCTGCTACAAGATCGGGGTAGAAGAGCAGATATGCAAGCGAGGGGCAGGCGCAGGTGTTGTCGCTCAATTCATATAGCTTTTTATAGATCCTTCGCAGATCGTCTTTTGAAAGCGAACGCGAAATAAATTCGACGTTTGAAAAATGCCGCTTGGCGTTTTCGATGCTTGCGCGAGCCGAGTCCGACATAAAAGGAATCTCCCAGGTCAAGGCAAGCACACGCAGCTTTTTGACCTTTGCAAGATGATAAAGAAGGAAGCTTGAATCCTTGCCGCCGGTATAAAATAGAGCTATGTCGAAGCGCGACTTTTTTGAGTGCGGTATCTCATCAAGGATCGGCACAAGGCTTTTCAGATCTTCGGTTTCCTTTGCGGTCTGGCACATCGGACAGCGTCCGTCACGGTCAAATTCCAAACCCGGGATCATATAGTCGTTAGCGGTACATTCACTGCAAAATCTCGCCTCAGAGAGATTTTTCGGCGTCGGTCTGAATTTTTCCTTTGTAACTATCTGTATACCGATCAATTTCCCGAAAATTCTGATCTCATTATCCGAAAGATCGCGCGGAAGAGTGCGGATGATATCGAGCTGCTTTTTCGTAATTCTGACTTTATTTTTAAAGATATCTTCACGGTTGCGCAGACCGTAGTAATACAAAGCGCCGTCTTCGATCACCCATCTGTTTTGCAGAAAGTATTCAGCCATATCCCGCCCTCCTTTTTTATAAAGTATACCATATCCCCGTCTTTTTGTCAACTGTTGATTTTTTGCTTGATTTATGCTATAATATCCGTATCAAACAACGAGGTGTTGTAATGAAAAAGCTGATTATTTGTTATTTAGTCTTTTTGATGATATTTGCGGTCGGATGTACCGAGCCTCAGATCAATGAGGCGATTACTACCGAGGAGGTCACGGAGACTCCTGAGGTCGAGATCCGCGTGGATATTTCGAAGGACTACGTTCTCATCTTTGCGGGTGACGACGCAAGCTACGATACCGCCTACCGCTTCAGCAGGCTTTATTCCGAAGCCACGGGCGTTACGCTCAAGATGACCAAGGACAAGATGGTTGCAAAATCCGAGTCGGCAAGAGAGATCGTCATCGGCAAGACCGACAGGGATGAGTATTATCAAGTCGATCACGATTCGCTCGTCTCGGATGCCTTCGTCATTGCTCTGCGAGGCGAAAGACTCTATATCTGCGCGGGAAGCGAGGCGGGATATGAGGCTGCTTTTGCGGCGTTTTTCAAGGAATCTCTCGGAATCGAGGACGTTGATATGATAGAAAAAGTTGATAAGATCCCGAGCCTGCCCGAGGGCTTTGAATTGATCTCCGAGCCTTCGGTTAAGCTTGAAGCGGATAAGACAGAGTCTGGCATCGCTTACCGCGTCGAGGGTGCGGACAGCGGAGCATATAATCACTATTCCTTCAAGGAAAGTATAGTATATTGGTTCGACAAGCCCGTTGGCGAGAAATTCAATTCCTATTCGCTCACCTACTCGACCGATTCGCATCTGAAGGGCGAGATCACGTATCTTTACGAGAATGAAAAGTATACCGAGGAGTTTTTCCTCGAGCCGGGTGAGAAGGTCAATTTCCTCTCCCTCTGTGACAGCGCGCTTAAGGGAAAAACCTGCGATTCGATATCGTCGGTCAAGATCTCTGCGATCGGATCGGGCGAGGCAAGCTTTATCCTCGAGGATATCGCGGTATCGGCTCGTGAAATGCCCACCGAGGACGTTGCTTACATCACCGACGGCAAGTATAAGCTCGGTGTCAAGCTGACCTGGGGCGGCGGTGTTTCCTATCTTGAGGACCTTGCAGACGGTGACGAGTCGATCACGAACCTCCTCAATGACCACGATACCGGCAGACTCATCCAGCAGTCCTATTACGGCACCGATTCCGCACCCTACAAGCCCGTAAAATACGGCGAGAATATGTGGTGCTACAACCCCGTTCAGGGCGGAGATCAGTACGGCAACCGCTCAAAGCTCGTTGATTTCAAGATCGCGGAGGACGGCAAGAGCATTTGGGTCAAATGTCAGCCGCTTGACTGGGCGCAGAAGAATATGCGCACGCCCTCCTATATGGAGAATACCTATACGATCGAGGGCGGATGCATCAAGGTAGACAACCGCTTTATCGATTTTTCGGGTTATACGCACCGAAACGCCCATCAGGAGCTTCCCGCGTTCTATACGATCAGCTATCTTTCGGATTTCGTTTTCTATAACGGAAGCAATGCTTGGAAGGACGAGGCACTGACCGTAAAGAAGGATCTCCCGTTTTGGGCGGGCAATTCGGATGCTTATTTCAATATGAAATCAAAGGAGACCTGGTGCGCGTGGGTCGCTCCGACGGGCTACGGTGTTGGTGTTTATACCCCGATATCCGAGATACTTCTCGCGGGCAGACATCAGTATAACGGCTCGAAGGACGCTCATAACAACGCGACAAACTACGTTGCCCCGCTGATAACCTATAAGCTCCAAGCCTTCAAGGCGTTTGAGTATTCATACTATATCACAACAGGAAGCGTCGAGGAGATCAGAGCGGAGTTTGCAAAATTGAAATAAAAATGGGGCTGATTCATTAACCATTCAATGGATCAGCCCTTAAACTATGTAAAAATATCGGATAAAAAATATATGATAAAACAAAAAGACGTATGGTAATTAGGATCTTTCAAACATCCTCATCCACCACTTGCGTGGTTCCCCTTCCCCAAGCGGTGGAAGGGGGACCGCAGACGCGGAGGATGAGGATGTCAAATACATTAAAAAGGGACTTAATCACTCAAGTTAATGACTCAGTCCCTTGGTTAATAATCTTACCCTATATTTGATAATAACTATTATTATATTATTATTCGAGATCGTAATCTTCGGGGTTATAATATACAACAGGTGCTCCGTACTGTTCGAGTTCCTTTGAGCTTCGGTTGTGTTCTTCAATAAATTCCAATTTCGAATTATAGTGACCTTGCCATACATTCCAACTGCTTTGACCGTTGATCGGATTTGAAAGGGGAATTAAAGTGACACGAATGTCAAATACTTTTCTCGGATTTCCTTGAGGTACGAAATCAACTGTGATTTCACGAGAGAATGTCTTTTTTTGATACACCATTGGAGGGAGATCGGTAGAAACACATTCGGGAATCTTGAATTGCGGATCTTCCCAATAATATGCAGATTGACCATTCGTAAGCTTGACCTTGTTTAGTGTTATCGGAGTAGAAACAAAGGGACTTAGCGGTTTATTGCTCGCAATTCTGATGGCGGTGCTGTCAAAAGTAATTTCGTCGTTTTCAGTATAGTTGCCGGTAAAAACCACTGCAATTCCACGAGAAGATGATCCCGTGTTATAAAAAGAACAGCAGGCATGTTTTCCTATTTGGCACGGATTTAAACTGTAACGGGGAATGGTGAATCTGGCAGGCTTGCCGTCTTCTTTTTGCGGAGCGGTAAAATACAACTTTACGCAGTTTTCGGGAAATTCATACAAGTCAATTTGTTCGGGAGACAGTCCGAGATTTTCTGCAGAGCTGAAGAAAAACTCTTCGGCGCAGACGTGTTTTTCCTTGGCGGCAAGCTTAAAGCTTTCAAAGTCACGGACTTTATTTTTCCAAGCGGTAATATTACTTCGGCGCGGTGCTTTGATTTCATAGGATTTTCCTATATTCAACCAGGCATCGGTTGAGTCCGCGGGATTGATCAAGTTGAGGAAAAGATAATCGCTGTCAAAGCAAGCTACAGAGATAACGTCTGTATTTGCCGCCACCGATAATGGATTAGCAAGGTTAAGAATATCCGTATGTGTAAAAGCATCCGAGCATACAGACGTCCAATCGCTGTTTTCGGGAGAAAAAAGTGATATTTCTATGTCGGCGTTTTCTCTGTCGCACGGAATAATGCCGCTAGAGGCGTAAAATTCCGAGATTTTTTCTGTAATGATATTAGCGTCTTTTGCCTTCACAAACAGATTAGCAAAATAACTTCCCATTTTTGTAATCCTTTCTTTGAATTATAAAATGATTTTTGCCCCGTCCTCGCTGTATTCTATACGGTCACCCGTGCAGTTGAGGTTATCGATATACGCGAGATAGTCTGCGGCAGAGGCAAACGGTGCTTCGTATTCGTCAACGATCTTCTTTGCACGTGCCGCGCCGTCAGAAAGCAGGAGCGAAAGCATACCGAGCTGGAGCTTTGCGCTTGCAACGCAGGCGGCTTCGGGGTCGACGATGTAGTAATCGTTACCGTGTGAGGTGCCTGCAGCTCCGCCCGCATAAGGATGGATGACGGGCATTATGCAGGAAAGGTCGCCCATATCGGTGCTGCCCGAGCCGAAGCTGTGACCCTCCGTCATCTGATACTCGGGAATGACCTCTGCGGCTGCCTCGAGGGTCAGCGCGATCATACCCTTATCGTTGTTGAGGGGCGCGTAGCCGGGGATATCGGTTATGTCGATGTTCGTTCCGAGCGAAAGCGCACCGCCGATCAGCGCGCGATTGACCTTCTTATTTGCATTTACGATGGCGTCAAAGCTCTTACCGCGGACGTAGCTTTCGAGCGTTGCGGTCTCGGGGATGGCGTTGACCATTGCACCGCCGCTTGTGATTATCGGGTGGACGCGGATGATGTCGGATTCGCGGAAGGTCTCGCGGATGGCGTTTATCGCGTTGAGACCGCAGTTTGCGGCGTAAAGAGCGTTTCTGCCCGCCCAGGGCGATCCGCCCGCGTGCGCCGCCTTGCCCTTGTACGTGATCTTCTTCGCCATACAACCGACAGAGCCGAGCGCGGTATGGAAGCCGCCCGAGGTGTGGATCATAAATGCAATGTCCACGCCGTCGAAGAGTCCGCGCGAGAGAAATTCGCTCTTGCCGCCCATATATTTTATCACGCCCTTGTCGCGGAGATCGGAACGGTATTCGATCTCGAGAAGCTCCTCGGCGGGAACTGCGCAGAGGCGGACCCTGCCCGAGAGACCGTCGAGTGCGCCCTCTTCCTTGAGAGCCGCCGCGATACCGACGAGTGCGGCACATTGCGCGTTGTGACCGCAGGAGTGTACCGCGCCGGTCTCCTTGTCGGATTCGGGATGTGCGGGGCAGATTATCGAATCAAGCTCGGCGAGGACGAGCACCTCGGGTCCGGGTCTGCCCGTATCAAGTACGGTGACAAATCCCGTGATGCCCTCGGCGGCTACGATCTCATAACCGAGATCCTTGAAGATCTTTTTCATATATGCGTCTGTTTTGTATTCCTTGTAGCCCGTTTCGGGATTTGCCCAGATATATCTCTCGGCTTCAAGGATAAGCGCGCGGTGCTTTTCAACTGCGGAATTGAGGTTCTTCATATTTCCGTGTCCTTTCATACTTCTTCGGTCATTCCGTCACGGCAGATGACGATCGGCATACCGTACTTTTCGGCAAATTCGGCGGTCAGCTTTTCCGCGGCGGAACGGTTATCGATGATCTCCCTGCCGTGGTGGTTGAAATACAGCTTTTCGACGCCTCGAGCCGCCGCGTATTCGCAGACGTCGATGACCTTGTGGTGGCCCGTTTCCATTATAAGTACGTCAACGCCCGCACCGATGAGGGTGTCGAGCTCATATGGACTTCTGACGTCGCCCGAGAAGACGATCTTCTTGCCCTCGGCTTCGATCTGGAAGGAGAAGGAGTTGAGCGCGGTCGTGCTGATATGGCAGTTGTGGTGTGCGCTTACGCGGATATTTCTGTCCTCGAAGATCAAGCCGTCGCGCAGAGGATGCGAATTGAGATTGAAGTGCATCCGTCCCTTGAGCGTTGCGATCATAGCGATCGCGTCAAGGAGCTCGGGATCGGGGAAGAAGACCTCGAGAGAATTGTCGTTCGGGAGCTTCTTGCCGTAATGCTTGATCAGCTTGTTCATACAGGAGAAGAGATTCGGCAGTCCGCCGATGTGGTCGATATGCGGATGCGAGACGAAGAGTGCCTCGGTCTTCATAATATCCATACCCGAGGTGTGTGCCGTGTAGGCGCAGGATTCGCCCGCGTCAAACCAATAATACGCGCCGTTGATTTCAAAAACGAGCGAACAATGATGCATACCCGCGATCGGTTCTGTGCCCGAACAGGTGCCGAGAAAATGAATTTTTACCATGGCTTGCCTCCCTGTTGTTTCTATAAATAATAATACCACATTATCCGCGATTTGTCAAGGATGAGACGAAAAGAGCCGAAGCGCGAATGGCTGTTGTCCTTATCGGAGAAATTTTATAAGGGGTATAGGCATAGCCCTGTGCATTTGTTAAACAAATGCGAAACCGGCGATAAAAAACTAAAGAGAGAACAAAATGGAAATCCATTCAGTTCTCTCTTTTCTGCTTTTTAATGAAATCGTGTCAAGACACGATGAAATCTTCACTTCGTTCAGATGAAATCCAAGGCTACCGCCTTGGATGAAATCAAATCCGTCTTCCTTCTCCCTGCGAAGCAGGATTTCATCGCGGAAGCGATTTCACCCACCGCAGGTGGATTTCATCCGTCGCAGACGGATTTAACTGCGTGATACTCCAAACGGAGTATCACGCCAAAGCATCGGCTCTTTTTGATCATTTTTCTCCCGCGGAGAGGAATGCGCGGAGCTTTTCGCTCTTCGGAGAAGAGAAGATCTCCTCGGGCGTGCCCTCCTCCTCGATGATACCGTCCGAAATGAATATCACGCGGTCGGATACGTTGCGGGCAAATTCCATTTCGTGCGTGACGATTATCATCGTGCGCTCCGAATCCTTGAGCGAGCGGATGACCCGCAGGACCTCGCCCGTAAGCTCGGGGTCGAGAGATGAGGTCGGCTCGTCGAAGCAGAGAATGTCGGGGGAGAGCATAAGTGCGCGCGCGATGGCAACACGCTGCTGTTGACCGCCCGAAAGCTGGCAAGGGTATGCGTTTGCCTTTTCTGTCAGACCGACGGTAGAGAGGAGCTTTTCGGCTCTTGCGCGGATCTCGTCAAGGCTCTCGCCATTCTTTTGCCTTTTTGCGCGGAGCTTGGGCGCGAGCATAAGGTTTTCCATAACGCTGTATTGCGGAAAAAGATTGAATTGCTGAAATACGAGCCCGAAGGAAAGCTGTGCCTCGGGTGCAATAGTGGGCTTTTCACCCTCCTGTGCCGCGAAAACGGTTTTGTCACCGACTGTGATCAAGCCGCTGTTTGCGATCTCAAGGAAATTGAGACAGCGGAGAAGGGTCGTTTTACCGCCGCCGGATGAGCCGATGATCGAGAGAACCTCGCCTTTTTTGAGGCTGAGATCGATTCCCTTAAGCACTTCAAAATCTCCGAAACGCTTGCGGAGGTTCTTTATCTCAAGAATGTTCATTCGTGCACCTCCTTAAGCCTTGAAGTAGTCGAGCTTCTTCTCAAGCCATCCGAAGAGGAAGGTGAGCAGGGCTGTGAATACCAGATAGTAGATGGCGGTATAGAAGAGCGGCCAGAGCAGACCGGCGTTCTTGATGTATCTTTGAGCAAAGTAGATAAGCTCGTAGTAGGTTACGACCCTTGCGAGAGAGGTGTCCTTGACGAGAGTTATGACCTCGTTTGACATCGGCGCGAGAATGCGCTTGATAACCTGAAGCAGGATGACCTTGAAGAAGGTCTCGCGTTTGGTCATTCCGAGGACCTGACCCGCCTCGTACTGACCCTTGGCGATGGATTCAATGCCTCCGCGGTAGATCTCGGAGAAATAGCAGGCGTAATTGATCGAGAAGGTGATGTAGACCGCGGTCGTTGCCTTAAGCAGCATCTGACCGAAGATGAGTCCGGGACCGTAGTAGACGGCTATGAGCTGAAGCATAAGGGGCGTTCCGCGGATCACCCAGACGAAAGCCCTTGTTATTGCCGCGAGGGGCTTGAACTTTGACATTGAGCCAAAGGCGATGATCAGACCGAGCGGCAGAGAGAAGGCGAGAGTTACGCAGAAGATCTTGAGCGTTTCGCCGAATCCGACCAGTAGGTCGAGAGTGATACTGATAAACTGTTCCATATCCTTCAATAACGCCCGGGGTGTGCCCCCGGGCATGTTCCTGATTAGTTTTCGATAAGAGCCTTCGCAAGTGTGAGGTCGACTATAGCCGCCGCGGATGCGCCCGAGAGAACCTCGAGAAGCGCGTCGGTCTGCGCGGTTACGCCCTTATAGCCTTCGGCGAGGGAAGAATCTGCGAGGATTACCTTTTCGCCCGCGGAGCCCGCCTCTGCCGCAATATCAACGCCGTAAAGATCGGAGATGACCTTGTAGGTCTCGGCGTCGGTCTTCTTGATGACGGCTACCTGAGTATTGTACATATAGGGAGAAGTGCAATCTGCGGCTGCTTCAATAGCGTCGGTGATGGTCATACCGTTCCAGATGCAGTCGATATCCTTTGCCTCGAGAGCTACAAGCTTGTAGTCCCATTCGATCTCCTTGAACTCGGCTTCAACGCCGAGCTTTTCGCAAACAGCTCTTGCGTAATCGGCATCAAATCCGATCCATTCGCCGTTTTCGTCCTTGTAGTCCATGGGTTTGTAATCGGTGATGCCGATCGTCAGCTTGCCCTTGGATTTAACGTAAGCGTAGTCGCCGCTTCCCTCGCAGGGATCAGCCTTGGGGATATAATCTTCCTTTTCGACCGCGCCGACCTCGTACTTTGTCGAGAGTGCGGAGATCGTGCCGTCGTTTAAAAGCTCGACGGTAATATCCTCGACCATTCGTGTGAGATCGGAGCCCGCACGGAACGCGATTCCGAAATATTCGCGCTCGAGGCCGAGGTCAAGGATCATAAGATCATTATAGCTTCCGCCCTTCGCGCAGGAGACGAATGAGGTGCAGAGAAGCGCGAGAGTCAGGATCATTACAACTAATTTTTTCATTTTGGGTACCTACTTTCTTGATTTACCACTTTATCTTATTAAAGTAATAAAATGATACCACTTTTTCCTCTGTTTGTCAATACCTTTTGACAAAAAACATAGGAAATATGAAAAAATCCAAAGGCCGAGAAAGCCTTTGGATCTTATTTGGGGATCAATAGCAATCCCAGTTGTACATAACGTCGGAAAAATCGCGGTTACGTAACTTTTCGCGGGGGATGAAGAACTGGCAGCCGCCGTCGTCTCCGAACATAATGAGATCCTCTTCCTTGCCGTTCTCGTCGGGCATCGAGTGGCTGACGATCTGAAGGAGAAGGGTATCGTATTTGTGCAGAGAGCTGCCAACGTCGCGCGGGTCATCCTGCGTGAAGCAGGGATAACCGCCGATGCGGTGACCGCCGTAGCTGTTTTCCTCGTGGATGAGATCGAATTCCTCGTCCGAAATATCGTCGACGCCGTTCTCAAGTCCCGCTTTTTTCAGCGCGGCATCGACCGCTTCTTCGAATCGGTAGTCGGTGGAAAGTATACTGCCCATCGCGGGCGAAAGACGGACGGGGAGGGCGCGCATTATCGGGAAATGCGCGGGGATATTCGGGTCATCGCGGAGGATTCCGTCAAATTTGTCCTCGTCCTCGTCGTAAAGAACGCGGAAATCCTTTTGCAGGTTCGGCTCGTCAAGGTCGAGACCGTAGTAGTCGTTACCCGAGATATAGAAGCGAAGAACACCGCGTTCGGGAAAATCAGGCACGCCGCGAACCTCGGAGCACCAGATGGCGGCAAGGAGATACATCGGATTACCCTCGCTGTCGAGAGGAACGACTTCGTCAACGGGCGCGCCGCCGAGTCTCGTCTTGTTTCCGTCCTCGGGGGCGGGCAGACGGATCTCAACCATCGGAACAGCAGTATCGCGCTTGATAAATCCGATCGCGCGCTTAACCTCGTCGCTGACGTCGACGGGCTCAGCAAAGGGATTGACGCCCTTTGCGATGCTGTCAAGCACAGACATTATCGCGTCTGCGTTTCCGCCGTTGGCAACAGCGTGCTCGAAATGCTTCTTACTTTCATCTGCATTTCCGAGGGCGTAGTATGCAACGGCAAGTGCGGTGTCCGCCTGATACATATTTGCCTTCAATTCAAGCGAACGAAGAGCGGGCTCGATGACCTTCTGCCACTGACAAGCCGTAAGATATGCGTGCGCGAGGTTGTTCCAGGCGTATGCGCTGTCGGGATTAACCTTCACCGCGTTGTCATAGCAACGCATAGCTTCGGATGCCTTACCCAGCTTTTTATAGAGCAGACCGAGGTTTGACCAAGCGGTTCCGTGCTTTGCGTTATATTTCAGCAGAGTTTCGTATTCCTTGATCGCGCTCTCGGCCGCGCCCGAATCCGAGTAGCAGAGAGCCTTGAAGAGCGAGACGGCACAAAAATCGTCAGCGGTGTTGCATTTATCCTCAAGCTCTTCGAGGAGCTTGAGCGCATCGCCGAAGCGGTTTTCGTTGTAAAGCGCAAGAGCCTTTAGGAGTTTGGTTTTATATTTCTTGTTATCGGAACGCGAAAAGGCGTTTCCGATCTCGTCCTTATAAGCCTTTTCGTAGATGCGGAGTGAGCGAGGAGAAGAAATGCCCGCGATGAGCCGCACAAGCGAAAGAACGAGACCCGCAAGCACGATCAGAGATTTTGAACTGCCCGAAAAGCTGAATTTCCAATCATTCTTTGCCGCATCCGCGATGAGAAGTCCGACGAGGGCAACGATCAGAAGCCCGATGACCGCCGCAAGAACGATGCGTAGCTTTGTATTCTTATCCATTTAATCTTCCTTTCTCTTGAAGCAGAGCGGTACGCCGAGGATGACGATGACAGCCGCTGCGACAGCGATAGCACCTCCGCAGCCCTTTTCCTCTGCGGGAGCATCGGTCACGGGCTCTGTCGGAGCATCGGTTACGGGAGCGAGAGTGGTCTCCTCCGCGGTTGTTTCCTCCTCGGGCTCGCCAAATGTGAGGGAGAGAGTCTTGTTTGATTCGCTTAGGTATTTGTCAAGAACCGTGGAATAATATTCGATCTTGGCGTGGTTGCCGTCCTCGGTGAAGTACATAAGACCGACAACGCCGATGCCGCCGAGCTTGTTGCAGGTCGACTGCGGATCCATCAGCACCTGATAGACAGTATTGCCCGCATCGCCCTCACGGGGAGAGACGACGGCTGTGTCGTGATGCATATGACCGCTGACGATCATATCGATATTTTCGTGTTTGCTGACGAGCTTCTGCCACATATCCTCGCCGCTGTTGAGCTGTGATTCATAGGTGTCGGGGGAAGCGTAGTCGTTGGTGTCGAGGGTGGTTCCGTCGGCGTTGAGATAGCCGTGAGTGACGAGGATGCCTCTGTGATCGGGATGTGAGTCGAGGACTTCACCCGCCCAGCTGAGGATATCGTCGGTCGCGCCGAAGTCGAGATTGATTATGATATAGTTGATCTTTCCGACCGAGAAGGTGAGATAGGTGTTGCGAACCGAATCCTCATTGAAGAATCCGCCGGTGGAGGCGACGTGCTGGTAGTAATAACCCGTTTTGGGCGCGTAATACTGATCGAAATACTCCAGCTTGTTATTCTTGAGCGTATCGTGGTTTCCGCAGACGAGGGAATAATCGAGATAGCCGTTGAGGCGGTTTGTCTGACGGACAACGGTAGTCCACTCCTTGACGCCGTTCGAGTTTGTGATATCGCCGAGACCGATCGCGTAACGGATATTTCTCGTCTTTGATTCATTGACGAGAAAATCAAAGACCGCAGTCAGATTCTTCGGATATTTTTCGGTCATATACTGAATGTCGGGGAGGAATGCGAGGACGTAGGAGTATTCGTGCTCGTCCTCCTTACGGATCTCGTTCATCTCCTCTTCGGTCAGCCACATACGGTAGTATTTCATATCGTAGCCGTTGCCGCTTGCATCGGGGACGTCGGACTTTGATTCAGCCTCGGAAAGCTTGTAATACATCATAAGATCTTCGTCCGAGAGGTCGGGTGCGCCCTTGTAGTCCGCGAGGATCTCGTCCTCGGTTCTGATATCGGAATAAACGGCAACGTCGCCGAGTATTCCGCGGAATCCCTGCTCGTTGACCGCGCGGTAATCACCCGCAAGGCAAACTACGTTGTCAATAGCCTCGGGATTTGCCTCGTACCAGTTTGCAACGCTCGACGCCTGCTTGAAAGCTCCGTTGATGTAGCAGTAGATCTGCTTTCCGCCCTCACCCGTGCCGTAGACGATGGAAACGTGCGTCCAGGTATCTGCGCGTACGGCGGCTTTGGTGAATTTATAGTCGTGCATCGTTCCGCTCGGATCGTCGATCAGAAGCCTCGGAACGCCGTTTGTATGGATCTCAAAATTGATAAAATCGTCCTTAGAGAAGCTCTGATAGTTACCGATGATGATACCTCCGCGCTGGGAATAAACGCTTCTCGGAATGTAGACCCAAGCCTCGAAGGTGATGGGCAGCTTCCGGAAACGCTTTTCGGTCACGTAGTAGCCGACGGGATGCGAAACGCCGTTGGTTTCCGTGCGGTCAAGGGTTATGCCTTTGCGATCATTGCCTGCCGCGGAAATATGCATCGAAAATACAGATGCGAGCATAATTGCAGCAATAAGCATGGAGATGAATCTTTTCATAATGAGTCTCCTTTGAATAAAGTATATGTTTATTTTATCATATTGAATAAATAATATCAATAGTTTTTACATAAAAAGCACCCCGAGGGGTGCTTTATTTATGATTCCTTTTTGGCTTTTCTGTCGATGAGATACCAAGGAAGATACGCGACGAAGAAGAGCGCGGTCACAACGGCTGCCATAATAAGCAATCTCAGCGCAAAGTTTGGGGGAAGGATATCGAGTATCGAGGGAGTGGACTCGGGGCGCGCCATAAAGAGATAGTTTGCGCCGGGACCAATGATGGTGTTGGCAATATAAGCGATGACCGCGAGGATCGCAAGCCATACGTATGAGCGGACCATCGATCTTATATTCGGGCGCATTTTATGTACGAAGATCAGATAGAAAACGCCGATATAGCCGATCAGATGCTCGGTCCAGAACTGATAGTAGCGGAAGCGTGTCGGTCCCGCGTAGGAGAGAACGGTCGGGGTCATAAGCGCGAAGATCGTACCGCAGAGTGCCCAGAAATAGCAGATATCAAATAGATACTGATTCTTGCCGACGATCATATAGCTTCCGAAAATTACCGCCCATCCGCATACGAATATGGGAAGATGATCCATGGGGTTGGGTCCGAGCTCGGGGATTCCTACAAGACGCCAGTAATATGACATCTCGGATATTATCATAATGAATGCAATTGCGTATCTGAATCTGTGTTCGTTTTTGTATGCCGCGAGCTTATCCCTGTATATGTAAATAAGCGTTATGACTGCAGCGGCTACGAGTATGGGGGCGAGATGAGCGAACGTGAAGTTTTCAAATTCAACCTCTGTTCCCGCACCGAAAAAATAGTGAAAAAAGTCTTTCATAATACGTCAGCCCCTTGTTAGTTTATTAAATTAATTATATCATATATATTTCGGATTGTAAATAGCAAAATAAAAAAAGTTTGGGCTGAGTCACCGTTTGCTTGGTGGCTCAGCCCAAATATAAAAGCTTAAGGACGGAGACCCATACCGCCCTCGAGGGTGACGGTCTCGCCGTTCATATACTTGAAGTCGGGGTTTGCAAGCTGAACGCAAACTCTGCCGATCTCGGTCTCGGGATCGCCGAAGTGACCTGCGGGCGGCATCTTGACGTTAGCCTTGAATGCATCCGGATAAGCCTTTTCGAAGTTTTCGAGCTGTGCTGTCCAGGCAAGAGGGCATACTACGTTGGTGTTGATACCGTCGCGCGCCCATTCGGTAGCGGCAACACGGGAAAGTCCGCGGACGCCTTCCTTTGCGGCAGCGTAAGCGCACTGACCGTAATTTCCGAAAAGTCCTGCGCCCGAGGCAAAGTTGATGATGCTTCCCTTTGTCTCCTTGAGATAGGGATAGCAAGCCTTCATATAATAGAAGGTAGCGTAAAGTCCGGAATAGATCGCGAGGTTGAACTGATCGGTTGAGTGATCCTGGATGGTGACACCCGAAGCGGATGCCTGCGCGTTGTTGATAAGGACGTCGATCCTGCCGAATTCCGCGATTGCGGCGTCAACGACCTTCTTGGCGGTAGCCTCGTTGTCGCTTCCCGCGGAAATGTCAGCCGCGAGAATGAGCACCTTGATGCCGTAGAGCTTTTCGAGCTCTTCTTTTGCCTTTTCAAGCTTTGAGACGTTGCGTCCCGTGATGACGAGGTTCGCGCCCTCTTTTGCATATGCGGTTGCAATGCCGTAGCCGATAGATCCGCATCTGCCGTCGGAGAGAACTGCGTAGCCTGCTCCTGTGATGATTGCGGTTTTACCTGTCAAAAATCCCATTTACGTTCTCCTTTGTTGAGAAAAATATAGTTGGCTTTCTCATAAACAAATTATAGCACAAAATGACAAAAATGTAAATAGGGTTTGACAAATTTTTGTTCAGAATAACATCAAAATACCGCTGATTATCATTCCGACGTAAATAACGTATTTGAGCTTTTGGGCGTCGAGCTTATCGAATACCTTTCTGCCGAGATAGTCGCCCGCGAGGCATCCGATGAAGCCGACGGCGGCGTAGATGAGCAGATCGAGCGTTATCAGCCCTCTAATGGATCGGACGGTGGTTGCAAATAGATTTGTAAGGCAGAAATAAAATTGAATGGTTGCGAAATAAGTGATGTTATTGGGCGTTGCACTCGTCAGATAGAGCACTGCGGGAGGTCCGCCGGTCGAAAAGAGACCGTTGAGTACTCCGCTGATCGTGCCCGCAATGACGCCGTTTATCGGCGTGGGCTTGATCTTTATCCTCTTGTTGAAGAAAAGGAAGTAGATGCTGAGTATCACAAGGACGCTTCCGAGGAGTATCTTGAACACATCCGCAGAGACGTTGGCAGAAAAAATAACTGCGATCACGATCGGGATCATCGCGGCGGCAAGCATCGGAAGCGCGGTCTTGAAAGCGATATTCCTGCGGTATTTGAGCGAGTTGAAGGTGGTTGTACAGCAGGAAAAGAGACATGAGATCGTTGATGCCGCCGTATTTGAGGGCAAAAAGTGCGGAAGGAACATCATAGCGAAGATGCCGAGCCCAAATCCGCTGACCCTCTGTACGAATGCCGCGCCGAAGCCGACGAGAATTACGTATAAAAAATTAATGGGTTCCATATTTTAGAATTCCACCTCGAATCCGTCGTATGAGACGAGGTAGCCGTATTCCGAGGCACGCCCGAGGAGATGATCGTGCAGGGGATTGCCGTTGTGCGAGAAGTGATTTATGCAGATCACGGTGTTATTATCGACCGCAGAGAAGGAGCGGAGCATTTCAACGACACGGTTGATGTTCGGGAATCCCATATGCGAGCCCGTGTCGGGGATCGCGATATCGACGTTCGTACAATCAAGGCTCAGCATATCGAAGCGGAAATGATTCTTTTCAATGAAATCAAATACCTCGTCGAAGAAGTATCCCGTGTCGTGCGCGTTGAGAAGGGTCTTGCCTTCGTTCTCGATTATGTAGAATAGAGGCTCACCGCCCGGCATATGGCGCGCGGGGAGTGCGGTCACGTGATATGAGCCGAATTCAATAGTCTCGAAGGGCTTGATCACGTTTACCTTGACGTTTTTCGGCTCACCGATGCGAGATGCTGAATAGTCCGAGCAGAAGACCTCAAGCTCGGGCGCGCGCATATTGTGGGCGTAGCAGCCGTGGCGGTTATAGAGATCGGTCGGGTATAGATGATCGGAATGTGCGTGGGTTATGATGAGATATTTGATGCGGTCGCCCTCGATACCGTGGGTCAGAAAATGATGATAGGTGTCGGCGGGAAAGTCGATCAGCAGATCGTCGTTTATAAGCGACTGCGAGCGCGTGCGGATATTCTTTCCGCCAAGCCGCCTTGCCTCCTCGCAGTATTTGCAGTTGCAGAAGAGCGCGGGAAAGCCCTCCGCCGCCGCAGTTCCGAGATATTTGAGCTTCATAGATTCGCTCCTTTTGTTTATTAAATTAATTATATCACATAAGATTGCTTTTGGCAACAAAAAAATGAAAATAGCCGCTTTTTTTCACGGATTTGTATTGTAATTGAGGCAATTTTATTGTATAATGAAGAAAAAACCACATAAGGAGACAATAAAATGTATAACGAATGGTCACTTGACGTATTTTACAAGGGCGCGGACGATCCCGCGATCGAAGCCGATCTGAAAAAGATCGAGGAGACCGTCGGAGAATACAAGACCGCTGTGGCGAAGCTCGACGCTTCCGCTCCCGCGGCATCCCTGCGCCGTGTTATTGATATCAAGGAAAAGATGGGTCTGCTGACCCGCCGTCTTATGGGCTTCTTCAGCCTCCGACGCTCGGCAAATTCCTCCGATACTGCGGGCGCGGTCTATATGACCAAGATCCAGGGTATGATGGCATCCCTCGCAAAGGTGAACGTAGCATTCAACAAGTTCGTCGGCTCGATCGAGGATATTGACGCCGTTATTGCCGAAGACGAGGTCCTCCGCGAATACGGATTCTATTTTGATGAGGTAAGAAAGTCCGTTTCGCATATGCTTTCCGACGAAGCCGAGGAGGTCTTCGCAAAGCTGAATATCAGCGGCGGCAGAGCCTGGGGCGATCTTTTCTCCTACCTGACCGCTAACGTAGAGGTCGATTACAAGGGCGAAAAGACGACTCTCTCCGCCATCCGCGGACTTGCTGAGAGTGATGATGCCGTTGTCCGTAAAGAGGCTTACGAGGCTGAGCTCGCCTGCTACTCGAAGATCCGCGATTCGATCGCGTTTGCGCTCAACAGCATCAAGTGTCAGGTCAATACCGAGGCAGAGCTCCGCGGTTATGCAGATCCGCTGGCAATGACCCTCGAGGATTCGCGTATGCAGAAGGCGACGCTTGACGCTATGCTCGAGGCTATGCGCGAATATATGCCCAAATTCCGCGAGTATATGCGCCATAAGGCAAAGCTTCTCGGATATGAAAACGGTCTGCCCTGGTTCGAGATGTACGCGCAGATCGGCGACTCGAGCACGCAGACCTTTACCGTCGAGGAGGCGCACAAGTACCTCGTTGAGCATTTCGAGAGCTTTGCTCCCGATCTCGCAGAGATGGTAGACCGCGCGTTCCGTGAAGAATGGATCGACTTTTATCCCCGTGCGGGCAAGGTCGGCGGTGCATTCTGCTCGAATCTGCCCTTCATCGGTCAGAGCCGTATTCTCACCAACTTCTCGGGCAGCTTCGGATCGGTCGTCACTCTCGCGCACGAGCTTGGTCACGCATACCACGGTCAGCAGATCGAGTCCCACCGTCCGCTCAACACGGGATACACGATGCCCGTTGCCGAGACCGCATCGAACTTCAACGAGCTCATTATCGTAAACGATGCGATCTCGAAGGCTGAGGGCGCGGAGAAGATCGCTCTTATCGAAAGTCAGATACAGGATTGCAACCAGATCATCGTTGATATCTACTCGCGCTTCCTCTTCGAGGATGAGGTCATCCGCCGCAGAAAGAACAAGTTTATGTTTGCGGACGAGCTTGAAGAGATCATGCTGAATGCACAGAAGGAAGCCTACGGCGACGGTCTCGACCCGAATTATCTGCATCCCTATATGTGGTGCTGCAAGAGCCATTACTACCGCGCGGGTCTCAGCTACTATAACTTCCCCTACGCTTTCGGCGGACTCTTCTCGCGCGGACTTTACGCGAAGTATCTCGAGGAGGGCGAGGCGTTCCTGCCCAAATACCGCGCGCTTCTCAAGGCAACGACCGTCGAGAGCGTTGAGGACGTCGCTCATATCGCGGGCATCGACCTTACCAAACCCGAATTCTGGCGCACGAGCCTGCAGGTTATTGCCGATAGGATCGATGAGTTTATTGCGGAGACGAGCAAATAAAATGCAAGAATGCACCGCTCCGCAAGCGGAGCATGCAGAATGCAAAATAAAGGTATCGACAAATATCATTTTACATTCTGAATATCAAAAGGACTGATCCCTAATAGGTTTCAGTCCTTTTTTATTTAGAAACAATAATCTAAATTATCGGTTCAATTTTGCATTCTGCATTTTGCATTTTGCATTTACTTAAAGCGTGGAACCAAAGTCGGTAACAAGCGTCTGGCCGGTGATCGCTCTCGACTCGTCGGAGGCGAAGAAGAGAAGCATATTGGCAACGTCCTCGGGCATACAGGGCTGTACCTTGAGGTCGTTGTGCTTCATCATCTGACCGAAGATGTTCATATCCATATTAGCGGGGTTCATACCTGCTACCATGGGGGTTACGATGGTGCCGGGGCAGATCGCGTTGCAACGTACGTTGGTGCCTGCGAAACGGAGAGCGGTGTGACGTGTCAGACCGATAACGGCAGCCTTGGACGCAACGTAAGCCGCGCCGCCGCAGCCCATAACGCCGGCAACAGACGCTACGTTTACGATCGAGCCGTAGCCCGTCTTTGCCATCTCGACAGCAGCCTCACGGGTCATACAGATCGTGCCCTTGGTGTTGATGTCGATAACGCGGTTGATGTCATCGTCGGAAACGCTGTCGATAGCCTTAAGTCCGTTGTCGAGAACGCCCGCATTGTTGATAAGGACGTCGACTTTGCCGTATTTAGCCATAGTCTCGGCAACGACTCTCTTTGCGTCCTCGGGCTTGGATATATCGCTGACGATGGGAAGAACCTCGCCGCCTGCCTCACGGATCTTTGCGGCTACCTCTTCGAGCTGTGCCTCTCTGCGCGCCGTGATGACGACTTTTGCGCCCTCAGCGGCAAATTTCTGTGCGGTAGCTGCACCTACGCCCGAGTTACCGCCCGTGATAATTGCAACTTTTCCTTCCAAACGGTTCATTGAAAAATCCTCCTGTTGTTATGTTTTTTATTTTAGTATATCATAAATTTGTGGGTGTGTCAAGAATTTTTTCTGTATTTTATCAACCCGATTATCGCCGAGGCGAGTACCGCACTTTCGTATATCACGCCGCCGACCGATAAAACAAGGGCGTTGTAGGCGAGGCAGAGAGGGGATTTTATCAGCATGACCTTGCGCGTATTCTGCGGCTCTGTCAGCGAAAGTCCGACTGCTGTGGCGTAAAGACCGAACATAAGGATGAGGGTGTACCACGATTCCCAGGTCAGAATGCCGATGACGGTGATCATCGCAATATAGAATATCGGTTCAAAAAGACTTTTGCTGCCTCGCTTTGCGCGGAAATAATAGAGAATATTGCTGAGTGCCGCCAAGAGATTCAGCGGAGCAGCATCGAACGCGCCGATCAGCATATAATGTGCCGCGAAGAGAAACGCCACCGTGATCTGGCAGGCGAGGATCTTCTTCGGCGTCTTCATCTGAAATGAAACAAATCCGAGGATAACGGCGACGATCCCGAGAAATTGACCCAGGTAGTAAAGAATGTTGTCGAGCATTTTTTAGCTGTCCTTTAATGTGATTTTTAATTCGTTAGCAAGTTTCTCCAATACATCCAAGTGACCTTTATGGGGGTTGATTCTTTTCTTACACTTGAGATAATAAAGGTTGAATAATTCGCTTGCTTTGTCAAGATCGCCCATTCTGCCGTATATCATAGCTTCTTCAAGCAGGATCAAGCGGCAATTCAGCTTATCAAAATTTTGATATTCCCGCCGTTTTTCGAGGATAGCTTGACGATCCTTCAACGCGTCGAATGCGGGCAATACATACTCTCTGATCTGTCCGAGGATATCTGTGATTATTTCTTCGATAGAGCCGTGCAGGTTGTATGTGGTTTCATTTTCGCCTTTTACTTCACCAAGTCGTGAACGCATATTGCAATTGTATTCGTGATAAAATTTCTTCAGACTTTCTTCCGGCTCGAAGGAACGTAACTCACATTCCGGCACACGAATGCCGATATTTACCCACATAAGGTGGGTTTCTTCTCTGTAAGCCTGTCCGCATTGGAAGTTTATGACCTGCGAAATATCCCCGTCAACAAAGCGGTGAAGTGTGCGTCCGTGCTTGCGAAAGCCCAAGGGCTTAAGCTCCGCATAAACTGCATTTTCAATCAAGTCGATGGTTTCTTTTGTATCGAGTGTGTTTACTCTCAAAATCTCCTGAGTATTATTAATGACTCCGAGGGATAATAAAACTTGTTTCCAATTCATAACCTTACCGCCTTTCTTGGCTTTAATTATAGCATAAAAGGTAGGTAAAGTCAATAAAATGCAAAATGCAAAACGCAAAATGCAAAAATGAACTTGAAAAAACATTATATTTATGATATAATGGTCTCAACAAAATACTCCGATGGAGGGACAAAATGAAAAAGTACAACTATGAAACGCTCGGCGTAATGCTGGATATGTCCAGAAACGCGGTCATGAGCGTAGAAGCACTCAAGAAATATTTCGGCTATCTTAAGAAGATGGGCTACAACTGCGTTATGCTCTACACCGAGGATACCTATGAGGTAGACGGCGAGCCCTATCTCGGCTACATGCGCGGAAGATACTCGAAGGAAGAACTCATCGAGCTTGACGAATACGCATCGGGTATGGGCATCGAGATCATCCCCTGCATCCAGACCCTCGCGCATCTTCAGGGCTTCGTTCCGTGGAAGAAGGTTCCGATCGATAATGAGGACGCAATGCTCGTTGACGATCCCCGTACATATGAGTTCATCGAGAATGCGATCAAAGCCTGCCGCGAATGCTTCAAGAGCAGCCGTCTCCATATCGGTATGGACGAGGCTTGGACTCTCGGACGCGGTAAGTTTATGGACCTTCACGGCTATGAGCATCCCACATCGATCATCAAGCGTCACCTCGCTCGAGTTTGTGAGATCGTCCGCAAGTACGATTTCGAGCCTATGATGTGGTCGGATATGTTCTTCCGCAGCATCGACCCGAACAATTCCTATTTCCAGCCCCGCCGCAAGATGCCGAAGGAGGTCATTGAGGCTGTTCCCGAGGACGTAATCCCCGTATACTGGGATTACTACCGCGACAACGAGGCGGCTTACGACGGAATGCTCTATAATCACGAGCAGCTTTCGAAGAAGACCTGGTTTGCGGGCGGTGCCTGGACCTGGAGAGGCTTCCTCCCGATGAACGCATTTTCGATCCTTGCTATGCGCTACGCTCTCGACGCTTGCCGCAAGCACAAGGTAAAGAATATCTTCGTAACCATGTGGGGTGACGACGGTCACGAGTGCTCGCGCTACGCGATCCTTCCCGCTCTCCATAACATCGCGCAGTACCTCAAGGGTAACGACGACGAGGAAAAGATCCGCGCGGGCTTCCGCCGCATCTTCGGCGCGGAGTACGACGCATTTATGTCGCTCGATAAGCTCAACGAGATCGTCAAGAAGGCTAACAGAAACGATGCAACCGCAAAGCTCGTTCTCTTCAACGACTATTTCAACGGCTTCAACGATATCCGTCTCCTCCCGAATCAGCGCGAGTATATCGAGTCGGTTGCCGAGGAATGGCACGGCTACGCTAAGAAGTACCGCCGCTGGGCATACCTCTTTGACAGCGCGGCAAAGCTTGCTGACGCACTTGCAGTCAAGTACGATCTCGGTATCCGCACCCGTCAGGCTTATCTTGCAGGCGACAAGGAAACTCTCCGCAAGCTTGCAAAGAAGGATTACGTTGAGGTATACAAGCTGATCGAGAAGTTTGCTCTCGCGTTTGAGAAGCAGTGGAACATCGAGAACAAGCCCACGGGCTTTGACGTTCAGGATATCCGTCTCGGCGGACTTCTTCGCAGGACAGATTCCTGCCGCCGCCGTCTGCTCGACTACACGAGCGGAAAGATCGACGAGATCCCCGAGCTTGCATTCGAGCTCCTCGAGGGCAGCGTCCCCAGCGGCTCAAACAACTGCTACGGCAAGATGTGCACGCCGAACAGACTTACGCATAAGATTCTTTAATACTAAAATAATTCCCCCGACCTCTGATGAGATCGGGGGATTAGTTTATATTGTCTGAAACAGATAGAAGTTTTCAAAGCGTATTTCCGAAAATTTCATTCCGGCAAAGGGGTACAGCTCTTTTACCATTTCGGATAACTCGGGTGAACTGTAATTATGCAAGATCACTTTTGTGTCATTATCAAGGATGACAGTCACATCTTTCCGGATTGCTCCGGAGTTTTCAAAGCCGGTTACCAGCGAGAAATTGGTATTTCTGCGTTTGACGGATACACCGACGAAATCTACTTCATCGGATGAATCAATGATTATGTGTTGTTTACCGTAAGTGATATCAGTTTTCATGATCTATCACCTTTATACTGATTATCGTGTTCGGATTGTTGATATTGATTATAGGACCTGTCAATCCCGAGTCTATCATATCTTTGAGAGCTCCCATATGTAGGAAAGCTTCCTCCCCGATCATCTTTTTGAGGGTTCCGTTTTCGATCGCTTTATTGACAAAAGGAACGGGGAATCGGGCTGTCACGGTTGTGTCACTTGCCTGAACCTCAATAAGAACGATCCTTCGGTCAATTTGATCCTTCGGGGCCTCGTTGATCTGAGGGAGCTGCTGCTCTCCGTTTATCAGTTCGTCAACGGTGGTGCCTAGCGTTTTAGCCAAAGCTTGCATACCGGTTATGTCGGGGTACGAGGTGTCGCACTCCCATTTTGATACAGCCTGCGAGGTTACGGATAGCTTCTCCGCAAGCTCCTCTTGGGTGAGTTTGTTCTTCTTTCTGAAATATGCGATATTTTCGCCGATGGTTTTCATTATTTACCTCTTGATGGTTATTTCGAGCTGTGCACATTCCCGATGGCTATATTTTAGCATAAAACAGATGGAGATTCCACCGACTGACTGTTGGATTCTTGATTTTCGCACAACTGTATGTTGTATTTTTAATGGGACGATAATGAAACGAATAATATTGCCCTAATTATCGTACGAGCCCGTAGGGACCGACGTAGGCAGATGGATGA
Organism: Eubacteriales bacterium; assembly: GCA_045531455.1. Taxonomy (GTDB): domain Bacteria; phylum Bacillota; class Clostridia; order Oscillospirales; family CAG-272; genus CAG-390. Next base: position 24,538 of record JAZSEA010000039.1, read on the forward strand.
GAAAAACATTATTGTATGTTTTAAACCTTGCTAAAAGGGGGCAGAGACAAATTTACATAGGTAGGTAAGTTCAGCATATTTATCTCTCCCTCCACCGTCGTCAAGCGACGGTCCCCCTCCCTCCTCAGAGGGAGGCAAGGTTAACGAGTGCATACAAAGCTTTCCGGGTGTTTCGATAACGCAAAATATACCAATGTATTCTATGTTAGCACATACTTTTAGCCTCCCTCTGAGGAGGGAGGGGGACCGCTTGCGGTGGAAGGAGAGAACTTGCTTTGATTCAGTTGCTATCAATGGGGCTGCGCCCCCTTAACCCCTGCTTGCGAGTACTGACATATCAATTTGTCTTTTAGGTGTTGAATACCGTCTTTTCAAGAATTATTACGCCCTCGGGATGCAGACCTTTTCCGAGTTCGTGCGTATGCATTTCTTTAATTGTCCACCCATCCTCGAGATATTTGTTAATCTTATTTGCACTTTCCTGATAACAGAACTGAAAATACAGGACTTTTTGTTTTTTAACCGTCTTTTTTAAACCCAACAGCTCGTCAACGGTTGTTTCAAAATAAGATGCTATTGCGGGAAGCAATGTAATATCGGGACAAGATGAGGCATTTTCCCAACGGCTGATAGCTTGCGGAGAAACTCCGAAAATTTCGGCAGCCTGCTCCTGTGTTAACTGCTTGTCCTTGCGTAAAGTTTTGAATATGTCTGAAAATGAAGCCATAATATTCCTCCGTATTTTATTTGAGTATATTATATCATTTTTTCTTTGTTAATTTGAAATCGGAAAATGAGAATTTGGGTCAAGTGTTGGTTGAATTTGTACTAAATCTCAATCTCCATTCCATCGTACGCCACGATCATTCCGACCTCTGCGGCTTCTGCCGTGAGCTCGTCGTGGGTGCGGTCGACGAGGTGACCGATGTGGCTGAGGGCGAATTTGGTGTTATCATCGGCATTTCCGTTCGAGCGAAGAAGGTCTGCCATTTCGATGCACCAATCGAGGTCCATATGCGACTGCGTGATCTGCGCGCCGCGGCGGAGTGTGCAATCCATCGAGACAAAATCAAAGATAATACCAGAATTCTTGATCCACTCTACGGTATCGGGAAGGAATTTACCCGTGTCGTGCGCCCAGAGGATGCTCTTTCCCTCCGACTCGATTACGAAGATCATAGGATCGGGCGCGCTTTTGTGAAGCGCGGGTAGGGGAGTTATTGTATAATCGAGAATTTTGACGGGCTTGAAGTACTCAAGAGTATGCACCTCAGCGCGCGTCCACGCCTCGGGATCGCGTTTGCCCGATGCGAAATCCGCCTTGTGTTTCTCAACGGTTGCGCGTACGGCCGCCCCCGAGCCCTCGCTGATATAGAAATTTACGGGATCACCCATACCCTTCACGCGGCTGAAAAGATCGGTGGTGAAGAAGTGGTCGTGATGGTTATGCGTGACGATGACGTGGCGCACCTTGGTCATATCGAGCCCCGCAAAGGCGCAATGATGGAAGGTGTCAACAGAGAGGTCGATCGCGAGTCTGCCGTCAAGCAGAGCCATCGAGCGTGTTCTGATATCCTTGCCGCCTCTTTCTCTTGCGTGACGGCATATGCGGCAGTTGCAGAAGACCTCGGGCAGTCCGTAGCCTGCGCCCGTTCCGTAATATTTAAGTTTCATTTTGCTTATCCTGTCTTATTAAATGTATTAATACTTTCCCAACTCGTGGGCGAGTCTTGCGATCTCCGTCATATTTTCAAAGGAGACCGAATTGGGGATCGAGTGGTCGGATGCGAAAATATAGCCGCCGCCCTCCTTCATAGCGGGAATGATGCGCTCCATTTCCGCTTTTACAAGATCAATGTTATCCCAAAGCTGTGCGTTGATGCCGCCGTGGAAGGCAAGCTTGTCGCCGTAGAGCTTTTTCAGCTTGAAGGGATCCATACCCGCCTTGACCTCGAGGGGATTGAGCATCTCGACGCCTGTCTCGAGAATATCGGGCAGGAGAGGCTCGATGTATCCGCAGGAATGCATTTCGGTGACCATTCCGCGTTCGTGCGCCCAATCGACAGCCTTTTTGTGGTATGGCTTTAGCAGCTCGCGGTAGGCGGCGGGAGAGAAGAAGGGCGAGCCCTTATATCCCATATCGTCGTACCAGAAGATGCCGTCGAATTCGTATCCCGCGTCGAGTATGCGCTGGCAAAGGTCGAGGGATGTATTAAGATAGGTGTCAAAAATATCGGTCACCCAATCGGGATCCTCGAACATTGAAATGAGCATATTCTCGGTTCCCGTCAGACGTGTGTGGGCAACGTCAAAGCCGAACCAGATAACAAGCTGCGTAAAGCGCCCTTCGGCTTTCCACTTCGGATAATTCTCCTCGAGATATTTCCACGGAATTCTGTCCTCATAGTCGGTGTACATAGCCGCTTTGGCTTCTTCCCACTTTTCGGGCGTGTCATAATAGAATTCCAACACCTCGGGAGTCGAATCGAGAATATTGAACACCTTCTGCGTACCGCCCCAGGCAGTCGTTTCTATCCTGTAACGCTCATTTTCCTCGATGATCCTTTTTTTGAATCTCGGGGAGTTATCGGGGCAGATGCGAATAACACGGTCAAAGCCGAAATAATCCTCCCAAGCCACGTTTGTCGGCATACCCTCGCGCTTCCAACGGTTTATAGTGCCCCTCCACGCGCTGTCGATCATCGGAATACGGTCGATCTCCTGTCGGCGGTAGGTGCGGAGTATTCTTTCTCTTTCGGTAAGCTTGATCATTTTCTGCATCCTTTTCTCTTTTTACTATTCTATTGTATCACAAAAGGCGATGACAGTCAAGAAGAAACAGGAAAAAGCACGCCCGATTTTTGAGCGTGCTTTCAACATATCTATACGCTTATTTGGCTTCAAAGCAATAAAGATTTCCGTAGCTCCAGTTGTAATCACTGCCACGGTGGCGGTCAAAGGTCAGCCAGAAATATCTTGTTCGCGATCCGAGCTTGATCGGCATTAGCGTGCCCCATCCGCGGAAACCGCCGTCGGGATAGTCGAAATTCGGCGTGCTCATTCCGTGCTTGCCGTAAATGCGGTAGTCGGAGATCGCGTGAAAATCGTTTCCGCAAAGGAAATACTGCTCTCCGTTTACTTTAACGAACGATCCGCCCGTCTCCGCGCCATTATATCCCTTGCCGATGTAACGATAACCTTCAAATGGCTTTTCGGATTCAAAAAAGACGTAACGGTATTTTTTGCTTTCGGGATCGAGACGGCATATTGCCATAAGCCAACGCGAATTTTCTGCGTCGTAGAAGAAATCGGGATCCTCGTCGCCGGGGAAGGTGAGGAATGCATCGATCGGTGTGTCGGCATCGGCTGTTTTCATCAGTTCAACGTCGATAACGTTCACGCCGAAGCGCACGTCACCCTCAAAGATCGAATGCGCGAGAATATGCCCGTGCGAGAAGGAACAGACCCATAGGTACCAAAGCTTTTTCTCGCGGTGCCACAGCATTGATGCGGCAACGTCGCCGCACCAGAGCCCGTCTCCGCAATCGTAAAAGAGTGCGCCCGTCAGCTCGAATTCCGCAGTTCCCGGGATCCACGAGAAGATTCCCTGAAATGAGCCCGCCTGCATACGGATCGAAGCCGTGATGTAAACCTTGCCGCCCTCGACCATTACCTCGCCGTTTTCGTAACGCACGGGACGCATATCCGCGATGGAAGTGCCGTTGTCGATATAAAAACATACTTTGCTTACCACGGCTTCGCCGCTTACAGATAGGGCAACTTTTCCGTCCGAAAACTCGGAGTAGTCTTTGGAATTTTTGAAGGCTTCCTCGGTGAAGGTGATGTAAAACTCCGCCTTGCCGTTTTTCTTGAAATAAACGTCAAAAGCTTTCGGTCGGCAGCTTACGATCATTGTGAATTCTTTCTCGCAGAAGTCAAGTTCTTCGATATGATCTTTGCAAACGTATCTGAGTTTTTCTTCGGACACCAAAATTTGCGCCTCGGCACACGAAAGAATGAATCTGAAGCCTACCACGCCGTTTTTGACCGTAGCGGTCATTTCATAGGTTGCGAATGGGAAAAACTGCCCGACAAGACGGCAAACCGAGCCCGAGCGCACACCGTAGCGGTTGCATTTAACGTACTCGCAACAATCATCTGTTTTTGAGAGTAGAGGATAAAGATCACCGCGAGTGTCGGTCACAAAATCTTTGTAAAAGGACATTTCTCCAAGCTTGAGCTTGAGATTTTTATACATAGAAAGCGAAAATCTTCGCTTGAATTCAGCGTTCAGTAGGTTGTTCATTTTCATCCACCTTGAATTTTATACGATCTAGTCAAGCTAATTTTTTGATAGCCCGAGGCGCCTGATCGCAAATAAGTCGTACTTTCATATTATTTCCCTAATTTTATCGGGATATCAAAGCAGCGCGGTATAGACCTCTTCGCCGCCGTTGACGAAGACTTCAACGATATATTCGTCGCGCAGGATCTTGAGGTCGTCTATCTTGCCTTCATAAATTACGGGATCGCGTCCTTGACGTTCGATGACGAAGCCGCTTTCGGTACGTTTTACCGATGAATCTTCGTCTTTGAGCAGATGCTGTAATTCCTTTATCGGATACGCCGTGATCTTGCCGCCATCGAGCTTGATCTCGCGCGGCACAGACATACAACCGACGTCACGCTCGGCATATCCGCGGTATTTCCAGCCGGGTATCCACGAGATAAGCAGGTTTCTGCCGAGATGATCGGTGAAGATCTGACCCGCGTATTGATCGGGACCCTTATCGACCTCGGAGGTGTGCTCGACTGTGAATCTGTCGTTTTCGAATCTTCCGTACATCACGGAAAAATAATGGAGCTTGTCGAGCGGACAGACCGATGCCGCGAGGAGAAAGCTGTCTCCCGCCGCCATAAAGGACGGGCATTCGGCGTATTTGCAATTCTCCCACTCGGACATAATGCCTACGTAATCCCAGGCGAGAAGATCGTCGCTTCGGTAGAGAAGGAGACGCCCCGTCTTCGTTTCGGGATTGCCCGAAGCCATTACGCAGTAATAGCGTCCGCCGATCACGCAAACCGCGGGATCGCGGAAATCGGGGCCACCGTCCGCGGGATAGTGATCTATCACGGGATTGCCCGCGAATTTTTCAAAATGAATTCCGTCCGTGGAATAAGCCACGCTGACGGTCTGGATCTTTTTCTTCGTTTCCTCGGGTGTGCGGATCGAGGCGTAAAAGAGGTAGAGTACGCCGTCCTTAACGATCGCCGTGCCCGACCAGCATCCGCCCGCGTCGTAATTCTTATCGGGCGCGAGCGCGATCGGAAGCTCCTCCCAATTCAGAAAATCCTTCGTACGAGCGTGTCCCCAATGCATCGGTTGCTGCCATGGGATCTCATAATCGGGAGCGTGCTGATAGAAAACGTGGTAGTATCCGTCAAAGTAAACGAGACCGTTTGGGTCGTTTACCCATCCCTTTTCGGGGCGGTAGTGATATTTCAGCTTGCTTCTCGAATATACTGTTGAATAACTTGCTGACGCCTTTTCCATAGTAAAGACCTCCGTGGTCAAAGGTTTTTGTCGGGCTTGAATTTTGATATGACGAATCTTTCACCGCACACGGTAGGAAATTCCTTCTTTCCCCAGGGCTTGTGCCAGCAAAGGCTTCCGCGCAGGCGGCTGTCGGGATCGTAAACACCGTATTCGAGCTGAGATATTTCAGGCTTCAGCCCCGTACCGCACTCGAAATTCAGACTTTGGATAATGACGTTGCAGGGGCCTTTGGCGTGTCCGAAGAGCATATCGGGCGCGGTGGTGACGATTCGTCGGTTGTGCTGTGCCACTATGTGATTGATGACGGAGAGGTGGGAGCAATCGTGGAACGCGAGACCGTTTTCGCAGTTGTGAATATATAGATAATCGGCAACCACGTGCTCGCCGAGTACAAAGCCGTACTTGAAGCCTTGAGCGGCGACGTTGCGGAGAACGTTATTGTCGTTCTGGTCGCCCGAGGTCATAAGTCCGACCGTGTGGCAGGGATTTCCCTGCAATTCCTTTTCGAGCAACGTGTCGCCCACGCTTTCATTGAGGCAGAATTGGCAATCGCTGATCCATACGCGGGAAACATTCTGCAGGTTTGCGGCGCTTTGAGTGGGATACATCTTGTCCGTGTTCATTTTGACACGGAATTCAAGATTCGCCATCGAAAACTGCGAGAGGCTGAAACGTCCCTTGCAGCTGTCGCCCTCGGGCGCGGATATGATCGACCACGGACGTTCCTCAGGATCGTGGATCTCGGGAGCCTCCCAATCGGAAAAGAGTCGGGTGTTGTTGACGGATTGACTTCCGAAGGTTGTAGGAGTGAAATTATGCTCTGTTGCGCTGAGCGGACGCACCTGATAGGAATACAGCATCTTGCAGGGCATTTCGCCCTCAAGGAAAATATTAGCATCGTTTTCGGGAGGGATGACAAGCTGTGCGCGGACCTTGCGCCCGTTATACTCTTCTATTCCGGGAGATGCCAGTCGGTAGCCGCCCTTGGTGTAAGGAAAGAGAATACGCCCGCCTCCCTTTTCGGAGGCGTAGTTGATGGCAGATTGGATAGCTGCGGTATCGTCGGTAATACCGTCGCCCTTCGCGCCGAAATCAAATACGTTTATGCCGAAATTGCTCATTGTGAACACCGCCTTTCTTGGGTTAATTATAGCATATTTTGTGGCGGATTGCAAGATGCTTTGGAAAATGAAATCGCGCAGCGATTTCATCCACGAAGTGGATTTCACCCGCCAAAGGCGGATTTAGCTGAAAAAAAGCACATCTGCGTTGCAGATGTGCTTTTTTTCTGGAGCGGATTACGGGGATCGAACCCGCCACCTCAACCTTGGCAAGGTTGCGCTCTACCAAATGAGCTAAATCCGCATTAACATTAATATTGTAGCATAAAAGGGAAGAAAAGTCAAGAGGGAATGAGAATTTCGTGAGTAGGTTGTGCAAAGGATTGCGGAATTGTTCTAAAAAAGAAAAGCACCGCGCGTGCGGTGCTTTGGGTGTGACAGACCTACTTTAAATACTCCAAAAACGAGATATCGTAAGTACTGTCTTCGAAATCATCGTATATGGAAAAGCTTTCGTCAAGAAAACTCATTTCAGACGGAGTGACATTGTAAGTGGAATTTTTTTCAATGTATTCAAGTTCACTCATAGTATAGACAAAAACAACCGTGTTGTTCTCATTGTCAAGCATTACATACTCCAAGACCTCCCATTTCTCACCCACTTCAGTCCATTGCAGAATATAAGTCGGAAGATCAAAATGCGTGTCATCATACAGAGGAGTAATTTCTTTTTCGCTGTTCTGCAACTTGAAATTATTTAAACCATCGGAAAAAGCAATATATTTTTCTTCATCCAAACCACAGGTAAAATAGATAGCATATCCATCAACATCAATGCCCGGTGACCAATGAAAATAAAATTCTTCAAGGGTTGAAGGAGTTTCTCTCGGGAAGAGAAGTAAATGAGAATTATAAAGATATTCGCCGAATCCCAGCAAAGAATCTCGATTTGGAGTGCTGAGTTTATTCCATTCTTTAACCATACCGTCATATATGAATTGGTAGTCGGAAATATCGGTGCGTTGTTCGGTGCAAGAGCAACAAGAAATAATGATGAAAAAAGCTATAAATACAAGAAGAAGTTTTTTCATGTTTCCACCGCCTTTCTTGGGTTAATTATAGCATACTTTGGGGCGGAGTGCAAGAGTTTGGTGATAATTAAATCGCACTTTGCGCGGATGAAATCTTCAGCCTGCGGCTTCAGATGAAATTAAATTCGCCTCCATCTCCTGCCGCAAGGCAGATTTCATCGCGCAGCGATTTCATCCACGAAGTGGATTTCACCCGCCGAAGGCGGATTTAGTTGAAAAAATAGAGCAAGTCTTTCGACTTGCTCTATTTTTTCTGAGACGTGTTGACAAAAAAGATGCCACTCAATTTTATCCGTTGGCATTAAAAATTTCAAAATTCTCGCAGAAAAACGAAAGTTTTCCGTCTTCATAATCGTTCACAAAGAAACGTGAATCCTTTTGATAACCGCGTGAGCTGTAATCCAATATTTCAAATCCGCAAATCTGGAAAGGAAAGGATATGTCCAACATTTTCAGTTTGGAAGCATTTTCGAAAACAAAATAATAAGCATTTTGATCTTCGGAAATACACGTCATTTTGACACACAGAGAATTGTCATTATGCTCGATTTCAAAATCACAAACAATAATTGACTTTCCGTCTACTTTGAAAAAAAGATTATTATTCATATTTCAACCGCCTTTCTGATTTTATTATAGCACACTTTGGGGTAGTTTGCAATAGTTTAGCCAAATTCCCGGAATTTCGCGCGATGCGCGAATATTCGCACGCCCGGCCGCTGGTGAGCGAGCTCCCCGACGGCTTTGGCGGCGAATGCGGACCGGATTCGGCTACATTGAGATTCCCGATATTATCGGATGAGAAAGTGAAGAGAAGTGCGCCCGATTTTGCTTGAAACGCCGAGCGCGGTTCGATGAAGGAGTGGCACCCGCCAAAAAAAAAGAAAACGTAAACGGAAGCCTGTTTTTTTTTTTT
>JAZSEA010000069.1:0-8584 GCA_045531455.1 Eubacteriales bacterium
AAAGTTCGCGGAGCACGAGGCAGAGCCTCGTACTAATGCGAAAGCTTCAGCTTTCGCCACCGTGCATCAAGCGAGCGGCGTCCCTGCCGATCGCTTGGACAGAGTCAATACTTCCCGAATGTAGGGAAGTATTGCGCTCTGTCACCCCCTTACACAGAAAGAAGGAACGCATCATTATGAATCACCATACCAAAAAGTCCCTGATATTCTCCATCCTTGCGCTTGTCGCAATGGCGATCGGCGTGATGGTTTTCATTCTGATATGCGATTCGATCAGCGACTCCGTCTCGAGACCTGTTGAAGATGAAAGCGGTCTCGCCACGCTCGGAAAGGTTTTGGCGGTTTTTGCCGGAGCAATTGCAACAATCATCGTCGGTATCGTTGACTCCGTTTTCACCTCGGTCTTCGTCTACATGTTCGCCTACTTTTCGCACGAGCACGCAAAAACCGCGATAGATGCCTGCGGAGATGACAGTACGGCGGCAAAGACTCTGCGCATCATCTCCGTGATCGAAATGGTCATCGCCGCGATCGTCGCCGTGATCGGTGCACTATTGATAATTCTGCTATTCTCATTTTAATAATAAGGAAACAAAAATGGACAAAAAACTACTCATCTTCGACCTCGACGGTACCCTTTCCGACACGCAACCGATACTTTACACGATCGTTCTCGAGAGCCTGCACGATTCGGGAATCAAGATCGACACCCTCGATGACGTCTACGGCTCGATTGCGGAGCACGGCAAGGAGATCATTGAGCTCAAGGCTCTCATTCCCGCTGAATTTCTGCCCCAAGTGGACCGCGAAAAATATTCGGTCGATTTCTGGAAAAACTATGAAAAGCTTTGTATGGGCGCGGTCGATCGCGTCTTTGACGGTATGCGCGAGACGCTCAACGAACTGAAAAGCCGCGGCTACCTTCTCGCAGTCCTGTCGAATAAGAAAAACAAATTCGTTCAGCCGATCATCGCGCAGAGCTTCGGCGAAGGATACTTCGATCTTGTCTGCGGTTGGGATGAGGTACGCCCGAAGAAGCCCGAACCCGACTCGCTCCTCTCGATCCTTGACGAGCTTGGCGTTGAAAAAGGCGACACTTGGATGATCGGCGACCTACCCGTTGACTACCAGGTTTCCGTAAACGCAGGAGTCAACCACGTCATAGCCGCCTGGGGCTACGGCGAACGAAAAAAATTCAAAAAACTCGGCGCGACTGTTTTTGCAGAGAAGCCGATTGAATTATTGAATATTCTTAAATAAAACGCCCCACTTTATGGAGGTGCTGATCATGGATTATAATAGCTATATTAAAGAATTCTCATCATTATGCAAAGAACGAGGTTTTTCAAAAAAAGGAAAAGCATTTTCAAGATGCATCGGGGACGGTATATACCAAAATATTACTCTTGCAGAAAACTATTATATCGACCCTTCTTCACCTGAATACAGCTCGACCAACAGAAAAGCTCCGAGCATAAGATTTGGATTTTGGTCAATGTATTCTTATCTTAGTCCGGATTTTTTTACTGTTATGTATCGAGAACACGGATGGGGGCTATTTCCGGAAAATATATTAGGGATCAGATCCGAGCCTTTTATGGGATATACTCGTCAGCATGAAATAATGTTGGATAAGGGGTTTGATCTATTAGATTCTATAACCACTCAGGAACAATTGCTATCGGTAACATACCAGCTACTGAAAGCAGAATTTGGAGAGTTTATTCCTCATCTGCCACATCTCGCTGCTCCTCATGCATTATGTAATGAAATACTAAAGGCGCGAGACCGTATATATAGTATTTATGTTCAAAATTGTTTGACTTTTTTTGAAAAAACAAAGCCCTTAAAGGATTCCGCACAGTATGAAGAATATTTCAAGAAGTTAGATGAATTTGAAGATAGAACAAAAGAACTAACAACATTCTTATACCTTACTTTTAAAGAAGCCAACGAGAGAAATGAATATATGCTTTCTTGTCTTGAGCGTAATATTCAATATGCCAAAGAAAACAAGATCGCCTTTGCGGATAATTTTGTACCATTGTTAAAGAAATAAACGAAAAAATGAAAAAACTACTCATATTTGACCTTGACGGCACGCTTGCGGACACGTTGCCGACGCTGACCGAGTCGATGAACTCGGTGCTTGCTGAATTTTCTTTTCCGCTCATTGACGATGATCACACCCGCGTGTCGCTCGGCAACGGTATGCTCATCCTCTGCCGCCGCTGTATTCCCACGGAATATTACGACGACGAAAACGTCTATCTCCCCTTCCTCGCACGCTACAAGGAAGCCTATGCGCGTAACTATCTCGACGTCGACGCGCCCTACGAGGGTCTCGGCGAAGTCATCGCCGAGCTCAAACGGCGCGGATATACGCTCGCGGCGCTTTCAAACAAGCCGAACCGCTACACGGTTGACATTGTGGAAAAGCTCTTCGGCAAGGGCACTTTTGCCGAGATCCGCGGAATGATCGAGGGTGTTCCGATCAAGCCCGATCCCACGTCCTTCCTCGATATTGTCAAGAAACTCGGATTTACAGCCGAGAATACGGTCATGATCGGCGACGGCGAGACCGATTTCAATGTCTCGCAAAATGCGGGCGCATCCTGCATATCCGTAAGCTGGGGCTACCGCACCCGCGATCAGCTGACCGCCGCCGGAGCGACCACCATCATAGACAACACTCGCGAATTGCTTGAAATCTTACAATAAAGGAGCAAGATCATGTTAAAATCCGTCCTTATTTCCTCTCTCGACAAGGTCTTCCTTGACACAAGGATCGACACCCTCGAGCCCCTGCGCTCGGCAAGCACCTACAGAAATTCGACGTTTTCCTTCCAGATTGCAATGACCGAGACCGCCTGCGACGCCGCACACCGCCGTTTCGTCAGCCTTTCCTTTGACGGTATCGAACAGAGTGCGCTGAATCTCCGCACGGTCGAGCTCATTCCCTCCTATATGCCCGCGTACCCCACGAGATACGACACCGCCTACGTCCGCACCGAGCCCGGACTCTATCCCGATCTGCTCCAGCCGCTCCAGATGGAGGGCAGAGTTCCCTGCGTTATGGGTCAAACACGTACCGTGTGGGTCGACGTCGACGCATCTGCTCTCAAGGACGGCAAGCACGATATCAAGGTCAACATCATCGACGGCGAGTCGGTCTATACCCACAGCCTCGCGCTGACCGTCATCCCCGCGTCTCTCCCCGAGGTCGATTTTCCCGTAACTCAGTGGTTCCACTACGACTGCCTCGCTTCCTATTATAACGTCCCCGTTTTCTCGGAGCGTCATTGGGAGATCGTTGAAAATTTCATCAAGACCTTCGTAAAATGCGGCAACAACACGCTTCTGACCCCCGTTTTCACTCCCGCGCTCGATACCTACGTCGGCGGCGAGCGTCCGACGGTACAGCTTGTCGGCGTTACACGTGACGCGGAGGGCAAATATACCTTTGATTTCTCGCTTCTGACCCGCTTTATGGATATGGCTGACCGCCTCGGAGTGAAATATTTCGAGATCGCGCACTTCTTTACGCAGTGGGGCGCAGGTCACGCACCCAAGGTTATGGCAACCACCGAGAATGGCTACGAGCGCATCTTCGGTTGGGATACCGATGCAACGGGCGAGGAGTACACCGCCTTTATCCGTCAGTTCATCACCGAGCTTCTCGACTTCCTCAAGGCTCGCGGCGATGATAAGAGATGCTTCTTCCATATTTCTGACGAGCCTCAGCTCGACCATCTCGAGCAGTATATGAAGTCGAAGAACTCGGTCGTTGACCTGCTCGAGGGCTACGTCATTATGGACGCGCTTTCGAACGTGGATTTCTACCGCGAGGGCATCATCAAGAATCCCATCCCCTGCAACAACCACATCGATCCCTTCCTTGAAGCGTATGCCGAGGAGGGCCGTGAGGGTCTTTGGACCTACTATTGCTGTGGACAGAACAAGCTCGTCAGCAACCGCTTCTTCGGTCACCCCGGTGCACGCACGAGATACATCGGAGTGCAGTTCTATCGCTTCAAGATCGGCGGATTTTTGCAGTGGGGCTACAATTTCTACTATAATCAGGGCTCGCACGACGCGATCAACCCCTACGTTGACTCGACGGGCAACTATTTCGTACCCTCGGGAGACACCTATTCGGTCTATCCCGCCGCCGACGGCACGGCACTCGAGTCGATGCGTATCCTCCACTTCCGCGAGGGACTTGACGATATGCGCGCGCTCTACCTTGCCGAATCGCTCGTCGGACGCGAAAAAGTCCTCGAGACCATCGAGCCGCTCGTCAAGGAATTCACGGGCAAAGAGATCGTGTTCGCCCGCTGCATCGACCGCTCGAGCGATATGATGAAGCTCCGCGCGAAGATCGACGAGATCGTAATGAACGCACTGAACTAAAAAGATTGAAAGTTTTGATCAAACTTTTTCAAAAGTTTGCGGATTCTTAAGGCAGAGCCTTAAGTCGCGCTCCGCAGAGCGCGAAACATCCCCCTCCGCTCCGAACCGACTGCGCCCCGCAGGCGGGTCGGACCTAAAAGGCTCTCCCCACGCGGGAGAGCTTTTTAGGTCATAATATTTATAATGTAATCGACAATTTCTAAAAAATGTGATATAATATAAATTACATAAGAGTGAAGGAGCGAAAATCTCCCGCTCAGGGGAGATTTTACTCCTTCCAAGCGGTCACCGAGGGCGGCGACCGCTTGAAGCGCAGGGGGGTATTTCGCCGTCTGCGGACGGCGACTTAAGAAACTTTTCGAGAAAAGATTCTTAAGAATCATCAAAAGCTTTCCCGCTGCTGTTGTCTTTAATTTGATCAATACTTTCCGCAATTTTTTCGAGCAACCCAACCTTTTCCGCAAATCCCGTGTCTTATAGATAAAAAGACATCCCGAAAGGTACTGCAAATGAAAAATTACAAGGAACACCGCGACAACGTGTTGGTCGAAATGACCCTCCTCGGGGATGAGCGCGCATTCGAGGAGCTCGTCATCCGCCACGAAAAGAGCGTCAAGGGCACCGCCTTCAAAATCACGGGCAACACCTTCTCCGCAGAGGATGCGGCGCAGGATGCCTTCGTTTCGGCGTGGCTTAACCTCGATAAGCTCTCAGACCGCGGGAAATTCGGCTCGTGGGTGTGTTCCATTGCCAAGAATCACGCCCGAAACCTCGTCCGAAAGTACAAAAATGCCGCCGCTGACATCAGTCTGAGCCTTCTTGAAGAGGTCGATCTGACGGGAAGCGACGAAAGCGGACTATATGAGCTCCTTTCCGCGGCATCTATCGGCGAGGCGGAGCGTGACGCAAAGCTCCACGATGCGCTCTCAAATCTCGGCGAAAAGATCCGTGAGACGATCTATCTGCATTATTTTGAGGGTCTGACCGTCGCGCAGATCGCCGAAAGGCTTTCACTCGTGACGGGAACTGTCAAATGGCGTCTCTTTGAGGGACGGCGTCTGCTCAGAAAGGAATACGGAATTATGGACAAGGAATGCAGAGATAGTGATGATATCGTCACGCGCATAATGGATCAAGTCAAAAAGCTCAAGCTTTGGACGCTCAAAAACGACAAATCGGGATTTGCGAAGGACTACGAAGAAGTACTCAAAAACGTCATCGCCCTCGCCGATTCGGAAGAAAAGAGCCACGCGCTTGCGGACGTTCTTCTGCGCGGATATTGGTGGCTCCCGGGCAAGGAAAAGGACAAGATCCTCGCAGAGATCAAGGAAAATGCCATAAAGGGGCGAAACGAATACGTTCTCAGTATGGTTTTACTTGATGAAAACGCGCGCTTGCGCGGACTTGAAAAGCAAACGGATAATCTGCGCGATGATCTGATCCCTTGGTGCGAGGAAAACGGGTTTACAAAGACCCGCGCCACGCTCAGCTTCTGGCTCGCGCGGATGATGCTCGTCCGCGATCACGCGCTGACAGATGAAGGTCTCGGCTATTTCAAGCAGGTCAAGTCCCTTCTGCCGCCCTCCGACGTCTATTACGCACTCGCTGATGCGACCCTCGAGCTTTTCGATAAATACGGCTATTCGGCAAATACGCTTATTCAGGCTACGGGCGAGGAATTCCACTACATCGACGGCAAGCTCTATTTCTGGCAGCGACCGGGCTTCGGCAGAGAAAAACCGGGACTCGAGAGCGCGATCTTCGACTACGCCGCCTGCTGTGATTCGCTTATTCTTGACGAAAATATGCAGGTCGGTGACAGCATTGTCTCGGAGTGCAAAAGATACACTCTTTCGTGCATTTCGGACTCGACTGCGGTAAACACGCCCGCGGGTCTCTTTGAAAACTGCAAGATCTTCCGCATTGACGGTCCTTTATGGACGAAAAACCGTGTCGAAACCGCTTTCTGCGAGGGAGTCGGCATAGTCAAGCAGACTTTGTCGGGCGACAGCTCCTCGCACGATTGGCTGCTTGCCGAATATAACGTCACGGGCGACGGTCTGCTTCCTCTGACTGCGGGCAACAGATGGAAATACATCTGCGCGGGTGACAAGGACGCCGCGCCCGTCATCGACTCGACCTACCGCGTGACCTACTTTGACGGCAAAGCGGCGGTGTTGGCTTATTACTTAATCTGCGAGGACACGCTCTTCAACCGCGCGAACTTCCGCGGCAATATGCTTGAAGCGGCAAGCAAGCTTTACCGTGCGGTCGGAAATAGCGTAGAGCCTTCCCTCGATTCGATCGAATGTATCAAGCGCGCCGTCAACTATGCCGAGAACGATATGCAACGCCTTCACGCGGAAATTGCGATGAAAGTTGCCGAAAATATCTGCGAAAACGACGAATCGAACCCCGATTACAAAGAAAAAAGCATCCGCGACTGGTTTGAGATCGAAGGTGTCGTCGAGGAGGAGGGCGGGATCCGCCTCTCGAATCGCAAACAGCGCGAGTACAAATTCGGCTCTTACATTCCGTTTGAGCTGACTAAAAAAAGTTACCCCGTGATGTATAACACGCCCTACTCGATCCTCTGCGAAAACACGGGCTGGCTCTGGAGCGACAAATGGGTCGACGGCTATTACGACAAGGGCAAAACGAAATGGGGACGCTTCCACGGCCGCGACTACCGCATCGAAGTCACCGAAGAAGACTGCGAAACGAGCCTCGGCGTCTTCAAGAAATGCCGCCGCGTATTCGTCAACGTCGCGGGTATGCCCCAAGGCTACTATTACCGCGGCGGTCACAAGACCTATTGGTTCGCGCCCGGCATCGGAATCGTCAAATACACCGCGCTTCACCACAAAAAGACCTGCATCTCGACCTGGGAGCTGACCGAATACCGCGGCAAGGGCTCGAAGGATGAATATTTTCCTCTCGGAGACGGATTCTTCCGCCGCTACGAGGCAATAGATATGCACCAAGGCTACCGCTCGTCGGTCGAATACACCTATTGTGTTGAAAATGATGACGTCACCATTTTCCGCAACGCTACGGGAAGGATGGCGAGAGAGGTATATGAGGCGAAAAAAGCGAAGGGAGAATAACGATGTCTATTCGAGTCATGAACTTTTGGCAGACGTTCCTGCGAAATATTCCGCTTCTCGGTTGCTTTGTTACCGTATTTTTCTGTTTCCGTGCGCTTTCGGGAACAGCAGTAGCAATATTTTTCCTTTCATTCTTCTTTCTCTATATGCTGTCGATGATCGCAAGCAGCCACGGCGTGCACAAGCTTGAAGAATACGATTATGCTCTGACGACCAAAAACCGACTGAAATTTTCACTCCTGGCGAGTTTTCCGTGCTATCCGATGTGGCTTGTCTCGTCACTATTTCCGATCAAAACGTGGTATGCCTGGGTAGTAACGGGGTTCCCGCTGATCGTGGTCGGAACCCTACCGATTTTTGAGATTTCTGACGAATACTGGCGTCGCGCACCGAAAATTTTTTTGTGGGCGTGTCATTTCGGAGTTTATCTTCTTTGCTTTTTGATCGGTCAAACCATACAAATCATACTGGAATAAAAATGAAAACATACCTTCAAAAAAATCTACCGACCTTTGCGTTTTACGCGATAATTTTCATATTCTTCATCTCGCTTTGCGGGTTTTCGACGGCGGTTGGGATAATCGTCTTCTTTGCGACCTATGCCTCGTCGATGACGGCAAACCGCTACGGTCGGATAAAGCTGCGGCGGCTCGAGCGCGATGGCGGGCTCACATTCGGGAAACGTATGCTCTTCTCGCATCTCGCGCTCTGCCCCACCTATTTTATATGGATCCTCGCCGCCATAGTTTCCTTTGATTCGTCGGGCGCGTGGATGGCGATCAGTCTGCCGATCATTGCGATCAGCATTCTGCAGGTCTCCCTCCTGCTCGATCTTTATTGGGCGAAAAATCAGAGATACCTATTCTGGATCAGCCAGCTGATCACCTACGTCGCTTGCTTTCTGATTGGGCATGGGCTTGCTAAATTGGTTTGAAAGGGGCTGTCTCGATAAAAAATGTGATACAGCCTCAATTAGTATTAAAATACGATAATATAGTCAACTTTTTCGTAAGAATGATATAACGAGTCCGTAGGGACCGACGTCCTCGGCGGTCCGGACCCAT
>JAZSEA010000034.1:0-48101 GCA_045531455.1 Eubacteriales bacterium
CGATTTCGGGCGGATTTTTACCTTTCACTAGTCACTAGCCACTAGCCACTTATTTCTGCGCCATAAGCTTCTTTGCTTCCTCACGCGCGTTGGTCTTGCCTTCAGCCTTGATGTCGCCTGCCTTGGTGAGCGCGATCTTGGTGAGTGCGGGACCTACAAGCTCGTAGACGAGAACTGCAAAGAGGGTGATGCTCTGCGCAAGCACGCCGATCTCACCGCCGAAGGTGAGTGCCTGGCTTGCCATACCGAGTGCAACGCCTGCCTGCGGGAAGAGGGTGATGCCGAGGTATTTTACGATATTTTCGTCGCAGCCCGAGATCTTTGCGCTCCAGCGTGCGCCGAAATACTTACCGATGCAGCGGAATACGATATATGCGATACCGATAACGACGAATACCCAGTTGGTGAATACGCCGAGGTTGAGCTCCGCACCGCTGATAACGAAGAAGAGGATGAGAAGGGGCGCGGTCCATCTGTCGGCTCTCTCCATAAGCTCCTCGGAGAAGTCACAGATGTTGCAGAAGATGGTTCCGAGCATCATGCAGGCAAGCAGACTCGAGAAGCCGATATGTACGTGTCCGATCTCGAACTTGAGCGAGGAGATCGCAACGGTCAGCATTACGAATGTGACCGAAACAGCCATACGCTTCGAGCGCGAGAAGAAGAATCTCTCGGTGAGGGTGAAGAGAAGACCCATAAGCGTTCCGAGTACGAGCGAGAGAACGACCTCGAGAAGGGGATTTACGATCATGGAGATGGGGTCGACGGTGCCTGTGTTGATCGCGCCCGCAACTCCGAAGGAGATCGCAAATACGACAAGTCCGACGGCGTCGTCAAGTGCAACAACGGGGAGGAGAATGTCGGTTACGGGGCCCTTCGCTTTATACTGACGAACGACCATAAGGGTCGCCGCGGGAGCCGTTGCGGTTGCAACTGCGCCGAGGATGATAGCGGCGGGAAGCGGGAGACATCCCTCGGGAAGGATGAAGGAGAGTCCGATCAGACCTGCGTCAACAACTATTGTTGTGACGATCGCCTGGGCAATGCCTACTATGGTTGCCTGCTTGCCGACCTTCTTGAGCTGCTCGAGGCGGAATTCGTTACCGATCGCAAAAGCAATGAATCCGAGTGCGAGGTCGCAGAGGATCTTGTAGTGCTCGGGGGAGTTGGAGTCGCTGTTGAAGCCGATGCCGAACTGACCGAGAAGGTAGGGACCGATGATAACGCCCGCTACGAGATATGCGGTTACCGCGGGAAGTCCGACCTTCTTCGCCAGACGCGAGAGAAGCAGACCCGAAAGGAGCGCGATAGAAAGCGTAAGAAATACGTTTGCAGTCATTTTTATTATCTTCTTTCTTTAAATAATAATTTTCACAAGTTAATATTATATCACAAAGAGCGCGGATATTCAAGAGATTTGGCGTTTTTTGTAATAAAATAAGCGACAATCTTTTCCCGAAAATGAGCGAATGAGTTGGGTAATTTGACATAATTGAATGCTAAATGCAAAATTCAAAATGCAAAATTGAGGTAAATTTCCTCGCGTTGCTCGGAAATTATTCTCCTAATATTTTTGTTTATGCTAGATATTCCATTCCATTGCTCTAACCTGAAGTATTGCGATCATAATTCAGCAGTGTAAAAAATCGAGATGCTTTGAGTGTTGATACTCATTACATCTCGATTTTTATATTACTTATTTTAGCTTTGAACTTGACAAAGGTTTGTCAAGTCTGAACTCAAATATTAAGGTATGCTTTTCGAGCAACGCTCGAAAAGCTACCTCAATTTTGCATTTTGCATTCTGTATTTTGCATTATTGAATCTCCAACCGTCTCGCTTCCTCTGCTTTCTGCGTGAGCTTGGGAAGCTCGAGGGTGAGCACGCCGTCCTTGAAGGACGCGGTGATCGCGTCGGCGTCGATGCCGTCAAGGTCGAAGGTCCGGCTGAATGAGCCGTAGCTGCGCTCGCGGCGGAGATATGTTTCGTTCTTGTCTTCGGTCTCAGATTTGTGCTCTGCGCGGATGGTGAGATAGCCGTCCTTGATCTCTGCGTGGACGTCCTCACGGGTGAATCCGGGGAGGTCGGCCTCAAGGATATATGCGTTTTCGGTCTCGCGGATATCGGTCCTCATAGCAGGAGTCCGCTGTCCGAAAAAGCGTCTTTCGAACTCCTCCATTTCTTTGAAAGGGTCGTAAGCAGAAACGTAATTGCTTCTAAAGGGTGTAAGTCCAAACATAACAGAATCCTCCTTTTAGGTTCTATGTAAAGTGATTTTTTGTGATTTTTTCGGTCGATCGGGATGCGTCCTTGGCGCCTTTTGCGCATCTTTTTTCGACACTAATATGATACACCCAAAGTGTTACAGAAATATGACAAAAGTGTTGCAGAATAGAAAATATTAGCACTCTCGGTTAAAGAGTGCTAAAAATATTATCGCTGAAAGGTGGCGGATAGTGCGCAAAGCTTGGCATTTGATAAAAGAGAGTGCTAATGAAAATCTTGCTTTGCGAGAGTTAAAATTGCGACCTTTCAGCATATTTGTCGGTCAAATTTCGCGCGCCGGCGCAGAGGGACCCACCCCCTCGCTCCCCCTCCCGTTAACCGGGCGGGGGAAGCCTCGTTTCTGCTCAAATTTTGTTTTCGGATAGAGATGTTGCCGATATCCTATAATTTTGCATAATTTAAATAGGGACCCACCCCTTACTCCCCTCCCGTTAACCGGGAGGGGATATCAAAGTGCGCGAACTTCTTTGTTCAGCCTTCTGAACACCGTTTCCGATGCAACGCTTCGCGTTGGTGATATACAGCCTATGGCTGATGATATGCAACGCTTCGCGTTGATGATATACGCGGCTTCGCCGCGGTGATATACAGCCTGTGGCTGATTTTTGAGTGCACGAACTTCATTATTCAGCGTTCTGAATATCGTAACGATATTTCGAGCGAAAAACAATGGTTTTGCAAAAATTATATTACGAGACTGTAGGGACCGACGTCCTCGGCGGTCCGTGGGCATTGAATTATACAATTTGGTGGAATTCAGAACCGACAATAATATTTCTTGATAAAGTACGCAGAAATAATTTTATTGGGCTCGGACCGCCGAGGACGTCGGTCCCTACGGACTCGTAATATGCTTAAGATAATAAATGCAGAATGTTTCTCGTCCTGAATGCATTTTGCGCCCGAAAAAGTATAAAAATCTCTATTTTCATATTCTGTCGCCAAAAGTCGCAAAGCCTTTTGAGCAATATGCAAGTTTTATGTATAATTATTTATTATACTTGTAGGTAAAGATGCTGAATGTTATTCAATTATATTGACAAAAAACGCGGATTGTGCTATAATGTAAGATGAATCAAAATGTTTTGCCGATTTCGAAAAATAACGAAAGTCGGCAAGGCTTTAACATTCCGGAGGACTTTGCTAATGGGAGCAAAAATTACCATCATCGGAGCCGGGAACGTCGGCTCAACCATCGCGTTTGCGCTTTCGGACGAGGATCTTGCATCCGAGATAGTTCTTATTGACATCAACAAGAACAAGGTCGAGGGCGAGGCGATGGATATCGTTCAGGGCACCTATTTCCGCGATCCGATCTCTGTCATTGCGGGTGAATATGAGGATGCCAAGGGATCCGATATCGTCATCATCACCTCGGGAGTTGCGCGCAAGCCCGGTCAGACAAGACTTGATCTGGCGCAGATCAACCTCAACATCATCAAGAGCATCACGCCCGAGATCGTCAGCGTCTGCCCCGACGCGCTTTACGTTATCGTAAGCAACCCAATGGATATTATGACCTATGCCTTTACCAAGTATTCGGGACTTCCCGAAAGACAGATAATCGGCTCGGGCACCATCCTTGACACCGCGCGTCTCCGCTATGCTCTCTCGGAGCATTACGGCGTATCTCAGAGAAGCATCCACGCTTACGTCTTCGGCGAGCACGGCGATACATCCTTCATCCCGTGGTCGAGAGCATTCGTATCCTGTGTTCATATCGACGAGTACCACAGACTTATGGCGCAGAAGGTCAAGTCGCTCAAGCCGCTTGACAAGGATTATATGCTCGAATACGTCCGCAATTCGGGAGCAAAGATCATCAAGAACAAGGGCGCGACCTTCTATGCGATCGCGCAGACTGTCGCACAGCTCTGCGGCATATTGCTTGCCTCCTGCGATTCGATCCAGATGGTATCGTCCATGATGCACGGCGAATACGGCATCGAGGACGTATGTCTCTCCACACTCACGCTTGTCGGACCCCAGGGTATCCACGGTAAGGTGCCTATGGATCTGACCTACGAGGAGATCAGAATGCTCAACGCGAGCGCAGAATCGCTCAAGGCTGTCATCTCCAAGTTGGAATTTTAATTTTAGGAAATTATTTTTGAAAGGATAAAGATAATGAAGTACAGTTACTATCCCGGTTGTACTCTGAAGAACAAGGCAAAGGATCTTGACGCTTACGCAAGAGCGTCTGCCCTCGCGCTTGGCTTCGAGCTCGAGGAGATCGAAAATTGGCAGTGCTGCGGCGGTGTTTACCCCCTCGGCAGTGACGAGATCGCAACAAAGCTTTCCTCGGTTCGTGCGCTGAATGAAGCGAAGGAAAAGGGTCAGGATCTGGTTACCCTCTGTTCCGCATGCCATCACGTCATCAAGCGCGTAAACGATGATATGAAGAATTGCGACGACATCCGTTTCAGAGCAAACAACTACCTTAAGCTGGACACACCCTATGCGGGCGAGACGAAGGTCATCCACTTCCTCGAGCTGCTGCGCGACACCATCGGCTTTGACGAGCTGAAAAAGCGTGTTGTCAAGCCTCTCACGGGAAAGAAGATCGGCGCTTACTACGGCTGTCTCTTGCTCCGTCCCTCGGGCGTTCTCGCGTTTGACGATCCCGAGAATCCCAAGATCATCGAGGACTTTATCCGCGCTATCGGCGCGACCCCCGTGGTCTACCCCTACCGCAATGAGTGCTGCGGCGGTTACATATCCCTCAAGGAGAAGGATATGGCGAAGAGTATGTGCGACAAGATCAAGGAAAGCGCATCCGGCTTCGGCGCAGATATGCTCATCACGGCATGTCCCCTTTGCATGTACAACCTCAATAAGAGTGCTGCAAACGGAATCCCCGTCTATTATTTCACCGAGCTCCTCGCAGAGGCTCTCGGACTTAAGGAGGAGGCTTGAAGATGAGTAACGCAAAGAATCAGGCAGAGCGCATCCGCGAGATCAGCGGAACCAATCCTCTTAAATGTATGAAGTGCGGCAAGTGCTCGGCTACCTGCCCCGCCTTCAATGAGATGGACATCAAGCCCCATCAGTTCGTATCCTACGTTGCAAACGAGAATATCGAGGAGCTCGTCAAGAGCGAGTCTCTCTGGAAGTGCCTTTCTTGCTTTGCATGCGTTGAGCGTTGCCCCAGAGACGTCAAGCCCGGAAAGATCATTGACGCGGCACGTCAGCTCGTCGTCCGCGAGCGCGGAGGCAATTACCTGAGCGCGGATGAGATCCCCGAGCTTCTTGATGAGGATACTCCTCAGCAGCTCCTCGTCAGCGCGTACAGAAGATATAAGAGGTGAGCAGAATGCAGAGAATTGGTGTATTTGTCTGTCATTGCGGTAGTAACATCGCCGCAACGGTAGACGTTAAAAAGGTTGTCGAGGTGATCGCCTCCGAGCCCGGCGTTGTACATGCTGAAGATTATCAGTACATGTGCTCCGAGGCAGGTCAGGAAAAGATCGCCATCGCAGTAAGAGAGAAGAAGCTGACGGGTATCGTCGTTTGCTCCTGCTCTCCCCGTATGCACGAGGCTACCTTCAGAAAGGCTGCCGAGCGTGCAGGCATCAACCCCTATATGGTTGAGATCGCAAACATCCGTGAGCATTGCTCCTGGATCCACAAGGATATCAATGAGGCGACCGAGAAGGCAGTTATCCTCGCTCGTGCCGCAGTGGCAAAGGTCAACCTCAATACTCCCCTTACCCCCGGCGAGAGCCGCGTAACCAAGCGCGCGCTCGTTATCGGCGGCGGTATTGCGGGTATTCAGACCGCTCTCGCCATCGCCGACGCGGGCTACAAGGTAGATATCGTTGAGAAGACCCCCTCGATCGGCGGAAGAATGTCCCAGCTTGACAAGACCTTCCCGACCCTCGACTGTTCGGCTTGTATCCTCACCCCCAAGATGGTTGAGGCAGCTGCTCACGAGAACATTACCATCTATACATACAGCGAAGTTGAGAAGGTAAGCGGCTTTGTCGGCGATTTTACCGTTGATATCCGCAAGAAGGCAAGATTCATCGACGCCGATAAGTGTACCGGCTGCGGTGCTTGTCAGGAAAAGTGCCCCTCCAAGAAGACTCCGAGCGAGTTCAACCGCGGTCTCGGCACGAGAACCGCTATCTACACCCCCTTCGCTCAGGCTATCCCGAACGTACCCGTAATCGACACCGAGGCTTGTATCAAGTTCAAGACCGGTAAGTGCGGTCTCTGCCAGAAGATCTGTGCGGCAGGCGCGGTAGACTACACTCAGAAGGATGAGATCGTAACCGAAAAGTACGGCGCGATCGTCGTTGCAACCGGCTTCGACACCATCAATCTTGATAAGTACGACGAGTACGCATACAACCAGAGCCCCGACGTTATCACCTCCCTCGAGCTCGAGAGAGTTATGAACGCCGCAGGTCCCACACACGGTCACCTCGAGAGACTTTCCGACGGTAAGGCACCGAAGGAGATCGTATTCATCCAGTGCGTCGGCAGCCGTTGCTCGGACGACAGAGGCAAGCCCTACTGCTCCAAGATCTGCTGTATGTACACAGCAAAGCACGCAATGCTTATCCGCGATAAGTATCCGGACGTAAACGTGACCGTATTCTACATTGACGTTCGTACCCCCGGTAAGAACTTCGACGAATTCTACCGCCGCGCTGTTGAGCAGTACGGTGTAAACTACGTCAAGGGTCAGGTCGGCAAGGTAATTCCTCAGCCGAACGGCAAGCTCCTCGTTCAGGGAAGCGACCTTCTTGACAACAAGCAGATCCTCAAGGAAGCCGATATGGTAGTTCTCGCTACCGCGATCGAGCCTAATAAGGATGTAAGAAAGATCGCTACGATGCTCACCGCAAGTATCGATACCAACAACTTCCTGACCGAGGCTCACGCAAAGCTTCGTCCCGTTGAGTCTCCCACAGCGGGTATCTTCCTCTCCGGCGTTGTTCAGGGACCGAAGGATATCCCCGAGACTGTTTCTCAGGCGGGTGCGGCTGCCGTTAAGGTCGTCGGACTCCTTGCAAAGGATAAGCTTATGACCAACCCCTGCACCGCAAAGGCAGACGAGCTTCTCTGTAACGGCTGCTCGAGCTGCGCTAACGTATGTCCCTACGGTGCTATCTCTTATGAGGACACTCTCGTCAACGACCACGGTATCCGTGAGACCCGCCGCATAGCGATCGTCAACAGCGCGCTCTGCCAGGGATGCGGTGCTTGTACAGTTGCTTGTCCTTCCGGAGCTATGGACCTTCAGGGCTTCTCTAACAGACAGATCTTGTCGGAGGTAGATGCAATATGTCGGTAAATAATGAATTCAGACCCAAGATAGTTGCTTTCTGTTGCAACTGGTGCAGCTATGCGGGCGCGGACCTTGCGGGAAGCTCGAGACTTGCTTACCCCGCTGACGTAAAGATCATCCGTGTGCCCTGCTCCTGCCGTGTAAATCCTATGTTCATCCTTCGTGCTTTTGAAAAGGGCGCCGACGGCGTTATCATCTGCGGATGCCACCCCGGCGACTGCCACTACAGCACGGGTAACTACTACGCAAGAAGAAGAATGACACTTCTGTTCTCGATGCTCGATTACATCGGCGTTGAGAAGGGACGCACCCGCGTTGAGTGGGTATCCGCAGCAGAGGGTGTTAAGTTCTCTGACACAATGAATGACTTCGTAGCCAAGATCAAGAGTCTCGGCGAGAACGTCAGATTGGGGGATCTGAGATGCAAGAACTGATTAATCGCGCAAAAGAGCTCCTTGCCGACGGTACCGTAGCAAGAGTTCTGGGCTGGAAGATCGGCGATATGCCCTACAATCCCGAGCCCGCATTCTTTGAGACCGTAGAAAGCCTTGATAAGTTCGTTTACAACGGATTCTGCGGCGCAAACCTTTCAAAATACATGATCGAGGCATCCAAGCTCGAGGGCAAGACCCTCGTTTGCCTCAAGCCCTGCGACAGCTACAGCTTCAACCAGCTCCTCACCGAGCACCGTGTTGACAGAGATAAGGCGTACATCATCGGCGTCGGCTGTAAGGGCAAGCTCGACATCGAGAAGATCAAGAAGACCGGTATCAAGGGTATCACCGCAGTAAGCGGTGCCGAGATGACCGACGCTTGCGACACTCTCGAGATCGATACTATATATGGTAAGAAATCCTGCGCTTACGCGGACGGTATGCTTGAGAGATGCCACGTCTGCAAGGGCAAGGAGCACAAGATCTACGATGAGCTTATCGGCGAATCGCGCGACACCTGCGACAAGGAAAGATTCGCAGAGGTCGAGAGGATCGAGGCTATGAGTCCCGAGGAGAAGTTCGAGTACTTCAAGGCTGAGCTTTCCAAGTGTATCCGCTGCAATGCCTGCAGAAACGTATGCCCCGCATGCTCCTGCCGCAAGTGCGTATTCGACAGCACCAAGTTTGACTCCGCTCAGAAGGCAAACGTAGATTCCTTCGAGGAAAAGATGTTCCACATCATCCGCGCGTTCCACGTTGCGGGCAGATGCACCGACTGCGGCGAGTGCAGCAGAGTATGTCCTCAGGGCATTCCGCTCCACCTCTTCAACAGAAAGTTCATCAAGGACATCAACGAGATCTACGGCGAGTACGTAGCGGGCGCAGAGGCAGGAAGCCGCGCACCCCTCGTAAACTTCGATACCGAAGACGCCGAGCCCTCCATCGTCAATGAAAGGGGAGCAAAGTGATGTATAAGATAGCAAAAGAAAATCTGGCGTCCTTATTCGCCCTTATCAATGAAAATAACGAGCTCTACCTGCCCGTGCAGGTTGCGGGACAGACTAACTTCGCCGCTTGGACTGAGGACGTACAGGTCGATCTTGACACTCTCAAGACCGTAAAGTCCCCCAAGGACGTGTTCTTCCCCCAGAGCGAGACCCTTTATACTTGTAATAAGGAAGACAATAAGCTGAGGATCACTCCCGAGAAGCTTGTTGACGCACCCTTCGTCGTTTTCGGTATGAAGGCTTGCGACATCAAGGGCCTTGAGGTCCTTGACAGAGTATTCCTTTCCGATCCCGTTGACTCCTTCTACGCGGCAAGACGCGCACACGGCACGATCGTTGCTCTCGCTTGCCACGAGCCCGAGGAAAGCTGCTTCTGTAAGGTTTTCGGTGTTGACTGCACCGAGCCCGCCGCAGACGTTGCAACCTGGATGATCGATGGCGAGCTCTACTGGAAGGTTCTCACCGAAAAGGGCGAGAAGCTGACCGAATCGGTTAAGTCCCTCCTTGCCGATGCTGATGAGGCAAAGGTCGAGGCAGAGAAGAGCGCAGTCAAGGAGATCGTTGAAAAGCTTCCTTATTCCAATCTTTCTCTTGAAGGTTGGAACGGCGACGTTCTCACCGAAAAGTTCAACTCCGAGCTCTGGAATGAGCTTTACAAGCCCTGTCTTGCGTGCGGCACCTGTACCTTCGTGTGCCCCACCTGCCAGTGCTACGATATCAAGGACTACAACACCGGTAACGGTGTGCAGAGATACCGCTGCTGGGACTCCTGCATGTACTCCGACTTCACAATGATGGCTCACGGTAACAACCGTAACAGCCAGATGCAGAGATTCAGACAGAGATTCATGCACAAGCTCGTCTATTTCCCTGCAAACAACGACGGTATGTATTCCTGCGTAGGATGCGGACGTTGCGTGGACAAGTGCCCCGCATCTCTCAATATCGTCAAGGTAATCAAAGCATTCAGCGAGAAGGGAGATAAGTGACAATGAGCAACCATGACCACAATCACGGCGAGCATGAGTGTACATGCTTCCCCGGCTTCAAGCATGACGTTCTGATCCCTCAGATCGGTATCATCACCGATATTCGTGAGGAGACACCCGACGTCAAGACCTTCCGCGTTAACGCTCCCGAGGGCGGCAAGCTCTTCGAGCATATGCCCGGCCAGTGCGCGATGCTCTGCGTTCCCGGTGTAAGCGAGGGTATGTTCTCGATCACCTCCTCTCCCACAAACAAGGAATATCAGGAATTCAGTATCAAGAGATGCGGAATGCTCACAGAGATGCTCCACAGCCTCGAGGTCGGTTCCGAGATCACCGTAAGAGGACCCTACGGCAACAACTTCCCCGTTGACACCGTTCTCAAGGGCAAGGATCTCGTATTCATCGCCGGCGGTATCGGACTTGCTCCCCTCCGTTCGGTAATCAACTACGTTATCGACAACAGAGCAGATTACGGTAAGGTAGACATCATCTACGGCTCCCGTTCGGCTGACGACCTCGTTCAGCTCAAGGAAATTCAGGAAGTCTGGATGAACACCCCCGGTGTAAACGTACACCTTACCATCGACCGTGAGCAGGAGGGCTGGACCGGACACGTAGGCTTCGTTCCCACCTTCGTTAAGGAGCTTGGCGAATCGGGACAGGTCGAGTTCGGTATCAATACCATCTCTCTCATCTGCGGACCTCCCATCATGATCAAGTTCGTTCTCGGCGCGCTCGGCGATATGGGCGTTTCCAAGACCCAGATCTACACCACTCTCGAGCTTCGTATGAAGTGCGGCGTTGGCAAGTGCGGAAGATGCAATATCGGCTCCAAGTACGTCTGCAAGGACGGACCGGTATTCCGCTTCGACGAGGTCGACGAGCTTCCCCCCGAGTTTTAATTAACACCTAATCTGATATTGAATTATTGAAAGGACTTAAACCGAATATGGAAAATATGGTTAATGTGTATTTCTTCGGTAAGAAATACAGCGTTCCCGCAGACCTTACGATCATGACGGCTATGGAGTATGCAGGCTACACCCTCAAGAGAGGTTGCGGCTGCCGCCACGGTTTCTGCGGTGCTTGTGCTACTATTTACAGAATCAAGGGTCAGAATGAGCTCAAGACCTGCCTCGCTTGCCAGACTCAGGTACAGGAAGGCATGTACGTAGCTTCGATCCCCTTCTTCCCCACAGATAAGAGAACTTACGAGATCAAGGATCTCCGTCCCAACCAGCAGGTTATGATGGAGCTCTACCCCGAGATCTACTCCTGCATCGGATGCAACGCCTGCACCAAGGCTTGTACTCAGGGCCTCAACGTTATGCAGTACATCGCATACGCGCAGAGAGGCGAGTTCGAGAAGTGCGCTGAGGAATCCTTCGACTGCGTAAGCTGCGGAGTTTGCTCGGTTCGCTGCCCCGCAGAGATCTCGCATCCTCACGTAGGACTTCTTGCAAGACGTCTTACCGGTAAGTACATCGCTCCCGAGACCGAGCATCTCAAGAACCGCGTTGACGAGATCAACCGCGGCGAGTACGACGAGCTCATCGAGAAGGTTATGCAGAAGCCTATCTCCGAAATGCAGGAGCTCTACAACACCAGAGATATTGAGAAATAAGGAGGGAAGACATAATGTATACTCAGGAAATGCTTGAATCCATTAAAAAGCTTGAAGCGTCGCGCGAAGCACGTATGGCTACAGAGCCCAGACGTATGACCGCTGACGAAAAGTCCGCTCTTCTTAAGGCTTACCATCCCGACTACCGTGAGGATGGCTTCGTTGAGATCAAGGTTGGTCCCAACAAGGGCGAAAAGGTTCCCTGCGAGCTCGGTCAGCTTCTCCACTCCAACAGCCGTATCCTCGGCGAGAAGATCGACCTCTCGAAGGTTGATTACGACGTTGACGTTCTCGTAATCGGCGGCGGCGGAGCAGGCTGCGCAGCTGCGATCGAGGCTCACGAGGCGGGCGCGAACGTAATGATCGTTACAAAGCTCCGCATCGGTGACGCTAACACTATGATGGCTGAGGGCGGTATCCAGGCTGCAGATAAGCCCAACGACTCTCCCGTTCAGCACTATCTCGACGCTTTCGGCGGCGGACACTTTGCGGCTCGTCCCGAGCTTCTTCGCCGTCTCGTTATGGAAGCTCCCGACGCGATCCGTTGGCTCAACGACCTCGGCGTTATGTTCGATAAGGACGCAGAGGGCAACATGGTCACCACCCACGGCGGCGGAACCTCCCGCAAGAGAATGCACGCTTGTAAGGACTACTCGGGCGCAGAGATCATGAGAACCGTCCGCGACGAGGTTCTTAACAGACAGGTTCCCGTTGTTGAGTTCACCGCAGCTGTTGAGCTTATCAAGGACGAAAAGGGTCAGGTTGCAGGCGCAGTTCTCCAGAACCTTGAGACCGAGGATTACCTCGTAGCTCGCGCTAAGACCGTTATCATCGCAACAGGCGGTGCAGGACGTCTCCATTACCAGGGCTTCCCCACCTCCAACCACTACGGCGCAACCGCAGACGGTCTCGTTCTCGGTTACCGCGCAGGTGCTCCTCTCCTTTATCAGGACACCATTCAGTACCATCCCACAGGAGCAATCTTCCCCGCACAGATCAAGGGCGCGCTCGTTACCGAGAAGGTCCGTTCGATCGGCGCAATGCTCGTAAACTCCGAGGGCGAAGCATTTATGCATCCCCTTGAGACCCGTGACGTTTCCGCGGCATCCATCATCCGTGAGTGCTCGACAAACGGCAAGGGAGTCAACACTCCCAGCGGACAGGGCGTATGGCTTGATACTCCCATGATCGAGAAGCTCCACGGCGAGGGAACCATCGAGAAGAGAATCCCCGCTATGCTCCGTATGTATATGAACTACGGTATCGATATGAGAAAGGTACCGATCGTTATCTACCCCACCCTCCACTATCAGAACGGCGGTCTCGAGATCGGCGGCGAGGGCTTTACCAAGACCATCCACAACCTCCTTGTTGCAGGTGAGGCTGTCGGCGGTATCCACGGTAGAAACAGACTTATGGGTAACTCCCTCCTTGATATCATCGTATTCGGCCGCAACGCAGGTAAGGCAGCAGCGGCTAAGGCACGTGAAGTTGAGCTCGGCACAATGAACCTTGACCACCTTGCAGCATATGCAGAGGAGCTCAAGGCGGCAGATGCGACCGAAGAGGGCGTATCTCCCATGCTTCTTCCCAACTACGCCCGCCACGAAAGATAAGAGGGGGCGGCGAAAAAACAAATGGAGTTTATTTCTAAGCTGATCAATCCCGGAAGCGCGGCTGTGGTGCTCCTCGGAGCGTTCTTCATAACCTTTATCGGATATCTGCTCGGCAGGATCTCGATCAAGGGCGTTTCGCTCGGAACTGCGGGCGTGTTCCTCGTAGCACTCCTTTTCGGATATCTCTTCACCCTCCCGGGTCTGCAGAATATTCCCGTTCTCTCCAAGTTTTTCATAGCCGATGCATCCGCGTCCGCTATGGATAGCTACGGATTTATCGGCGATATTGGACTTGTACTCTTTGTGACCGCGGTTGGTTCTATCGCAGGACCCAACTTCTTCCGCGACCTCAAGAAAAACGCAAAAACCTATCTCCCTATGGGAGCGATCATTATCATCATCGGCGCAGGCGTCGCAACGGCGTTCGCGCTTATCCCCGGAATCGGCTCCGCTTTTGCAAGAGGAGTCCTCTCCGGAGCTCTCACATCGACCCCCGCATTCTCCGCAGCAAAGGAGATCGCGGGTGAGAATGCTGCAATGGTATCTCTGGGTCAGGCAATCTCCTACCCCTTCGGAGTAGTAGGCGTCGTTCTCTTCGTTCAGATCATGCCGAAGATCCTTCGCGCTGATATGGCAAAGGAGAGAGCGCTCGTTGCCGCTCCCGTGAAGACCGAGGAGAAAAAGATCGAGGAAAAGAAGGAAAAGAAGAGATTTGATATCGACGGATTCGGCTTTGCCGCATTCGGACTTGCAGTCGTATTCGGACTCCTTCTCGGCTCGATCAAGATCCCGCTTACCTCCGCAGGTTATGAAGGCTCTTGCTTCTCGCTCGGTATGACCGGCGGTCCGCTGATCATGGCGCTCATCCTTGCTCACTTCGGACACATCGGCCCGCTCAATATGAGAGTCAATACTCAGGTCCTCAAGATCTTCCGTGAATTCGGACTCGTGCTCTTCCTTCTCGGCGCAGGCGTCGAGGGCGGCGTACAGCTCGTACAGCAGATCCAGAATTCCGAGTACGGACTTATGATCGTTCTCTACGGCTTCCTTGCAGGCGTCGTTATCACCCTCATCCCGATGGTGGTCGGCTACGTATTTGCAAGAAAGGTCTGCAAGCTTCCCCTGCTCAATACCCTCGGCTCCATTACCGGCGGTATGACCTCGACCCCCGCTCTCGGTACCCTTATCGCAGTTGCGGAGACCGACGACGTTGCGGGCGCGTATGCTTCGACCTACCCGATCGCACTCGTTCTGGTCGTATTTGCTTGCCAGATCATAGGAATCATAGTATAAAATTATTTTCCAGGAGGCATTTTTAAAATGCGTGAAATTAACGTACAGCAGATCATCGATACCGTTGAAAAGCTCTGTATCGATGCAAACACACATCTTCCCTCCGACGTTAAGTGTGCAATAAAGAATTGCCGCGCTTGCGAGGACGGCAAGATCGCTCAGGGCGTTCTTGATAACATCATCGAGAACTTCGAGATCGCGGACAACGAGAACGTACCGATCTGTCAGGATACCGGTATGGCTTGCGTATTCCTCGAGATCGGTCAGGACGTACATATCGTTGGCGGAGACCTCACCGACGCTATCAACGAGGGTGTACGCCGCGGATATACTAACGGCTACCTCCGTAAGTCTGTAGTCGGCGACCCCGTTCGCCGCGGCAACACAGGCGACAACACTCCCGCAATGATCTACACCGAGATCGTTCCCGGCGAGAACCTCAAGATCACACTCGGCCCGAAGGGCTTCGGCAGCGAGAATATGTCGGCTATCCGTATGTTCAAGCCCTCCGCAGGTCTCCAGGGTATCAAGGACTTCATCATCGAGACCGTTGAGGCTGCAGGACCCAACCCCTGTCCTCCCATTGTAGTCGGCGTCGGAATCGGCGGCACCTTCGATAAGGCTGCTCTCCTCGCTAAGAAGGCTATTATGAGACCCATCGACTCCTGCCACCCCGATCCTTACTACGCTGACCTCGAAAAGGAAATGCTCGAGAAGATCAATCAGCTCGGTATCGGTCCTCAGGGCTTCGGCGGTAAGACCACCGCTATCGGTCTCAACATCGAAACTCTCCCCACTCACATCGCGGGTATGCCCTGTGCAATCAACATCAACTGCCACGTTACCCGTCATAAAACGGAGGTACTTTAATTATGGCAAGAAAGATCACTCTTCCTCTTACCGAGGAGCTTGCAAAGACACTCCATGCAGGTGACGAGCTTCTCGTTACCGGTGTAATCTACACCTCGCGTGACGCAGGTCACAAGAGAATGTGCGAGACTCTCGCGGCAGGCGAGAAGCTCCCCTTCGATCCCACCGACGCTACCATCTACTACGTTGGTCCCACTCCCGCAAAGCCCGGTCAGGTCATCGGCTCTGCAGGACCCACCACCAGCGGACGTATGGATGCTTACGCTCCCACAATGATGAGCGTTGGCGCACGCGGTATGATCGGTAAGGGCGCGCGCCTTCCCGAAGTCGTTGACGCTATGAAGAAGTATTCGGGCGTTTACTTCGGTGCTATCGGCGGCGCAGGCGCACTTCTCGCAAAGTGCATCAAGAGCTGTGAGCTCATCGCTTACGAGGACCTCGGCGCAGAGGCTCTCCGCAAGCTCTATATCGAGGATATGCCCCTCGTTGTTATCATCGACAGCGAAGGCAACAACCTCTACGAGTCCGGCAGAAAGGCTTACCTCGAGAGTAAGTAATAAAAAACGGCTCGCCGATTTTCGGCGAGCCGTTTTTAGTGAAAAGTGAAAAGTGGAAAGTGAAAAGTTTTGGTGGATTTCCTTGCAGGCAAGGAAATCTTCTTTTTTATTAAAAAGCGGCGGAAAAGTTGTGTTTTTTAAACAACTGTTGATTTTTTGAGCAAAAGTATTAAAAAAGGACTTGACAAAATTGAAAAAATAGTGTATTATTAACTTACCACAAAATTTATGGAGGCGCAATTATGAAAAAAATCACAGCACTTCTTGTTGCCATCGTTCTTATGCTCAATATGATGGCAATAATGGCTTCTGCAGAAGCTACCCCCACCGTTACCGATATCACCAATGATATCAAGTGGATGACTGCTTATGATATGTACCTCAACAAGGCGGCTATCGTAAGAGCAGATGCAGTCTTTATGCACACCGGTGACTACGACACCACTCTCATCGCTAAGGCTCCCGGCTCGGGCATGCGTATGGTTACCTTCACCGACTGGGCAGAGAAGGGTATGCAGAGCTACTTCGACGACTACTACAACCTCGGTGACGGCTACTTTGCATATGACGCAGTCTGGGCAAACTCCGGCTCCGATCCCTACGACCACGGCCGTCTCTCCTACAAGTTCACCGTAGAAGAAGCAGGTATGTACGAGATCGTTATCCTTGGCTGCGCACAGATCAAGGACGAGAACGTTGACAACAACGAAAAGGACCGCGGATTCGCAGTTCAGGTTGACGGCGGCGAGATCCAGCAGGTCAACATCTCCGATACCATGGGTACCTTCCGTGAGTATACTTACTCCTACAGCCAGGCTGATATCGAGGCAGGCACCATCTACACCACCAACGGTGTAAACAACAAGTACTTCATTCCTACTTACTACTACGGAATCCAGGTCAACCTCACCGCAGGTGAGCACACCCTCGACTACTACCACCTCTACTCCAGCGGTGATTTTGTATTC
The DNA here is from genome assembly GCA_045531455.1 of Eubacteriales bacterium. Taxonomy (GTDB): domain Bacteria; phylum Bacillota; class Clostridia; order Oscillospirales; family CAG-272; genus CAG-390. Next base: position 16,941 of record JAZSEA010000034.1, read on the forward strand.
GAGAGCGGCAACGGCCCCAGACTTAACTTCATGGGCGCATACGTTCAGAAGTTCCTTACCGACCTTGAGCGCGACAACTACGTATATCCCGAGACCGAGCCCGTAACCGAGCCCGTAACCGAGCCCCAGACTGAGCCCGAGACCGAGCCCCAGACCGAGCCCGAGACCGATCCTCAGACCGATGCTCCCGAAGCTCCCGAGCAGACCCAGGCTCCTTCCGTAACTCCCGAGAAGACCGATGCTCCCTCCACCACTCCCGAGAAGAAGGGTTGCGGCGGTATGGTAGGCTTCGCAGCTATCCTCGCTCTCATTCCCGCAGCTATCGTTATTAAGAAGAAGAGAGACTAATCTCTGATCTTAAATAAGATACTACATAAACACAGCCAACGGCTTTGCCGTTGGCTGTGTTTATTTGTAATTAAAAATTCAAGCTGTCGCTGTCAAGAAGAAAATCAAAAAGACTTAAAAGATAGATCCCGTATTCGTTGTAATGCGACCGTGAAATATCCTTTACTATAATGATTTTTTTAAACGAATCATCAATACTTAACAGTGATTTTTGTTCTTGATCAAGTTTTTCTTTAGTTGGTATAGACAGTGCCACCTGAATATAATAACGCTTATCCGATAAGTTACAGACAAAATCTACCTCGGATTGTCTGAGAATACTTTTTTCTCCGTTTTCCGATGAATAATAATCAGCAATACCAACATCAACGTTATAACCCCGACAACGCAATTCATTATAAACGACGTTCTCCATAGCGTGAGTTTCTTCGGATTGGCGAAAATTCAAGCGTGCATTTCGCAGACCGATGTCGGTGAAATAATATTTGTGAGGAGTATTTATATATTTTTTCCCCTTGATATTATATCGCTTTACCTGTTCGATAAGAAATGAATCCATTAAACAGTCGATATACTTTTTAATGGTTTCAGCATGAATATTAACTTGCTTTACGCTTGCAAAGGTATCGGAAAGCTTCTTGGGATTTGTTAGCGAACCGATAGCTGAGGAAAGAATATCAAGTAATTCTTCAAGCTCCGAATCGCTGCGTATACCGTTTCTTTCCTTGATGTCTTTGATATAGGTTTCTGTAAAGATAGATTTGAGGTAGTCCGACTTGTCTTCATCAGTAGGAAAATCGAATATTTTCGGTAAGCCGCCGAAATTTATATACTGCTTCCAACCTTCTTCCGTACTGCCGTTAAACGCAGACATAAATTCGTTGAACGATAACGGCGCGATATGAATTTGATCTCCGCGTCCGCGAAACTCTGTAATAATATCTTTTGATAAAAATTTTGCGTTGCTCCCGGTTACAAAAGTATCTGCGTTTTTAATATGAAGAAAGCTGTTAAGAACGTCTTCGAACTCAGGTACTAATTGAACTTCATCAAGAAGAACGTAATACATATCATTATCCTTAATGTAGTTGTGAACATAATCGCACAAATGATCAGGATCTCTAAACGCTTTGTTACGTCTGTCATCAAGAGCAATTTTTATAATGTGGTCATCTTTAACGCCTGCTTCCAACAAGTGTTTATAGAAAAGCTCAAACAAAAGATATGATTTTCCGCATCTGCGGATACCTGTTACAACTTTTATCATACCGTTATGCTTATGTCTGATCAATTTATCTAAATATCTGTCCCTGCGAATTTCCATATAATTCCTCCTAACCGATATTTTTTGGGTATACCCAAAAAATATTCACTAATATTATACTTGACAAAATTAAAAAAGTCAATACTCTAACAGAAAAAAATCAGGCATACCCGAAAAATTTTCAATAGGAATAATTCTTATTATATTATTCATTATCTGCCGATTATTCTTCTTCATCAACTCATTTCGTAAACTTTCTGTCAATTTTGTGCCTATTTGCCAATTCGGCTTGACAATATGCGCTTTATATGTTATAATAATATGATTTAATAGGTAGGGAACTTTGTTTTCACCCATAAACCACAGAATTTTTTATTGAACGGAGAGATAAAATGTACAGAATCGTTGAAAAAAAGATTTTGAACCCCACAGTCGTTCAGCTCCAGATCGAGGCTCCCCTTGTAGCAAACAAGGCAAAGCCCGGTCAGTTCATCATCCTTCGCGTTGATGAGAGCGGCGAGCGTATCCCCCTTACCGTTGCAGGCACCAACAAGGAAGCAGGCACCGTTAAGATCATCTTCCAGATCGTCGGCGGAACTACCGAAAAGCTCAGCCACAAGGAAGAGGGCGATTACATTCAGGACTTTGTAGGCCCCCTCGGTGTTGCTACCCACCTCGATGGACTCAAGAAGGTCTGCATCGTTGGCGGCGGCGTTGGCTGTGCTATCGCAATGCCCATCGCAGAGGCTCTTCACGCAAGAGGCGTTGATGTCACCTCCATCATCGGCTTCAGAAACAAGGATCTTCTCATCCTTGAGGACGAGTTCAGAGCTTGCTCCAATACCCTTCGCGTTATGACCGACGACGGTTCCTACGGCGAGCACGGTAACGTAACCGTTCCGCTTAAGGAAATGCTCGAGGCAGGCGAGAAGTTTGATATGATCATCACCATCGGCCCGCTGATCATGATGAAGTTCGTAACCCTTACCGCAAAGCCCTTCGGCACTCCCGTAACCGTTTCGATGAACCCCATTATGATCGACGGTACAGGTATGTGCGGCGGCTGCCGTCTCACCCTTAACGTCGACGGTAAGAAGGTCACCAAGTTCGCTTGTGTTGACGGCCCCGACTTCAACGGCTACGAAGTAGATTTCGACGAGGCTATGTCCCGCGGAAGAATGTATTTCGATTTCGAGCGCCACGCTCACGAGGAGACCTGCAATCTCTTCAAAAAGGAGGTACAGTAAAATGGCAAAGGCAAATATGTCGCTCACACGTAACCCCATGCCCAACCAGGATCCTCTGGTTCGTGCACATAACTTCAGCGAGGTTGCTCTCGGTTATTCCGAAGAGACCGCTATCGACGAGGCTATGAGATGCCTTAACTGCAAGCATATGCCCTGCGTTGACGGTTGCCCCGTTAAGATACATATCCCCGAGTTCATCGGAAAGATCAAGGAAGGCGACTTTGAGGGCGCATACCAGATCATTTCGAAGTCCTCCTCGCTCCCCGCAGTTTGCGGACGCGTATGTCCTCAGGAGACACAGTGCGAGTCCAAGTGCGTTCGTGGTATCAAGGGTGAATCGGTTGGTATCGGACGTCTTGAGAGATTCGTTGCAGACTGGCACAATACTTTTGCAACCGAGGCTCCCGTTCGTCCCGAATCGAACGGCCACAGGGTTGCTGTAGTCGGCTCCGGCCCCTCCGGCCTTACCTGCGCGGGCGACCTCGCAAAGAAGGGCTATGAGGTAACCGTTTACGAGGCTCTCCACACCGCAGGCGGCGTTCTTGTTTACGGTATTCCCGAGTTCCGTCTTCCCAAGGCTATCGTTGCAAAGGAAGTTGACACTCTCGAGAAGCTCGGCGTAAAGGTCGAGACAAACGTAGTTATCGGTAAGACTCTTACCGTTGACGAGCTCTTCGGAATGGGCTACGAGGCTGTATTCATCGGCTCGGGCGCAGGTCTTCCCAACTTCATGGGCATTCCCGGCGAGTCCTATAAGGGCGTTTACTCCGCAAACGAGTTCCTTACCAGATCCAACCTTATGAAGGCATACCTCGACAACCCCGAGACTCCCATTATGAAGGGCGGCAAGGTTGCTGTCGTCGGCGGCGGTAACGTTGCTATGGACACTGCAAGAACCGCACTCCGTCTCGGCGCTGAGAAGGTTTACATTGTTTACCGTCGTTCGATGGAAGAGCTTCCCGCACGTAAGGAAGAGGTTGAGCACGCTGAGGAAGAGGGAATCGAATTCCGTCTCCTTTGCAATCCCACCGAGATCCTCGGTTACAACAATCCCGAAGATCCCCGCGATCCCAAGAACGGCTTCGTTACCGGTATGAAGTGTGTCAAGATGGAGCTTGGCGAGCCCGATGCAAAGGGACGCCGCCGCCCCGTTGTTATCGAGGGCAGCGATTTCGAGATCGAAGTTGACACCGTTGTTATCTCCATCGGTACCTCCCCCAACCCGCTGATCAAGTCCACCACCGAGGGTCTTGAGGTCAACGCACACGGCGGTATCATCGTAAACGAGGACGGACTTTCCTCCCGTAACGCTGTCTATGCAGGCGGCGACGTTGTAACCGGTGCGGCAACCGTTATCTCCGCTATGGGCGCAGGTAAGACAGCAGCTAAGGCAATCGACGAGTATCTTTCCAAGTAATACTATTTTGATTCTTCCGTGGCTGTAATAATTTCGGCCACGGAAGAATGCTTATATGCAAAATTTTGCGCGGCAACTTCGCGCCTATTATAAAGGAGAACGCTATGAACAGTTCTTTCGATTTCACCGTGGTGGATCAGGTCCTGTCCGCCAACAATAATAGCGCACAGCATATTATTGCCATTCTTCAGGACATTCAGGAGCACTATCGCTACCTTCCTCGCGAGATAGTCCCCTATCTTTCCGTCAAGCTCGGAATGAGCGAGGCGAAGATCTACAGCATCGCGACCTTCTATGAGAACTTTTCCTTCGAGCCGAAGGGCAAGTACGTCATCAAGGTCTGCGACGGAACGGCGTGCCACGTGCGTCATTCCACACCCGTACTCGAGGCTCTCTGGAAGGAGCTCGGACTCTCCAAGGAGAAGCACACCACCGACGACCTTATGTTTACCGTTGAGACAGTTTCCTGCCTCGGCGCTTGCGGTCTCGCACCGACAATGATGGTAAACGAGCAGGTCTACGCCGCAATGACACCCGAAAAGGTTCTGGCGGTACTTGAAGAATTGAGAGGTAGAGGCTGATGATCAAGACACAGAACGAGCTTTCTATCGCCCGCAACGAGGCAGTCAAGACTCTCGGAAGCTACGATTGCCGTATTCTCGTCTGCTCGGGCACCGGTTGTATCGCTACCGGTTCTAACAAGATATATGAAATCTTCGCCGATCTCGTACGCGAGACCCCCGGCGTTACACTTGAGTTCGCACCCCACGATGCAAAGGAGCACGAGGAGCTCGTCGGCGTAAAGAAGACAGGCTGCCAGGGCTGCTGCGAGCTCGGTCCGCTCGTCCGTATTCAGAAGGGCGAGAAGGTCATCCAGTACGTTAAGGTACAGCCGGACGACTGCAAGACCATTTTTGAAAAGTCGGTCCTCGGCGACGAGATCATCGAATCCCTCCTTTATCACAAGGCAGGCGAGGCGTTTGTACGTCCCGACGAGATCCCCTTCATCGCAAAGCAGACACGTATGGTTCTTGAGAACTGCGGTCACTTTGACAGCGAATCTCTCGACGAATACATAGCCGCAGGCGGCTTCAAGGCTCTCGAGAAGGCAATGTTCGAGATGAGCCGCGACGACGTTATCGATGAGATCGATAAGTCGGGTCTCCGCGGACGCGGAGGCGGAGGCTTCCCCGCAGGAAGAAAGTGGAAGCAGGTAGCAAGCCAGAAGGAGCCCGTCCGTTACGTTGTTTGTAACGGTGACGAGGGTGACCCCGGCGCATTTATGGACGGCTCGGTAATGGAGGGCGACCCCTACAAGCTTATCGAGGGTATGATGATCGCGGCATACGCGGTCAGAGCGGAGAACGGTTATATCTACGTTCGTGCCGAGTACCCGATGAGCGTCAGCCGTCTCAAGCTCGCTATCAGGACTCTCGAGGAGAGAGGACTTCTCGGCGACAACATTATGGGCACCGATTTCAATTTCCATATGCATATCAACCGCGGCGCGGGCGCGTTCGTCTGCGGCGAGGGATCGGCTCTGACCGCATCCATCGAGGGTAACCGCGGTTTCCCGAGAGTTAAGCCTCCCCGTACGGTTGAGCACGGACTTTTCGATAAGCCCACAGTACTCAATAACGTTGAGACCTACGCGAACGTTCCGAAGATCATCGAGATGGGCGCGGATTGGTATCGCACCATCGGTACCGAGAACAGCTCGGGCTGTAAGACCTTCTCGCTGACAGGCGCGATCGAGAATACGGGTCTTATCGAGGTTCCTATGGGAACCACCCTCCGCGAGGTCATCTTTGACATCGGCGGCGGTATGAAGAACGGCGCAGAGTTCAAGGCTGTTCAGATCGGCGGACCTTCGGGTGCTTGCCTTACCAAGGAACACCTTGATATGCCCCTCGACTTTGACACCCTCAAGAAGGTCGGCGCAATGGTCGGCTCGGGCGGTCTCGTTGTTATGGACGAGAGCACCTGTATGGTAGAGGTTGCACGCTTCTTTATGAACTTTACACAGAACGAGTCCTGCGGTAAGTGCGTACCCTGCCGCGAGGGCACGAAGAGAATGCTTGAGATCCTCGAGCGCATCGTTGCGGGCGAGGGAAGAGACGGCGATATCGAGCTCCTTCTTGAGCTTGCAGAGACTATCTCCGCAACCGCGCTCTGCGGTCTCGGAAAGTCCGCGCCTTCTCCCGTTGTCAGCACTATCAAGAACTTCCGCCACGAATACGAGGCGCATATCTACGAGAAGAGATGTCCCGCGGGCGCATGCCAGAAGCTCAAGAGATTCTATATCGACCCCGAGCTTTGTAAGGGTTGCTCCAAGTGCGCGCGTCAGTGTCCCGTCGGCGCGATCAGCGGTAAGATCAAGGAGCCCTTCTCGATCGATCTTGAGAAGTGCATCCGTTGCGGAAGCTGTATCTCTGCCTGCCCGTTTGGCGCAATTAAGGAGGGTTAATCATGAGCGAAAAGCAGTATATGACAATTGACGGTATTCCCGTAGAAATAAACGGCGAGAAGAATATTCTCGAGCTTTGCCAGAAGATCGGCGTCAAGATGCCCACCTTCTGCTACCATTCCGATCTTTCGATCTACGGTGCTTGCCGTATGTGTATGGTAGAGAACAAGTGGGGCGGCATCGAGGCAGCCTGCTCGACTCCTCCCCGCGCGGGTATGGAGATCAAGACAAATACCGAGCGTCTCCGCCGCTACCGTAAGAACATCCTCGAGCTCCTGCTCGCTAACCATTGCCGCGATTGCACGGTCTGCGAGAATAACCAGAAGTGCAAGCTCCAGGATCTTGCAATGCGCTTCAACATTGAGGGCGTTCGCTTCCCGAACCGCGCAAAGTCTACAAAGAACGACGATACCTCGTCTGTTTGCATAGTCCGCGACGCGGGCAAGTGCATCCTCTGCGGCGACTGCGTAAGAGTTTGTAACGAGATCCAGAACGTCGGCGCGATCGATTTCGCTCACCGCGGCTCGAAGATGGTCATCTCGACCGCATTCGGCAAGCCTCTCGCGGAATCTCCCTGCGTAGGCTGCGGTCAGTGTGCGGCTGTTTGCCCCACCGGCGCGATCGTTGTAAAGAATAATATCAAGTGCGTTTGGGACGCAATCTCCGACCCGAACGTCAGAACGAGCGTGCAGATCGCTCCCGCAGTCCGCGTTGCGATCGGCAAGGAGCTCAAGTGCCAGGACGGCGAGAACGTAATGGGCAAGATCGTTGCCGCACTCCGCCGTATGGGCTTTGACGAGATCTACGATACCACTCTCTCCGCCGACCTCACCGTTATGGAGGAGACCGCGGAGTTCATCGACCGCCTTGAAAACGGCGGAAAGCTCCCGCTTATCACATCCTGCTGTCCCGGTTGGATCCAGTATGCGGAGAAGAAGCATCCCGAGTTCCTCGAGAATATCTCCACCTGCCGCTCACCCATGCAGATGATGGGATCCCTCGTCAAGGATCAGAATAAGGACAAGGAACAGAAGATGTTCCACGTTGCAATTATGCCCTGTACCGCAAAGAAGTTCGAGGCTTCGCGCCCCGAATTCATGAAGGACGGCGAGCCCGACGTTGATGCAGTCATCACAACTCAGGAGCTCATCCTTATGATCAAGGAATCGGGTCTCGTATTCGACGAGCTCGAGCCCGAGGCAGTTGATATGCCCTTCGGCACCGTTTCGGGTGCGGGCGTTATCTTCGGCGTGACCGGCGGCGTTACCGAGGCGGTCCTCCGCCGCGTATCCGAGAGCAAGTCGCGTGCGGCTCTGCTTCAGGCTGCAAACGCAGGTCAGCGCGGTATGGAAGGCATCAAGGAGTTTTACCTTGATTACGGCGAGAAGAAGCTTCATATCGCCGTTGTCAGCGGTCTCGGAAACGCAGAGAGAGTTCTCCTCCGCGCGTCCGCAGGCGAGCATTTCGATTTCATCGAGATCATGGCTTGTCCCGGCGGCTGTGTAAACGGCGGCGGTCAGCCCTATTTCAGCAACGCCAAGGAAGCAAGAAGCAAGGGACTCTACGAGGCAGACAGAATGCTCAGCATCCGCCGCTCGCAGGAAAATCCGGTTGTAAACTCTGTTTACAAGAAGATCATCAAGGATCGCGCTCACGAGCTTCTCCACGTTCATTACACCGCAAAACACGAAGACTGATCATAATGAATGCGGTGGCTTTGCCGCCGCATTCGATTTTAAGGTAAAAAATGCGTAAATTTGATACAAAAGTACAACATCTGAAATATAAGGTGCTCCGCGAGGTCGCTCGCCTTGCCTGGAACGACACTTTGCTCGAGAATTGCATCGACATTCCGAAGACGATCGTTCCCGGTAACGAGCCTACGATGCGTTGTTGCGTTTACAAGGAGCGTGCGATCCTCGGCGAGAGAGTCAAGCTTGCGATCGGCGGCGACAGAAAGAATCCCAACGTCATCGAGGTTATCGAGATCGCGTGCGATGAGTGTCCCGTCAGCGGATACGAGGTGACAAACGCCTGCCGCGGATGTCTTGCACACCGTTGCGAGGACGTCTGCAAGAAGGGCGCGCTCTCCTTCGACGAGAATCACGTTGCGCATATCGACAAGACGAAGTGCGTTGAGTGCGGAGCCTGCGCGAAGGTCTGCCCCTATACCGCGATCGTAAAGCGCACCCGTCCCTGCCAGAACGCCTGCAAGGTCAAGGCTATCTCGATGAACGAGCAAAAGGCGGCACTTATCGACAACAACAAGTGCATCCGTTGCGGTGCCTGCGTTTATCAGTGCCCCTTCGGCGCGATCTCGGATAAATCCTTCATCGTAGACGTTGTCGAGATGCTCAAAAATAAGGGGGATCATAAGGTCTATGCAATGGTAGCACCCTCGATCGCGAGCCAGTTTACCTACGCGAAGAACGGTCAGGTCATCACTGGACTTTACGAGCTCGGCTTTGACAGGATCGTTGAGGCGGCGCTCGGCGCGGATATGGTCGCTCTCGCGGAATCGCGCGAGCTTGCAGAGAAGGGCTTCCTGACCTCATCCTGCTGTCCCGCGTTCGTGACCTATATCGATTCGGCTTTCCCGAATCTGAGACAGTTCGTCTCGCATAATCCCTCGCCGATGGCGCTTCTCGCAAAGCATATCAAAGACAATGATAAGGACGCAAGGGTCGTCTTCATCGGTCCCTGCACTGCGAAGAAGGGAGAAGCGCAGAGGGAAGAAGTCAAGCCCTACGTTGACGCCGTTATCACCTTCGAGGAGCTTCAGGCACTTTTTGACAGCCGCGATATCGACATTATGACTCTTGACGAGACCTCGCTTTCAGACGCATCCTACTACGGACGCATCTTTGCTCGCTCGGGCGGACTCGGAGAGGCTGTGGCACAGGCTCTCGCGGAGCAGAACATCGACTTTGACCTCAAGCCCGTTACCTGCGACGGTATCGAGGCTTGCCGCGTTGCTCTTCTCAAGAAGAATAAGAATCTCCTCGACGGCAATTTCATCGAGGGAATGGCTTGCATCGGCGGTTGCATCGGCGGTGCGGGATGCCTGACTCACGGCGAGAAGAACAAAGCCGAGGTCGATAAGTACGGCAAGGAAGCGGCGGACAGAAAGATCTCCGATGCGGAAATCCAGTGATCGACGGAGGGTAATTTCCCTCGATCCGCTTGGATAAAATTTAATAAATTCGGATATTATGAAGCCTGAAGGCTTTGTGATATCCGAATTTTTTCTACATTAATAAATATAAAGAAAATGAGGATTCAAAAGTGCAAATTTTGCACTTTCGCAAAAATTAAAAGTGCAAAATTTGCACTTTTATATTGACAAAAAAGTGCAAACATGATATAATAATAACGAAAGAAGGTGGTATTATGCCCGAACTGAAGCAGGTACGCATATCAAAGAGACTGACGCAGAAGGATGCCAGTGCACTCCTGGGGGTATCCTTGAGATCGTACAAGTCGTATGAGAACGATCCGTCAAAAGCAACTACGTTGAAATATAACTATATGCTTGAGGAGCTCGAAAAACATATAGCAATTGATGAAGAGCACGGTGTTTTGACACTTGAAGAAATCAAAACGGTATGTAAAAAGGTGCTTGATGAATATCCGGTGAAGTATTGTATACTGTTTGGCTCGTATGCGAAAGGTAAAGCTAACGGGGCAAGCGACGTTGATCTTTTGATCTCCTCTGACGTCACGGGATTGCGCTTCTTTGGTTTAGCGGAAAGACTGCGGACCGAACTGCATAAAAAAGTTGATCTGCTTGATCTGCATCAACTGAATAATAATGAGGAATTGCTCGATGAAATACTAAAGGACGGGATAAAAGTATATGGATAATATCAAGAATGACGAGTATTACGTTGCAAAAATGCTTAAAGATTTAAGGTTCATTGCAAAACATATGGAGGGCGTCAAGCTCGAAACGCTTGAAGAAAACGAGCTCTTGCTGAACGCGATGCTGTTTGGTCTAATACAGGTACAGGAAAATTCCAAAAAGCTTACTGATGAGTACAAAATGTCTCATGCCAATATTCCGTGGATGGATATTGCGGGACTTAGAAACCGTATCGTTCACGACTACGGTAACGTAGATCTTCACGTAGTGTATGCAACCTTGACCGAAGATATACCGTGGCTTATTTCCGAAATCGAAAAATAAAAGAATGCCGGCTCATGGGAGTCGGCTGTCTTTTTGAAGCTGAAAAGTTATCGAAAAAGGTGCCCAAACCGTGATTATCAAAAAAACAAAAATTGAAAGTTTAAAATTTAATTTTGCGAATTATTATACACGTGGGAGCAATTTTTCGGGCTTTTCGAGCGAAAATTACTAAAATAATGAAAAAATATGAATGAATGTGTAATATTTTTTGCAAAAAGACATTGACAACAACCGCGTTTTGTGGTACAATTATTGTGTTCATATATCATTTGTTCGCAGAGCTGCTTCCTTTTGAAGAATCTCGCTTGCGAGAATGCCGATTTTGTCCGCCTTCCGGATCGTCGGAACGGGCAGCAAAAGGGGTCGGTTTTGCGGATAATGGTACATTACAAAAACTTTTTGGAGGAAATATTATGAACAAGAAACTCACATCCATGCTCGCACTGGCACTGTGTCTGATCATGGCAGTTGGAATGTTCGCTTCTTGCGGTCCCAAGGTTGAACAGGTTGACCTCAAGCAGGCTCAGTACAACACCTACACAGCAACAATGCCCAGCAACTGGAACGAATTTACCTATGCTGACAACAATGATACTCAGATCATGAGCTACATTGGTTCTTCCTTCTTCGACTACGACTATAAGTTCGCAGACGATAAGAAGTACAACGAAGACGGCTCCATCAACAAGGAAGGCATCGTTCCCGGCGCTTACACCACCAACTACTCCGCAGCTACCAAGCTCGAGGACGTAACCTCCTCGGTTGACGCTAAGTGGGGCTACACCGATGCTCAGAAGGCAGAGGGCGGCTATGCTTGGAAGATCACTCTTCGCGATGATCTCAAGTGGGATGACGGCACATCCATCACCGCAGCAGACTTCGAGTACTCGATGCAGCAGCTGCTCGATCCCGCATTCATGAACTTCCGTGCTAACACTTACTATGATACTCTCATGGTTAAGAACTCCAAGATCTACTTCTTCCAGAATCAGGAAGGTACCTACGAGACCATCGGCAGCATGGGCTATGCTTCCGTTAAGGCAGCAGTTGATGCAGGCCAGGAACTCTGGGTTAACATCTGGAACATGTGGGGCACCAAGGGTTACAAGGATGCTAACGGCAACGAGTGCCCTGAGTACGTAAAGATCACCGACGAAACCGTTTACAGCAGCGCTGACGGCTCTGACTCTGCTTCCGGTAAGTTCCTCTATGAGAACTACGGCGCATACCTCGAGCCCGGCACAGGCTATGACGCTTGCATCTACAAGATCAACGAGATCCGCGATGTTAAGTGGGAAGACGTTGGCGTATACGCTATCGCAGAAGAGAATGCTATCGTAGTTTGCCTTGACAAGGCTTACTCCTTCCTCACCGAGGATGGCGGACTCTCCGTTTGGGCTCCCTACTACATGTCCGGACTTCCCCTCGTAAAGAAGGATCTCTATGAGTCCTGCAAGATTGAGCCCGCTGACGGCGCAACTCTCTGGACCTCTAACTACAACTCTTCTCTCGAGACCACCGCTAGCTGGGGTCCCTACAAGCTCGTTGAGTTTGAGGCAGGCTCTCACTACAAGCTCGAGAAGAACCCCAACTGGTACGGCTGGAACATGGAACAGTACAAGAACCAGTACAACATCACTTCCGTATACTGCCGTAAGATGGAAGACTTCTCCACTCAGTGGATGAGCTTCCTCGCAGGTGAGATCGACGACGCTTCTCTCCAGACCGAGAACGTAGGCGAATACCTCGACTCCAAGTACGTTTACTTCACCTCTACCTCTACCGGTACCTTCGGTATGCAGCTCTTCAGTGACATCAACGTCCTCAAGGAGAGCGAAAACAACAACGGTATCCTTGCAATCCAGGAATTCAGACACGCTCTCAACCTCGGCCTCAACAGAAGCGACATCGTTGAGAAGATCTGGCCCGGAACCGCAGTACCTTGCTTCGGCCTCCTCAACGTAGCTTACTACTACGATATCGAGAACTCTCCCACACTTGAAGACGGTGGTCAGTACCGTAACACCAAGCTTGCAAAAGAGGGTATCCTCCGTGCATACGGCTTCACTCAGGGCGATGACGGCAAGTGGTCCGCTGGCGACCTCACCGGTCTCTCTCTCGACGAGGCTTACGACTCCCTCACCGGTTACAACCCCGTTCTTGCTAAGGAAAAGATGGCTGCAGCTATCGAGATCCTCAATGCAGATCCCGCTAAGTACGGCTACGATTCTTCCAAGAACATCACTCTCGTTTACGGTTCTTCCGTAGATAACGATAAGCAGAGATTCCGCTGCGAGTACCTCCAGGGTATCATCGACGGCCTTACCGAGGGCACCGCTCTCCAGGATAAGATCGACGTTGTATTCGATGCATCCGCAGGTGCTCAGTGGGCAGAGGCATTCCGTACCGGTGCTACTCAGATCGGTTTCGGTTACGGCTTCTCCGGTAACGCATTCAACCCCTTCGACATCGTTGGCGCGTTCGTTAACCCCGACGACTCCCTCAACTACCATATGTACTGGGATACCTCCGCTATCGATATGACTCTCACAATGCCCGCAGGCGATTATGAGGGTGCTGGCGAGACTATCACCATGAGCGTACAGAACTGGTACTTCTGCCTCAACGGCCTTGCAGAGTCCGAGAAGCAGGCTAAGACCTACAACTGGGGCGAGGGCTTTGCTCCTACCGAGGCAAGACTTATGATCCTCTCCGCTCTCGAGGAGCTCACCATTAAGGAATCCCGTTCCGTAATGCTTATCGCAGACGGCGGCGGATCCTTCCTCGGCGCTAAGTTCTCTTACTTCTCTGAGGACGAGCACACCTTCATGGGCTTCGGCGGTATCAGATATATGGAAGTTAACTATACCGACGCTGAGTGGGCAGACTTCGTTGCTGCTAACAACAACGACCTTGCTGCTGAATACAAGAAGTCCGAGTAATTACCGAATAACTAATTAATTAACAATTAATTATTCCTAAGCAAACGGCGGTGAGCACAAAAACGCTCACCGCTGATTTGCACATTTATAGGCAAAAATAAAAAAATCCATTAATCCCCATAATAGGCAAATATTGTTTTAAGAATATCAGAGATTGATGCAAAAAATGCAATAGTGCATTTTATTATTTGGAATACTAACAATTAGATAATAGACAAAAATCAAAACGAATAATCGAAAACCATATTATCAATTTAGAAAATAATTCAATTTATATAGCGCGCAACTGCGCGCGCAGGTCTTTTGACCTATCGGAAGTCAACAATTAGTCGATTGTAAAATTACGTAGATTAAATCCGTTTTTTCGGCGGCTTAGCCGACGAAAAAACACCGCTTAGGCGAGCAGGGCGAGCCCGCGCGCCGAGGGGAGTGAGTCAAAATCAGAGATTTTGGCTCGCGGCGATAAGCGCGCGTTCCCCGCCGCGCGGATCTGCAATTGTAAAACGCAGTTTTACAATTGGCTAAAAACAACAAGACAGAGGAGAAAAACCTATGTATATGTTTAAGTATGTGACGAAGCGCTTGGGCTTGATGTTGTTCACATTCTTCATCATCTTCACGATGTGTTTTGTGCTTATCAAGCTTCTGCCCATCCCGACTAATGCGCTTCCCGGCCAGGACCCCGAGATTGTTATGAAGACACTCGAGGGAAGAGGTTGGATCACCAATATCAAAGAGGGAGCAAACGGTGTATGGACCTATGACAGAGTTCCGATACTTATCCAGTACGGCAACTATATCAAGAGGATCTTTACCAAGGGCGACTTCGGTATCGTAACCACCTACGGTGAGTACGTCGGTATGAATATCTGGAAGGTATTCGTAAGCCATCTCCCTCCCACAATCCTTATTAACATTTATTCAACCCTTATCGGTGTACCGATCGGTCTCGGTCTGGGTATTTTGGCTGCGCTTAAAAAGAATAAGTGGCAGGACCAGGTCATCAACGTCATTATCATCTTGCTGATCTCGGTGCCTTCCATCGTTCTGGCACTTATGCTCCAGTACGTCTTCTGCTTCAAGCTCGGCTGGTTCCCGCTGACTATGTCAACGAGTGACGCATATTTCACGTGGCCCGTATTCCACTCCATGATCCCCGCGGTATTTGCGCTTTCTCTCGGATCGATCGCGGGTTATGCGAGATTTACACGTGCGGAGCTTTCCGAGGTTCTGACGGGCGAGTTTATGCTTCTTGCAAGAACCAAGGGTCTTACAAAGAGCCAGGCTATCTACCGCCACGCAATGCGTAACTCGATGGTCGTTATCTTCCCGTCCATCCTCAGTGAGTTCATCTCGGTCCTTTCGGGATCTCTCATTATCGAGAAGATGTTCGGTATCAACGGCGTTGGCGGACTTTACCTGAACTCGATTACATTCCAGGATTACGATTTCTTTATGCTGCTTTCGGGATTCTACACTCTCGTCAGCCTTACCGCGGGAATCGTTATCGACATCAGCTACGGATTTATCGATCCGAGAATCAGAATGGGGGCTAAGTAATTATGTCAACTACAATGAATAAATACGATAATATCCCCGCTGAAAAGTTTCAGTTTGCCAAGAAGGTAGACCTTGGGCACGATAAGAAGTTCGATACAAAGCCCGTAAGCTACTTCCAGGGTGCTTTCCGCCGCTTCAGTAAGAACAAGGGTGCGGTCGTTGGCGGCGTTGTAATTATGTGCCTGATCCTTTTTGCGATCATCGCACCCTTCTTCACCCCCTTCCGTCCCGCATACTACGATATGATGTATGCCTACGTAACCCCCAAGAACGAGCTGTTTGTTCAGAGCGGCATCGATTTCTGGGACGGTTGCAAGGTCAAGGACACCAACTATCTCGGTTATCTCAAGGATACCGCGCTTGCGCTTGAAACCGGCAGAGACGTCATCAAGGGCGGAGAATACGAAGTAAGCGAGGACGGCAAGAATTACACCTACCGTTACGACACTTATTACGGCGTAGGCTTCGGTAAGTACAAGATCATTTCTCAGCAGGAATTCGAGGATATTCAGAAGTATCAGAATGAGACCGGCAGACAGATCCTTTATCCCATCGTTCCTTTCTCCGAGAGAAAGGATATGCTCGAGAAGAATAAGTATGACGCAAACATCTACTACAAGGTAGAGAACGTAAAGGCTCCCACACTTCGTCCCAAGCTCAATCAGAAGGGCGAGATCGTTCCCAACTACTGGAGCTACGAAGCAGGCAATCCCTCCGCACTGATGCCCGAGTATAACTCCATCAGAATCGAGGGTGAGGATGGCTTCACCAAGGACGGCAAGCAGCACTTCTACGCATACGGCAGAAAGGTCGACGGCGGTATCGAGGTCAGAGCCGAGTACTACGAGTACTATATCTATCAGCACACGCAGGTCATCAAGGACGGCATCGAGGAGCCCCTCTTCCTCTTCGGTACCACCGAAACCGGTAAGGATATCTTCGCCTGCCTTGCATACGGCGCAAGATTCTCCTTCGTCTTCGCAACCGTCGTTGCGGCTGTAAACTTCATCGTAGGCGTAATCTGGGGTTCGATCTCGGGTTACTTCGGCGGAAAGATCGACCTCTTTATGGAGCGATTCTCCGAGATCCTCGGATCTGTTCCCACGATGATCGTTATTACCCTTCTGAAGTATCATATGGGTACTGCGAGCCAGGTGCTTGTCTTGTTCATCGCGTTCTTTGCGACGGGATGGATCGGTATGGCGGGAAGAACCCGTATGCAGTTCTACCGCTTCAAGAACCAGGAATACGTTCTGGCTGCAAGAACTCTCGGCGCATCCGACTCGAGAATTATGTTCAAGCATATTTTCCCGAACGGTCTCGGTACCATTGTAACGAGCGTTGCGCTTGTAATCCCCTCTATGATCTATTCGGAGACCAGCCTTTCTTATCTGGGCATCATCAACCTTGAGGCAGGAAACACTACCTCGGTCGGTACACTTATCGCTGCTGGACAGAAGTCCATTATGGCGAATGCCGGCTTCGTAGCATTCTTCCCCTGCGCATTCCTCGTTCTGTTAATGCTCAGCTTCAACCTGTTCGGCAACGGCTTGCGCGATGCGTTCAACCCGTCGCTCAGAGGATCGGAGGATTAAGTTATGAATAAAGAAGTTAAGTTATCAGTAAATAATCTGAAGATCTCCTTCCGTACCGACGCCGGTAAGGTTCAGGCGGTACGTGACATTTCCTTCGACCTTTATAAGGGCGAAACTCTGGCTATCGTTGGTGAGTCCGGCTCGGGTAAGTCGGTTACCTCGAAGGCTATTATGGGTATTTCCGCCGTTAACTCGATCCACGAGGGCGGAGAGATCCTTTACGACGGACAGGACCTTGTCCGTATCCCCGAGGAGGAGATGCATAAGCTCCGCGGCGACAAGATCGCAATGATCTTCCAGGACCCGCTCTCCTCGCTCAACCCCATTATGCGTATCGGCAGACAGATCACCGAGGCAATGCTTCTGAAGAACAAGGCTAACCGTAAGGAAGGCCGCGAGACCTTCAATACTATGCTTGCCGATCTCTCCGCAATGATGATCGAGGCACTCGAATCGGGCAAGAGATCTGATATTAAAGTAAGCGACGTTGCGGATTATATCAAGACCTTTGACAGCTTCAATATCGAGGCTATCAAGCTTGAAAACAGCTACAACGACGCAAGAACCGCGGCGGAAGAGATGATCGCTATCATCGACGATTGCCTGTTCCTCACCGAAAAGAATCAGAAGGTAGACGTTGTTGCAACGCTCAAGCTTGTCAGCCGCAAGCTTGCGGACATTAACGATAAGTATTTCACCGCTGGCTTCACCGATGCTCTTACCGAATGTAAGACCAAGCTCGGGGCAGTCAAGCGCGTGGAGAAGAAGAAGGTATCAGCTGTTGACTCTGTAAAAGCTGTTGTCACAATGAGCGCGGCGAAGAGACTCGCATCCGACGAGACCGCAGAGGTCCTCCGCGAGATCAGAAAGACCGCAGAGGAAATGCTCGCTCAGCCTCAGTACAACTTCTTCCGCATCGGTTACTACGTCTATAAGAATCCCAATGCGGACCTCAGCACTATGCCCGCAGAGGAAGCCAACGAAATGGCATATAAGTTCCTGATGCAGGACTTTATGAACTACTTTATGACGCTTGAAAAGATCGCGGTTGAGTATTCAAATGACAAGATGCTCAAGAACAAGAAGGAAGCCATTGCGGCAATGCAGAAGGCTATCAGCTTCTTTAAGTCCGGCAAGTTTACCGAGAAGGAAGCGATGGAGGAATGCAAGAACGTAAACAAGAGCGTTACTGCAGCCATCGATCCCCTTGCGGTTGTCAAGGATAACGTAGCTTATACCTTTGGCGGAGCTCTCGAGAGAGAGATCGAGAAGTACTTCTTCTATCTTGAGAACAATCCCAAGGAAGAGAAGCGCTTCGAGCGTCAGACCGCAAAGAGAGAGGCTCTGATCGCAAAGGGCAAGAACGTGGATTGGGAGGTCATCCCGAAGTCCATCATCGAGCCCGAGGAGCAGATCGAGGCTATCGTTTCCGTCATTACGAGAGTAATGAACAAGTTCAATGCGGACGTTGAGAGTGCCGCAACATTCGATGCTGATAAGCGTTGCGTTGAGATCATCGACTATCTCAAGGGCAAGGCATCCCAGATCGTTTATACACTTACCAAGAGAATCGCGAAGGAAAAGGCGATCAAGCTTATGGAGGAGGTTGGTATCCCCGAGGCAAGAATCCGTTTCAGACAGTATCCCTTCGAGTTCTCGGGCGGTATGCGTCAGCGTATAGTTATTGCTATCGCTCTCTCCGCAAACCCCGATATCCTTATCTGCGACGAGCCCACGACTGCGCTTGACGTTACCATTCAGGCACAGATCCTTGAGCTGATCAACAACCTCAAGCGCGAGAGAAATCTTTCGGTAATCTTCATTACACACGACCTTGGCGTTGTTGCGAATATGGCGGACAGAATCGCCGTTATGTACGCGGGTAAGATCGTTGAGTACGGCACCGCAAACGAGGTATTCTACAACCCGCAGCATCCCTACACCTGGGCTCTGCTTTCGTCGATGCCCGACCTTGACACCAACGAAAAGCTCGATGCTACCCCCGCCACACCGCCTAATATGATCTATCCTCCCGTTGGAGACGCGTTTGCTGAAAGAAACAAGTACGCTCTCGAGATCGACTTCGAGATGCAGCCGCCTATGTATGAGGTTTCGCCCACACACTTTGCGGCAACTTGGCTGCTCCATCCGAACGCTCCCAAGGTTGAGATTCCGAAGATCATTACCGAGCGTATCAAACACATGAAGGAAAGAGGAGGCAACAATGGAGAATCGTAACGAAGTTTTGTTGAAGGTTGACCATCTTTGTCAGTATTTCCGCATGGGACGCAAGGATCTCAAGGCAGTTGACGACGTCAGCTTTGAGATCAGGAAGGGCGAGGCATTCGGTCTCGTTGGAGAATCCGGTTGCGGTAAGACCACAACGGGACGTTCGATCATCAAGCTTTATGACATTACCTCGGGTAACGTATATTTCAAGGGTCAGAGAGTCGGCGCCGGCACTCGATCCTATAAGGATGCAATCAAGAAGGCAAAGGCTGATCTTGACGCAAAGAAGATCTCCAAGGAAGAGTATAAGGAGATCGTTGCAAAGAACAAGCTCCTGATCCGTGACGCCAAGAGCGATCACAATGAGGTCGACAAACAGCACTCTGCCGCTATGGTCGCAGCCCTTAACAAGGAATACGACGAGAAGTTCAAAGAGGCAGAGGGCGACGTCGAGAAGCTCAAGGTGCTCAAGAAGGAGTACAAGAATAAGCTTCGCGTTGCCAAGAAGAGCAAGCTGATCACACAGATCCAGATGATCTTCCAGGACCCCATCGCGTCGCTTGACCCCCGTATGACGGTACGTGATATCATCGCAGAGGGACTTATCATCAACGGTGTCACCGATAAGGAATATATCAATCAGAAGGTTTACGAGATCCTTGAGACTGTAGGACTTGTTCGCGAGCATGCGGACCGTTATCCTCACGAGTTCTCGGGCGGTCAGCGTCAGCGTATCGGTATCGCAAGAGCCGTAGTTATGCAGCCTGAGATGATCATCGCGGACGAGCCTATCTCCGCGCCTGACGTATCTATCCAGGCGCAGGTTATCAATCTTCTGAATGATCTCCGCGATCAGCTCGGACTCACCATTCTCTTTATCGCGCATGACCTTTCGGTCGTCAAGTATTTCTCCGACAGAATCGGTGTAATGTATTTCGGTAAGATGGTTGAGCTTGCTGATTCTGATGAGCTCTTCAAGAATCCCCTTCATCCTTATACAAGATCTCTGCTGTCCGCGATCCCGCTTCCCGACCCGATCTACGAGAAGCAGCGTACCCGCGTGACCTACAATCCTCTGGCTGAGCACGATTATTCTGTCGACGCTCCCTCCTTCAGAGAGATCGCTCCCGGACATTTCGTTCATTGCAACGATGCCGAGGAGGAAAAGTACAAGCAGATGCTGAAATAAGAAACGGACGGATAAAAAAGTGACAAAGGAAACGAGAGATCTGCTGCTGAAATATGCCGCGTGCTTCCTAGTTGCGGCGCTGATCACGGTTGGCGTCTTCTGGAGCAAGGGATTTTTCACCGACAGCATTGCGGTGAATATACAGATATTAGCCGACGGCTTTTCGGTCTCGGGAATTCTGCTTACCTTGTTTGCCGGATTGCTCTACGTCAGCGGCGAGGGCGCGTTTATCGGAATAGGCTTTGTGCTGAGAAACGTCGTGCAGGCTTTTGTACCGATGGGCAGAAAGAATCACGAGATCTACGCAAAGTACCGCGAGCGCAAGCTTGAAAAGCTGAAGAAATTCGGCGATTACTGCGTGCTATTCACGGGCTTGATCTTTCTCGCTATCGGTGTCATTCTTACCGTGATCTGGTACGTGAAATTTTATCAGATGCCCGTTTGATAACAATAAAAACAATCGGTGTTCCTTGAACGCCGATTGTTTTTTTCTTTTTGTTATTTACATTTGAAGTAAAACGTGATATAATAAATTGAGAAAATATGGAGGTGTGACATGTCAAATAAGGTTTTTGAAAGAAAATACAAGGGGGAGCGTCCCGTCCTTGCGATCTGCTATGATTTCGATAAAACGCTCTCGCCCGACGATATGCAGGCGCAGGGTTATATCCAGTCGGTCGGCTATGACGTCGGCGAATTCTGGAAGGAATCAAACGAGCTGGCCGAGCAGAATGATATGGATCAGAACCTTGCCTATATGCTCAAGATGGTAAAGGAGGCTGAGGGTAACCTCGTTTTCAGCAGAAAGACGCTTGCCGAGTATGGCTCGAGGGTCGCGCTTTTCCCGGGAGTCGAGAGCTGGTTTTCCCGTATACGCGAATACGGCGCGGAGAAGGGAGTTACGGTCGAACATTATATCATCTCCTCGGGTCTGCGCGAGATGATCGAGGGCACTCGCGTCGCGGGTGAATTCGAGAAGATCTACGCGAGCTCCTTTTACTATAACGAGCGCGGAATCGCGGTCTGGCCCGCGCAAGTCATTAATTACACGAACAAAACGCAGTTCCTTTTCAGGATAGAGAAGGGCGTGCTCGACGTCAACGATACCGCGGTTAACGATTCGTTCCCGCCGGAGGACATCCGCGTGCCCTTCAGAAATATGGTCTACATCGGCGACAGCGACACCGATGTGCCCTGTATGAAGCTTGTCAACTCGAACGGAGGTCATTCGATCGGTGTTTTCAATGTCGAGACCAAGGACAAGACGAAGGTTCATAAGATGATGCGCGACCGCAGGATCAAGTATTTTGCACCCGCGGATTACAGAGCGGGCAGCGAGCTCGACGTGCTCGTCAAGGCGATCATCGACAGGACTGCGACAAACGAAGTGCTTGAGAGTATACATTACGATTGCAAGCGCGACAATGCCGATGCCACAAGCAGGATAGGTGCCGACGAGGCGCACAGAAGCGATCTTATTATGTCACTCGAGGCGAGCCATAGCTTTGCCGAGACGCATAAGGTCATCGCGGAGCTTTCGGAGATCACGGATTGGACGCTTGAAGAGAAGGAGTCGCTGTTCTCCGTGGCTCTCGGCAACAGCCAGGTGCATTATATACTTGCCGACAATGACGTAAAGGCGTTCTTTAGCGAGCTTTTGAAGGATGCGAGGATATCCGACGCGGCACTTGCCGTCAAAGCGGAGATAGAGAAGAAGGAGTAAATATGAGCGATATTAAGAAACTGACGGAGATCTTGAAGAGCTCAAAGCACGCGGTCTTCTTTGGAGGTGCGGGTGTTTCGACCGAAAGCGGTATCCCCGATTTCAGAGGCGCGGGAGGTCTTTATACCAAAGAGGGCGAGAATAACGAGTATTATCTCAGCCGCCGATGTCTACTTATCAATCCGCTCGCTTTTTATGAATTTTATAATAAGCATATGGTCTTCCCGAATGCCGAGCCGAATGCGGCGCATTATGCTCTGGCAAAGCTTGAGGAGAAGGGGATCGTCAAGGCTGTAATGACACAGAATATCGACGGGCTTCATCAAGCGGCGGGCAGTAAGCGAGTGCTCGAGCTCCACGGAACACTCAGCCGCAGCTATTGTATGCGTTGCGGAAAAGTTTATGACCGCGAGTACGTGGATCAGCAAGAAGGCGTTCCGAAGTGTGCAGCCTGCGGAGGAATAGTCCGCCCCGACGTCACCCTTTACGGTGAATCGCTCGACGGCTTTACCTTCAGAGAAGCCGAGAATGAAGTCGCCGCGGCAGATGTACTCATTGTCGGCGGCTCGTCGCTGACGGTATATCCCGCCGCATCGCTCATCGAGCATTTTTCGGGCAAGCTGATCATCATCAATTATTCACCGACAGCGTACGATGCCACAGCCGAGCTTGTGATACGCGATTCTGTCGGCAAGGTCCTTTCGGAGGTAGTTGAAGGACTGAAATAAACAGCTTTGGAGTTTTGATATGAAAGACGGAAGAAAATTAATACTTATAGCCGACGACGAGCGCGAGATCCGCGACGTGGTCAGTCTGCTTATGTGCGGCGAGGGATATGAGGTCATCCTTGCGGAGGACGGCGAGGACGTACTGGGGAAAATGAGTCCCGAGGTCGATCTCTATATCCTCGATGTAAATATGCCGCGGCTTTCGGGAATAATGGCGGCTTCGGAATTGCGCAAGAAATACGATACGCCGATAATCTTTCTGACTGCCTTTTCGGGCGAATCGGATAAGGTGATGGGCTTTTCGGTCGGCGCGGATGATTATATAGTCAAGCCATTTTCGAATATCGAGCTGATGATGCGTGTCCGTGCGATCCTGCGCAGGGGCGTACAGACACCCTCGGAAAGCACAGAAAAGGTTGGAAACCGACTTCCGATCGGCGACGCGATCCTCGATCTTGATACGCAATCGGTGCTAAAGAAGGGCGAGAGCATCTCGCTGACCTATACCGAATTCAAGATACTCGAGCTGCTTGCAACGCACAGAAAGAAGATCTACTCGCTCGACAATATCTATGAAAGCATCTGGAATGAGAACGCCGTGGGAAACGAGGCGATCATGGTGCATATCAAGAATATCCGCAAGAAGCTTGGCGACGATTCTCGAAATCCCGCCTACATCAAGACCGCGTGGGGAAGGGGATATTATATTGATTAAGAAAAGGAAGAAACTCTCCTTTGAGATCCTCGGCGACCTTGCGATCGCCCTTGCGGCGGCACTTTTCCTCTGCCTGATGCTATATTTCGTTTCGATCTATATTGCCGACAGCTATATGCTCAACTCGAATACCGAGTTGAGCGATATCGATTACGACTATATGAACAGCCGCATCCTCAGCTTCAGCGTGCTGATCTCTGCGGTGAGCTTTGTTGTCCTTTTTCTCGCACTTCTCGGACAGCGGCTAGCCTGCATCCCGATGATCATGAAGGGTATTGAGGCTCTTGAGTCGGATGAAGGATACGAGGTAAAGGTCGAGGGTGGAAATGAGCTTTCCGAGCTTGCGACTGCAGTCAACGATATTTCCGAGAGACAGAGGCGTGTTCGCGCCGAGGAGAAGGCTCTTATGCAGGAAAAGGAGGACTTTATCCGCTCGCTCTCGCACGATATCAGAACGCCGCTGACGTCGATCATCGCGTATTCAGAATATATGAGCCAAAACGAAATCTCGGACGCGGAGAGAGCGGAGTATCTCGGATTGATATATAAAAAGAGCATCCAGATCAAGGAGCTGACCGATATACTTCTCGGAGGCGGAATGCGCAAGCTTGAGTATTTCGAAGATGCGAGATTGCTCTTTTGTCAGCTTGTCGATGAAATGGAAGCCTCGCTTGAGGCTGATTTCAAGCTCGAGACCGAGCTCCCGGGTGAAAGCTTTTCGGGAAGCTTTGACGTTCGCGAGCTGCAAAGAATTTTTGATAATCTTTCCTCGAACGTCGCAAAGTACGCGGAAAGCTTGGTTCCCGTCAGACTTTCGGTCAAGGTCGAAGATCCTTATCTTACGCTGACGCAAAGCAATGGTGTTCGTGAAAAGGGCACGGAATACGAAAGCCACGGCATCGGACTTGAGAGTATACGCCGTATTGCGGCTCTTTACGGCGGCAAGGTCGAAGTTCGTGACGAAAAAAGTGAATTTTCGATCAAAATAACACTCAGTCTTTAGAATTCTTCAGAATTTCCTCTCGGTTTTCTTTAGAAAACTGCGTTATAATATAGGCACAAAAGCAAAGAACAAACAACAAGCAACAAAACAAAAAACGAAAGTGAGGAAATAAAAATGTTGAATTCTCTTGACCTTTTGGTAATCGTATTTATGATCATGGCGTCGCTCGCTCTCTTATCCCTGCTTCTGATGTGGCTGATAAAGAATAAGACCGTCAGAAGGATCAGCGTCTGCGTCGCATCTGCACTAACGCTCTACTCGTCCTTTGTAGGCATCGTTTGTTTGGGATCCTACTTCTTCGAGCAGGCTGTAATCGGTCTGATAGTCGGTATAGCGTCGATCGGAGCACTTGTGCTTACCTTCGTCGGTGCCAAAAAGCAGAATGAAAAGATGGAGATGATCGCAAGGATCGCGTCATCTATTGCGCTTGTTGCGGGACTCATCAATCTTTTACTGATCTAAAAAATATCCGCCTGACCTTCAGTCAGGCGGATATTTTTTACATTATCAGTTCTTCTTGAAAACGATTGCGGTGCCTAGGATGGCAACGATAACGATGCAGCCTGCGGCAATCGAGGAAGAGCATCCGCTCTTCTTGGGCTCCTCGGGAGTGGTCTGAGAGGGAGCGTCGGTTGCCTCGGGAGCGTCCGTGATCTCGGGAGCTTCTGTGGTAACAACTTCCTCGGTGGTCTGCTCGGGAGCGTCGGTTACAACGGGAGCCTCGGTGGTCTCGGGAACGGTGGTCGCTGCCTGACCCTTGAGCATATCAGCGAAGGTGCCGCTGA
Organism: Eubacteriales bacterium; assembly: GCA_045531455.1. Lineage (GTDB taxonomy): Bacteria > Bacillota > Clostridia > Oscillospirales > CAG-272 > CAG-390. The sequence continues at coordinate 42,339 of JAZSEA010000034.1, forward strand.
AGTACTTGTCGATGCTGCCCTTGACAGCGTCGTTTACGGTAATGGTCTGCTCAACGAAATCATAGACCTTGAGGATCTTTGCAAGACCCTGAAGCTCGTTCTCGGTCCGGATCTCAAAGGAGGTGGAGAAGGGGTTGAACCAGGACATATCCGCGGTCGCGTAGGTCTTGTCTGCAAGAGTTTCTGCTACTGCGAGGGTGGGGTAAGTACCGTCTCTGGTGACCCATCCGAGGATCGAGAAATCAAGACCCGACATTGCGCTCGAAGCGTGGGAGCCGTTTACGTCATCGATTCTGAGAACGGTGGGACGGAGGGAGGAGAGCATCTCGAAGGAGTCTGCCTGCTGTTCGATAGTGGTGGTGCCTGCGGTGACCTTGTAGTTTGTGTTGACCTTTTCAGCATTGAAGTCAACTCGAGCCATAAGCGGAATATCTGCGAGGGCGTAGCAGTTAATAAAGTTTGCCTCGAAGTTGTTGGGGAGGTCTGTGGAGGAGTATCCGCCGCCGAGACCGATCCAGGACATTGCCGCGGATGCGGGAGTGTAGGAGGACTTGGAGATACCGCTGTTGAAGCACTCGGTGAAGTTTACGGTTGTGGTAGCCTTATCGCCTGTGTTGGCTCTTCCGATGAAGGAGCCGACCTGAGTTGTGGTGGAGGAAACGATGCCGTCGTAATGGCAGTTCTTGAAGTTTACGATGGTGTTTGCGGTTACAAGACCGACAAAGCCGCCGACCTGCTTGCAGTTTGCGGTGATGGTGCCGCCGACGTAGCAGTTCTCAAAATCGGTGCTGGTGTTGGCGTTACCGGTCATACCGCCGATCATTACGAGAGAGCTGTTGTTCGCGGTGATGTTACCGGTGTAAACACAGTTCTTGAAGAGGTTGCCCGCGATGTTTGTGTATGCTACGATACCGCCGCACCACTTTGCGCCTGCGGTGATAATGGTTGCATCAGAGCGGAGGTTGGAGTATTCGCAGGGAGTACCCGTCTTCTGAGGTCTCGAGTAGCCTACGAAGGAACCTGCGGTGTCAGCGGAGGTGTTGATGTACGCGCCGGTGAGGTAAATGTTCTTGATACCGCCTGCACCCTGAGAACCGACGAGACCGACGTTCTTTGTGGTGTGGGGAGCTTCCTCGGTACCGATCTTCATATTTGCGATGGTAACAGCCGCGCCGTCAAGTCCGCCGAGCTTACCCTCGAGCATACCTGCGAATGCGTAGTTGTTGCTGATTCCGATGGGGGTCCACTGATGACCGCCAAGGTCGATGTTCTTGGTGATAACGAAGGTTTTGCCTACGAATGCACCTGGGTCCTTGTGGTCTGCGCCCTGATACTCGTTTGCGAGATAAGCGAGACCTGCGAGTTTTGCGGCTGTGTCGAGCTCAAAGTAGTCCTTGTCAGCGGCGAACCAGGAGGTATCCGTGGTAGTACCGTCCCAGAGGTCGAAGTCTGTAGCTTCTGCGGCGGACGTACCGATCATACACGCGCCGATGAGGGAAAGAAGCATACAAAGCGAGAGTAAACACGAGATGAGTTTTTTCATGATTTCATTTTGCTTTTAAGAATAAAAGCTTCCTTTCATAATATTTTGGGGTTAATCAGGGTTTCATAGGTGAGTAGTTTTTGCTGACGTATTCCGAAAGCTTCCAGATATTCTGGCTCCAGATCATAAGCTTGCCTTCGCTTGAAAGCTTTTTCCACCAATCCTCGGTCTCGCTGAATCTTCCGCTGTCATATTTGTTGACTTCGTTGGTCCAATATGGCTTGCGGAGCGAGTGGCCGCTCTTTGAGAGATAATCGCGGCAGAGCTTGGTGTAGCTTACGAGATCCTCGTTTTCGGGATCGTAGGTGAGCCATTTATCGAAGAGGGATACGCCGTAGAAGTAGAAGAAGCATTCCTCGGAGCCTGTTTCTTTGGCGAGATTGTACATCTCCTTTGAGTTTATCACGATCTTTCCGCTCTTGTCGTCGACCTGGACGAATACTCTGCCCGCGCAGAGCTTGAGAGCCTCGTAGAGCGTGGGTACCTTATATTCGGTGACGTTACCGCCCTTGTCGCGCATCTTGAGCACCTTGATCTGATCGTAGGTCCAGTCTGTGACCGAGAGGGACTGCGGATAGCCCTTCTTTCCGACGTATGAAGCAGCATCGGTGCCTTTTGCCAGAGAATCGTCGTGGAGAAGCACGGCGATACCGTCAAGCGTCATACGGACGTCGACCTCGACGCAGTCAGCACCCGCGAGGATCGCGCTTGCAATACCCTCGATCGAGTTATCAGGATAGTTGTCGCTGTCGCCGCGGTGAGCCTTGATGGTGATTCTGCCGTCGGGACAGGTGACGGCGTAGGTCTTTTCGATGAAATCAAACATCCAGGCGGGAGGAGTGTAGCTTGATGCCCAGAAAGGAGTAAAGAGAGTGATATCGTTGACGATGGGGTTGATGTCGCTTTCCTTTATGATCGAGAAGGTGTATTCGCCGTCCGCGTCGAGCTTAAGCTCTTCCGAGAGAGCAAGCTCGATTAGCTTTGTGCCTGCGTGATTCAAAGCCGCCGTGCTTCCGCCGAGGACGTAGATCTTCTGTCCCGATACCTTGATCGAGTAGTCGAAGTAGCCGCAGCGTACGTCCGAGGGGGTACGCGAGGTAGAGCCGATCAGGATCTCCTTGCCCCTGTCGGTGCTGTTGTCGGTGATCTTTTTCATATTCAGATCGGTCTTCTCGAGGACCTTGCTTACGATGTCGGAGGCGATCACCGTTTCACCCGAATTCGAGATTACGGGATAAACGATCGTGTATTCGGACGCCAGCCTCGAGATAACGCTTCCGTCCGAAACGACTTCGTCTACGTAATTCTTGTTGAAGCTGTAGCCCTTTTCGATCGAGGCACTTTCCTCTGCTGTGACGACCGAGACGAAATGCTCGATTCCGCGGATCAGAGCCTCCTCACTGCCGCCGTAGATGACGATCTTGGAGCCCTTCTCCGCGATTGCGAAGGTGAACTTGCCGTCCACTGCGCCGTCGGCTTCAAGGCTCTCGGCGCGGTTTGTCATACCGACAAGGATCTCCTTGTCATCCGTCTTGAGCGGTTCCTCGGGAGCGATAGCCATCCAGTCGTTGGTGTGAGTGAGTCTGATACCGAAGGAGGCGTGGATCGAGTCGACCGCGCTTCTGACTGATGCGACAACGTCTCTCGATGCGTTTGCGGAATAAACGAAGACGTAGCCCTCGAGGCTTATTAGCTCGCGTGGGGCATCGGTTGCTTCGGTCGAGTCCTGCGTTTCGGGCACATCCTTGTCACAGGAGACGCAAGAGAACGCGAGGATCGCGGCAAGAAGTGCGAGAAAAAGCGAAAATAGAAGTTTTTTGGATCTCATTGCAGATAATGTTTACTGATACTTTTCCATCATCTCGTCGAGGAGCTTCTGGAAGTTCGAGCCCTTGCTTGCCCAGTATGAGGACCAGTTGCCCGCGGAGGAGCTTGCAAGCAGAGTTCTGAGAGCCTGTGCGGGGTTGCCGATCGCGCCCGAGTATGTAAATCCGAATTCATAGCAAAGACCGTCGTGGATGACGTCGAGCATACTCATTGCGTTAACGTCGTTTGCTACACGCGACTTGAGAAGTACCTCGAAGTAGGCAACCGTGGTGGTCTCGTAGGACTTGGAAGCGATAAGCTCCATAACCGCGCCGACCTTGTTCAGATCCTTGACGTTGGTGGGAACGAGGAACATAGTGTAAACGTCGGAGAGAGCGGAGTAGTACTTGCCCTGATCGGTGTCAAGCATCGGGTAGGGAATAATTCCGAATTTGCCGCTGATCTCGCTTGCGTTGAAGTCAACGCCCCATTCCATACCGCCGTGGGTGAAGAGGGTATGGCCGCCGATGAAGAATTTTTCGGAGTCGCCCTTGCTGGAGGTGATGTAGGTCGCGTTTTCGCTGTAGCAGAGATTGTGGAGCTTTTCAACGATCTTGGTCATACGGTCGTTGTTCATAGCGATCTTGTATTCGTCGTTTTCCTTGGATACGATGGGCTGATCGAATGCGGCAAAGTAGCCGTCAACGATCGTCTTGAAGTAGATATTGCATCCGTAAACGTCGTTTTCGTCCCAGTCCTGGTTACCGTCGTCGCGGGAGTAGTCCTTGCTGAGCTCGAAGAGGCGGTCAATGGTCCAATTATTGTTGTTGACCTCATCGTAGAGCATCTGGGGAGTTCTGCCGTCAACGGTTGCGAGAAGCTCTTCGTTGAAGTACATACAAAGGCCCTTGCCGAGCGTGAGCTGAGATGCGTCGCCCGATGCCATATAGAGCTGATCGCCTATGGTGAGGTTTTCAGCCATTTCGGAACGGGAGCCCCACCATACCTTATCAAATCTGAGGTTGGGGACGTCAAGAAGGTTTGTGACCAAGCCCTCTGCCGCGAGGGTGGGAGCCTGATATGCGGCGGAGCAGATCACGTCGATTACGTAACCCGAGTCGATGTTGTTGCGGACTCTTGCGATAAGCTCGCCCTCGTTGACGGTCTCGTAGGAGATCGTAACGCCGAGCTGACCCTCAACGAAATACTGTCTAGCTCTGACAGCGGATCTGACGGTGTCGCCGTTGTCCTGCTCGTCGGTGATGAGGAATTCCTCGACAGCACCCGCACGGTTTGCGCGGAGGAGCATCGTGAAGGTCTCGTTGTTGAAGTTGAGCGTGGGGTCGAGTTCAAGGTCGTCGTCCCCGGGAGGCTCGGTTATGACAGCCTCGGGCTCGGTGGTGACGATGGGAGCCGCCGTTGTTGTGGCGGGTTCTTCTTCGTTATCCGCGCATCCCGTTGTGAAAATTACGGATACGAGCATGGATAAGAGAAGTAAGCAGGCTAAAATCTTTTTCATTGTTTCTCCATTCTGCCGCAAATGCGGCGTTTTATTGATTTTGAATATGATACTGATGATCCTTTGGAGTCGCGGTGAGTAAGGAAATGAGATCTATCCCTCCTTTTGAGTACTTTATTTGTATTTATTTTATCACAATTTATATAACAGTATATATCCATATAGTTAATAATATATGAACGAAGTGCGCCTGCTGTTGAAATGACAGAAAAAATGTGATACAATTAGTTCGCATAATAAATCTGCGGAGGATAGGCGATGAATAGAGAGGATTTTTTAAAATATTGTAAGGATATCTACGGTACTTTGCCCGATTATCCATTTGACGATCTGTTTGAGACGGCTGTTCTGAGGCATGAGGACAACAAAAAATGGTATGCGCTTGTGATGAAGGTATCGAGGAGGAAATTTGGTCAGAAGAGCGATGAAGCGGTCGACGTTGTCAATATGAAGCTCCCGACCGAGATGTTCGGCTCATTCGGACCCGAAGACGGCGTCCACCCCGCGTATCATATGAATAAGCTTCATTGGATCTCGGTTCTCCTGCCCGATGCCCCCGATGACGTCGTTCGTTTTCTCGTAAACGTCAGCTTCGAGGCGACGGAGAATAAAAGAAAGACAAAGAAAAAAAGCTGATATCAAAAAAGGTGCTGACCGAATGAGTCAGCACCGAATTTTTTACTTATTGCCAAGATCACGCTATCTGTGTGATCACGAGATGCGCGGTTTCATTTGCATTTAAGATATGCAGGGAATAACGATGAATTGTATTTTAGGGATTATCTTATCGAGTTTCCCGATATAGCAAAAGAGTATGAAAAATTAAAGATTTCTTTATGGAAAGAATACGAGCATAATCGAGATGCTTATACAAACGCAAAGACCGAGTTCGTAA
>JAZSEA010000097.1:0-6201 GCA_045531455.1 Eubacteriales bacterium
TACAGTGGAATTTTTATGATTAATATTAGCAACTTGCGTCGATTTGCCATAGAATCAGCAAACAAAAAATTCTACCCGTACAGAGAAGGGAATGACCCTCGCTGTGCTCGTGTCATTCAGAGAGTTTTTGCGTTTTACGCAAAAACTCTCATCGATTCTGTTTAGAGAAACATAAAAAAACAACTCTATCTTTGATAGAGTTGTTTTTTTATGGTGACCCGTACGAGAATCGAACTCGTGTTACCGCCGTGAAAGGGCGGTGTCTTAGCCGCTTGACCAACGGGCCTGGTAGCGGAAGTCGGACTTGAACCAACGACCATTCGGGTATGAACCGAGCGCTCTAGCCAACTGAGCTATTCCGCCACAAGTGCCTTGATATTATAGCACAAACTTGTCCGTTTGTCAATACTTTTTTGAAAGATTTTTGCGTTTTTTCAAATATTTTTTTGGTTTGCGCGGGTTTATGACAATTATTTGCAAAAATCAACAAATCGGATAAAAATATCTGCTATGTAATCTTTCTCTCACGAAATGTTCATTTATTTGATGTATAATTATATTACTTATATTTATCGAAAGGTTTTGCTCAATGAGTAATCTTTATACGTTTACCGGCGGTGTTCGGATAAGAGAGAATATGTGCGAGCGTATGGCGGCTAAGGAGCCGAGCTCTCTTTTGATCCCGAACGAGGTTGAGATCAACATTCCCGAGGGTGCAAGGACGTCGCTGAAGATCGGCGACCGCGTTCTTATGGGTCAGAAGATCTGCTCAGACGGATCGGCTTTCTCGAGCGTTTCCGGTGAGGTAATTGAAATTAAATATTCGGACGGTCTTGCCGCTTCCGTCGTTATCAAAAATGACAAAGCCGACACGCCCGATCCGACTCTTTCTCCTTTATCGAAGAAGCTGACCGAGACCACGCCCGACGAGATCGTTGAGATCATCAAGCGCGCGGGGATCGTTGAGTCGAACGACGGATTTTCGGTTGCAAAGCGCATCGGTTGCGCTCTCGGCGGTGCAAAGAGGCTTCTCATCAACTGCACCGAATGTGAGCCCTTCCTTGCAGCACGCTACAAGCTTATCCTCGAGCATCCGACCGACGTTCTCAACGGCGCGAAGATCCTTCTGCGCGCGCTTGAGGTCGCACACGCCGATATTCTTATTGAGGAGAGCAGGCTCGACGCGATCCGCGTTCTTGAAGGTGTGATCGGTAACAATCCGCTTCTGCGTCTTCGTGTTACCGCGACCAAGCATCCGCAGGGCGACCGCAGACTTGTCATCAACTCTGTGACGGGCAAGGAGCCTCCCGCACGCGAGACAACGGCACAGCTTGGCTACGTCGTTTTCAGCGCGGAGGTCTGCGCCGACATCTTCCGCGCATTTGCTTCGGGTATGCCGCAGATTTCCAGAAATATCACCGTAGCGGGCGACTGCATACTCAATCCGATGGTAGTGAATGTCCGTGTCGGAACGAGACTTTCGGATATCGTCGAGCATTGCGGCGGACTCGACCTTGATCCCGCCGAGATCATTTGCGGCGGAGTGATGAAGGGACACGAGATAGATCCCGACCTCGAATACTACGTTTCATCAAGCGACACCGCATACATTTTCCTCTCTGAGGGATATATTGGCAGACGAAAATCATCTGCTTGCCTTCGTTGCGGAATCTGCGTTTCCGGTTGCCCGATGCATCTGCTACCTCTCTATCTCGCAAAGCAGGCGGAGAAGGGAAATATCAAAAAGGCACTCGCGCTCGGGCTCAAGACCTGCATAGAATGCGGAACCTGTACCTACAACTGCCCCGGAGGGGTTGAGCACGTTTACCACATCCTCCGCGCCAAAGAGGCATTCAATGCCGAGCGCGCAAAGGAGGAATGAGATGAAGAGAAATATTTCAGCCGCTCCCCATATCAGAAGCGGCAGCAGCGAGCTTCTTCTCGCCCTCGATATACTTATCGCGGCATTGCCCGCCATAATCTGGAGCGCGATCGTATACGGCGCGCGCCCGATAGCGGTCATTGTCATCGCGATGCTCAGCGGTGCGCTTTTTGAACTGATCTTTGCTGTCCTTTTCAGAAGCGGTGCCCGCATACCGACCGCCGCGACCCTCGGTATGATCATTGCAATGTTTATGCCCGCGGGAGTTAATTACTTTATGATTCCGATCGTGGTCTTCATCGCGGTGACGGTACGCAGACTTCTCGGCGGAATCATCAATCCTATCGCAGTTTCTCTTGCGCCCTTCTTTATCTTTACGGGTATGATGACCGCGCACACCGAGATCTTCAAGAAGCTCGAGGTCGGAGTCGTCTCTTATTGGGATATGATGCGTGAGCTTTCGGTCAAGACTCCGCTTTCCGAGCTTATGTCGGGCACCATTCCCGAGGTGAGCGCACTTGACCTTTTCCTCGGAAACGCACCCGAGGCGATCGGCGCGATGTCGACCATGCTTCTCCTGATCGGCGGGATCTATCTCATCTGCCGCAGGGTGATCTCGTGGCAGATCCCCGTCGGCTTTCTCGGCGGCGCGATAGTCGTATGGTTCTTCCTCTATTTTGACGGCGCGCATTACGAATACCTCGTCTACCATATCTGCGCTGGCGGAATTCTGCTCGGAGCATTTTTCGGAGCGGCGGAACACAGCTCGACTCCCGTGACCTCGACGGGACGTTTCATCCACGGAGTCGGCTGCGGAGTGCTTACAATGGTTTTCCGCAAGCTCGGGTTTGCCGCCGAAAGCGTGCTTCTCTCGATGCTCGTGATGAGTCTATTCTCCCGTGTACTTGATATGCTCACCGCTGAGAGATATTTCGGATATAGCAGTAAGAAGATTGGGGAGAGACTCGCGACGTTTTTGCCGAACAGAACCAGGGAAGAGTGATCAGTGGTCAGTGGACAGAAAGATGCGAATGATAATTTAATTTACCTTTTCTGTTCATTAATAAACGAATAATTCAATTATACAAAACTCTCGGATATTTTGAAAAAATTCAAAATATCCGATAGTACTTTTTTATTATTTTATCGTACAAAACAAACACTCTATGTATTGTACAATATTATTGTAACCCGCATCTTTCTGTCCACTGTCCACTGACCACTGTTCACTCGGGTCTGACCACTGATCACTATACTTCCGTCTCTTCGTAGATCTCGAGGAGGCGGTTTTCTATTTCATCGATGCGGGTCTGTATCTCAGCGGCGCGGACGTAGTCGGACGCCGCGTCACCGTAGAGCTCGGCGGATAGGGTATCGAGCTCGGTCTCGAGCTCTTCCTGCTCCTTCTTGAGACGCGCGAGCCTCGATGCCTGTTTGCGTGCCTCGGCGGCTTCGCTCTTGCGGCGGAGATAGTCGGCTTTGTTGTCGGAAACCGTATCGGTGGGCTTTGATTGAACAGCCGCGGGGACGATCCTTCCGTTTTCGCGGTAAGCTTGCCATTCATCCCAGGCACCGCGGGTCTGTCCTACGGGCAGACTGACGAGCTTGCCCTGCTCATCAAAGCAGAGAAGTCGGGTTGCGAGGCGGTCGATGAAGGCACGGTCGTGCGAAACGCAGATGAGGGTCCCGTCGTAGCCTGCGAGAGCATCCTCGAGTGCTTCACGCGAGCCGATATCGAGGTGGTTTGTCGGCTCGTCGAGGATGAGGACGTTCATCTTCGAGAGCATCAGCTTGACGAGTGTCAGCCGCGCGCGTTCACCGCCGCTGAGGACGGATACGGGCTTGAAGACGTCGTCGCCTCGGAAGAGGAATGATCCGAGCGCGCCGCGCGCATCCTTTTCCTTCATATCGGGATAGAGCGACCAAAGCTCCTCAAGAACGGTGTTGCGCTCCTCGAGACCCTGGTTTTCCTGATCGTAGTAACCGATCTGCAGGTTGTGACCGTAGTCGATGACTCCGCCCGTGCAGTCAAGGTCGCCGAGAAGAAGCTTGATCAGAGTCGATTTGCCGCAACCGTTAGGTCCGACGATGAACACCTTCTCGCCGCGTTTGACCTGGAAATTCAGATCGCGGAGAAGCGTTTTCGATGCGGAAGGGTAGGTAAAGGTGAGCCCGCGGACGTTCAGAACGTCGTTTCCGCTCTGCAGACCGCGCGAGAATTGCATCTTGACCGTGCGTTCGTCTTTTTCGGGCGCGGCGATACGGTCGATCTTGGCGAGCATCTTGAGTCGGCTTTCGGCGGCGATGATATTTCGCTCGCGGTTCCAGCGACGCTGTTGCTCGATGTAAGCCTCCTGACGCGCGATCTCCTTTTGCTGATCCTTATACTGCTTTTCAAGGATCTCGCGGTCGCGGCGGCGCTGCTCGGCGCAGGCGGTGTAGCTTCCTTTGTAGAGCTTTGCGCGTCCGCGCTCAAAGAGCAGGGTCTTGTTTGTGACCTTGTCGAGGAATCGGCGGTCGTGCGATACCGTGATGAGGCATCCCGAATAATTTGAAAGGAAGGACTCGAGCCAGGCGAGTGTGTCGGCGTCGAGATGGTTTGTCGGCTCGTCGAGAAGGAGAAGATCGGGCTCGCGGCAGAGGCGGCGCGAGAGAGCGAGACGCGTGCGCTGACCGCCCGAAAGCGATTCGATCGGAAGCGACATCTGCTCCTCGGTAAAGCCCATGCCCTCGAGGATCGAGTGACAGCGCGAACGGAAGGTCAGTCCGCCGTCACGGGCGTAACGATCGTGAAGATCGGTGAATTCCTTCGTGATCGAGGCGTATTTCGGCACCATAGAAAGCTCGGGGTTCTTGGCAAGCCAGGATTCGAGCTCGGCAATTCGCTTTTCAGCCGCAAGATGCTCGGGGAAGGCGGCGTACATCTGCTCGAGCGCGGTAGCACCCGTATCAGCCGAGACCTCATATGCGCTGTCCTGCGTCAGAATACCGATCGAGGTATTCGCGGCGATGAAAACACTGCCCTCGTCGGGCTTGTTCTCACGCAGAAGAAGCGAGAGAAGGGTCGATTTGCCGCATCCGTTCGGACCGACAATGCCGAGGCGGTCGTTCGTCTCGAGCGAAAATGAAATATTCTTAAAAAGCTCCCGCGCTCCGAAGGAGAGCGAGACGTCGTTTACACTGATTACCGTCATTTTTCTTTCCTGAATAAAATAATTACCTTTATTATAAGTTTCACGACCCCGAATGTCAACAGAAAAAGTGTAAATATTTCATTTTCGGAAAAAAAGACTTGACAAAGGCTCCAAAATGTGGTATTATATTGTCAGAAATAGAACAAATGTTCTAAAAACAGAAAAATCTACAAGGAGGAGTCTCATTTGGACGAAAAGAAAAGGGAAGAATCAGAGAGTCTGCGCTACTCTTGCGACGTAAGCACAGAGGAGCTGCGCGCGGCAGAGGAGTATCTTTCGAGCTACCGTCACGGCGCGAGGATGCTTGACAGTATGCGATACGGCAGACAGTTTATGGGAAGCGAGGTCCTGCCCGAGGATCCTCTGCTTTACTGGTCGGAGAATTACGAGGACCGCGAGGAGGATTCGGACGGCGCGGACGAATCGATCATCCGCGCGAGAATGTACGGAGTGCGGCAATTCATTTCGCAGTTGAAATGCGACAGCAACACAAGGATGCTGCTTTATTGGCACTATATCCGCGGCGTGAGCGTCACAAGATGCGCCGAGATGATGGATATTTCGCGCGCGGGAGCGTTCAGAGTCAGAAAGCGTGCACTCGAGGCGGCGGCAAGGGCTCTCCGAAACGTAAAGAAGCTTGCAAGCATCAGCGATCTTTTGCCTTTGTGATTTTCTTTGAATAATATCTTTTGCGGTGGGAAAGATAGGATTGACAGAAGAACACGGAGGAATATTTAAGATGAACAAAGCTGCAAAGACATTTCTGACGGCGGCGGGGGTCGGCACCGCATTCTGCGCGACCGGTATCGCGCTTGCCGCATATAATTCGCGCCCCGCAAAAGCAAAGCGGATGGTAAAGCGCGCGAGCAGAACTATGGAAAACGTCGGCGGTATGCTCACCGCAATGGCACAGGTTTCCAAATAAAAAGATGGGGGCTGTCTCATTAATCAAAATGTGACAGCCCATGTTTTTATCAAAAAGTTATAGATTGAGATTATGGTACGCAAAACAGAATTATATTTTTTCGTAAAATATTGGTTCGAGTCCGTAGGGACCGACGTCCTCGGCGGTCCGAGCAGCACAACAATATAGAGTTAACTAAATTCAGAAGCTACATTTATAAC
>JAZSEA010000105.1:0-22421 GCA_045531455.1 Eubacteriales bacterium
ACAACAATATAGAGTTAACTAAATTCAGAAGCTGCATTTATAACCTTTTGATTAAATACACAGCAATAATTCAAATGGGTCCGGACCGCCGAGGACGTCGGTCCCTACGGACTCGTTATATCATTATTACGAAAATGTTGACTACATTATCGTACTTTAATACTAATTGAGGCTGTATCACATTCTTTTTCGAGACAGCCCCTTGTTATTTGTGAAGGTCCCCCTATCAACGTTTTTTGCACAAAAATCACGTTTCTATTTTGTGCAATATTCCCAATTTGCAAATACTCGCAAAATAAAAGTAAAAGTATAACGCCGAAATTGCAAATTTCTTCTTTTTTATTAAATAAATACTTGCAAAATTAATTAAATAATGGTATAATATTTCTGTATGAAAATACGAATAAAATAAAAAAATATATAAAAAGAAAGGTGCTATCAATCATGGCAAAACACATCGTCGATTGGACCACAATCACAAACTTTGTAGTTGACTCTTTCGTAGGCTACGGCATTCCCCGCGAGGACGCGGAGATCTGCGCTGACGTTCTTCTCGAATCCGACAAGCGCGGTATCGAGTCCCACGGCTGCAACCGTTTCAAGCCGATCTACCTTGACAGAATCGAGGCAGGTATCCAGAACCCCGTAACCAATTTCGAGATCATCAAGGAGACCGAGACCACCGCTGTTGTTGACGGACATGACGGTATGGGTCAGGTTATCGGTTACAAGGCTATGCAGATGGCTATCGATAAGGCTAAGAAGTACGGTATGGGTATGGTTGCTGTTCGTAACTCCTGCCACTACGGTATCGCAGGCTACTACACCTCCATGGCTGCTAAGGCAGGCTGTATCGGTCTTACCGGTACCAACGCTCGTCCTACCGTTGCTCCTACCTTCGGCGTAGAGGGTATGTTCGGTACTAACCCCCTCACTCTCGGCGTTCCCACCGATGAGCCCTTCGACTTCAACTTTGACGGCGCTACCTCCACCTACCAGAACGGTAAGCTCGAGTACTACGCTCGTCTTGACAAGGACGCTCCCGCAGGCGCTCTCGTAACCAAAGAGGGTACTGCTTACGTTGGCAAGGCTGCTGACGCTCTCAAGGATATGGCAAAGGGCGAGTGCGCACTCTGCACTCTCGGCGGCCCCGGCGAAGAGGGCGCAGGATACAAGGGCTACGGCTACGCTATGTTCGTAGAGCTCCTTTCCGCAGTTCTTCAGGACGGTTCCTACGGTAAGGCTCTTACCGGTCTTAAGGACGGCAAGAAGGTTCCCTTCCACCTCGGTCACTTCTTCATCGCTATCGACACAGACCACTTCCTCGGCGAGGACGTTTGCCGCAAGAAGGCAGGCGACATCATCCGTGAAGTTCGCGGCGCAAGAAAGGCTCCCGGAGCTGAGCGCATCTACTCCGCAGGCGAGAAGGAATACGAGATCCGTCTCTCCCGTGAGTCCGGTGTTCCGATCAACGAGTCTGTTCAGGGCGAAATGTCCGCAGTTCGCGACAAGCTCGGTCTTACCCAGTACGTATTCCCCTGGGAAAAGTAATCTGAAAAAGGAATCTCTCGAAGCATATGAATTACAGAGAAGAATCTCTTAAAAAGCACGCCGAATGGAACGGTAAGATCGAAGTTACCGCTCGCATTCCCGTTAACACCCGCGATGACCTCTCTCTTGCTTACACCCCCGGAGTTGCGGAACCCTGCCTTGCTATTCAAGCAGACTACAATAAGTCCTTCGAGCTCACCCGCCGCTCGAACCTCGTTGCCGTTATTACAGACGGTACCGCGGTTCTCGGTCTTGGCGACATCGGTCCCGAGGCGGGTATGCCCGTTATGGAAGGCAAGTGCCTTCTCTTCAAGGAGTTCGGCGACGTTGACGCATTCCCTCTCTGCATCCGTTCCAAGGACGTAGACGAGATCGTCCGCACCATCTATCTCCTTTCGGGCTCCTTCGGAGGAATCAACCTCGAGGATATCGGAGCTCCCCGCTGCTTCGAGATCGAGCGCAGACTGATCGATATGTGCGACATCCCGATCTTCCACGATGACCAGCACGGCACCGCGATCGTAGTTGCCGCCGCTCTTCTCAACGCTCTCAAGATCGTTAAGAAGGATATGGCAGAGATCAAGATCGCAATGAGCGGTGCGGGCGCAGCAGGCGTATCCATCGCAAAGCACCTCATCAATATGGGCGCGACCGCAGGCAACATCATTATGTGCAACAGCCGCGGCACCATCTACGAGGGCAAGCCCGGTCTCAACTCCGAGATCCAGGAAATGGCTAAGATCACAAACAAGGATAAGGTCGATGGCACTATCGCAGACGCTCTCCGCGGTGCTGACGTGTTCATCGGCGTTTCCGCTCCCGGCACCGTTACCGCCGAGATGGTCTCGACTATGGCAAAGGATGCTATCGTATTCCCGATGGCAAACCCCACCCCCGAGATCATGCCCGACGAGGCGAAGGCAGGCGGCGCACGTATCGTTGGTACAGGCCGTTCCGACTTCCCCAACCAGATCAACAACCTCCTCGCATTCCCCGGCATCTTCCGCGGTGCGCTTGACGTCCGCGCGTCGGTGATCAACGAGGAAATGAAGGTTGCAACCTCCCGCGCACTCGCTTCTCTCATCAGCGAAGAAGACCTGAGTGAGGAGAACATCATCCCCTCCGCGCTCGACAAGAACGTCGGTAAGGTCGTCGCAGCCGCTGTTGCAGAGGCTGCACGTGCTACAGGCGTTGCAAGGATCTAAATTCAACAATAAAACCGAGTCACTCAGGTGGCTCGGTTTTTTATTGGATTTGTTTGATTTGTGGTGCGATTTTATTCAGAACGCAGAATAATTAATTTCGCACTCTTATACTCCTCCCTCCGGTTTACGGAGGGAGGGCGGGAGGGAGGTCCCTATTTGAAATATACAAAATTACATGGATATCTGCAAAATCAATGTAGCTAAACACAATTCGAGCAGAAACGAGGCATCCCCCTCCCCGTTTAGGGGAGGGGGAGCGAGGGGGTGGGTCCCTATTAAAGGGCGCGAAATTTTTCAATTTTCCTAAGTTCGGCGGTTATTCAAAAAAGTCTCCAACTGTGCACCCGATCAAACTTGCCAGCGTAGGCAAAAAAGTAATATCGGGATAGCAAATTTCCTTTTCCCACTTATAAACAGCCTGCGGGGATACTCCCATAAGTCTTCCGAATTCGCTTTGCGTGATCTTGTTCGCGCGTCTGAATTCTACGATTTTTTCTGATATTACAATTCTGTTATGTATCTTTGCACCCTCTTTCTTCAACCGATCTATAACTTCGTGTGGGGTGCATCTTTACAATAAAAAATGCACCCCTTCGGATGCAAACAAATACCAGTCTCCCGTCAAATCATCACGGGAGGCAAACACGACATCCGAAAAATATTGAACTTTTTCATCATCGTCACCTCCTTTGTCCGTTTGATTGATTTTCCTTACGCAATTATTATATCATATCTGCTGACTATTGTCAATATCTCTTTTTCAACCGTTGGTTTAAATGGCATATATTTTCTCCTGCCGGCATATATTTTAGCGAAATATACTCTCACGGAGGAAAAAGAATGAATGAAAATATGAGCGGAAGATTCGATTACACCGCCCGTGTGCTTGAGAGCACCGAGCTTTGCGATCTTTCGGACGATTACACACTCCCCGACTATATGCCCGCCATCGGACGGGTCATCTCCTGCACAGCTTCGGTCGCTCTGCCCTCGACCTATCTCGGCGGCGGAAATCTCGAACTCGCGGGCGGCATCAGATACCGACTCCACTACGAATCCGCCGAGGATTCCTCGCTCTGGTGCGCGGAGCTGCCGAGCGAATACGATATACTCATCCCATCCGAGCGCACCTCTGATCTCCCGGCGGATCCCTCGGAAATTTCGGGCATCACCGAAGCCATAGCCGAAAATATCACCGCAAGGATCACCGCGCCGCGCCGTCTTACTGTAAAATCAAGAATTCGTCTGACATCGGATCTCTGCCGCCGTTCCGAATTTGAGACCGCTTTCAGGGGCGACGTCAGCGATATGGGAGCTCTGCGATATCTCGAAGATGACGCGACCTGCTCGATGATCGTCAGCGGAACAAGCGCGCCCATCATCTGTAAGGATAAGATCACGCTTTCCGAGACAGGACTTTACGACGGTGACAGCTTCCGCATCATTTCCTCGCGCGGAAGCGTTATGGTAAACCGCCTTGAAGCCTCCGACTCAACTCTTGATTGCAGAGGCGACGTTACCGTCAGCCTGCTGATCGTCTCCGACGGCGACCGTCCCCGTCGGATCAATCGCAAGCTTCCCTTCTCGACCGAGATCGCGCTGAACTCCGACGCTTCGGGCAATCTCGGCATCCGCGCCTACGGAGTTTGTCCCGCTGTTAGTGCAACCGCGGACGAGGACGGCATTTCTCTCGAAGCGACCGCGCTGATATCCGCTGAAGCCGTATCGACCGCAAAAATGAGGTACATCAAGGATATTTATTCTAAGAGTGCGGATTCCGAGACCGCTACGGCAACCATAAGCATCTCTTCTCCGCTCGCCTGCTTCAACGGCAACGCCACCGTCAGTGCATCGGCACCTCTCTCCGAGCTCGGGCTCGACTCCTCGATGCTCCCGATCGACTGCCATGCACGTGTTCTGCCGAATTTAAAATGCGAGATCGCAGACAACGGAAAGCTTACCGTCAGCGGAAGGATGAAGATCTCCGTCCTTGCCGACAACGGCACCGAGCTCACTCCCGTAGAATTTGATTCCGATCTCAAATACACCGCCGATCTGCGCGATATCTCGCCAACCTCTCCGAAGATCAACGCCATCGCAAGCATTTCCGACACCAAATGCCGCATCGACGGCGACAAGGTCTACGCCGATTGCGAGCTCTGCCTTGCTATTCTCGTTGAGGACGTCTGCGAGATCAAAACGATTTCCGAGGTCAATCTGACCGCGCCCTCGATCGAAAAACGCTCGGGCTCATACATAACCGTCTGCTATCCGACAAAGGGTGCGACTCTTTGGGACATTGCTAAAAAATACCGCACAGATGCCTTTGAGCTTGCCGAAAAGAACTCGATCGCACTCACCTCGCCCGACTCCCCCGACTCGCTTTCAAAAACTCCCTTCCTTATTATATAAAAGAAGCCCTCCGCATCGCGGAGGGCTTTTGATTAAATTATCAGTTTTCTCTCTTCTTTGCTACGATTGCGGTTGCGGCAATAGCCACTACTGCAATTACGAGATAGAAGATGGATCCGTCGCCTGTATCGGAGGATGCACCGGGCTCAGTGGTCTCAGGAGCGGGCTCGGTAGTCTCAACGGGAGCCTCGGTGGTCTCGGGAACGGGCTCGGTAACCTCGGGCTCAGCCGACTCAACCTTACCAGCAGTTGCAACGATCTTGAGCGTAAGTACGCCGTCAACGAGAGTGTATGCCTCACCGAGAGCGGTTACTGTTGCGTCGCTGTTAATATCTGCGATGGCTTTAGCTTCACCTGCAACTGCACCGGGAACGGTGTCGGGAGCAAGCGCATTGGTTGCACATCCTTCAAGATAGATAGAGTTCTTTACGGAACCTTCTGTTGTGATCAAACCTGCAAAATGGCCGAACTGAGCGGCATTCTTGCCTTCAACGTTAACAGTTACCTTACCGACGTTTACGCAATTCTCGATAACACCGTTGCCGTAAAGTCTGCCGGTAATACCGCCGCCAAGACGGGTGGTAGATACTTCAGCATAATTGATGCAGTTTGCGATCTTAACGATCGTGCCATCGTCTGCCTTGTTCTTGGAGCCGCCGGTCTGAGCTACGATACCGCCCGCAAGAGGAGTGGTAGCGGATACTTTACCATAGTTTGCACAGTTTTCAACTACGATTGTACGTCCGTTGAGCTGACCTGCAATACCGCCGATGATAGCATTACCACCATCGCTCGGATAGGTTACGGAACCATAGTTTACACATCCGGAAATAGTAAGAATAATCTGATTGTCTCTGTTAGCACCGCCGAAAATACCTGCAGAATAACCGTTTCCACTGGTTGCAACGATGTCGGCGTAGTTTACACAGTTCTCGACAACGAGTGAACGAACGAGGTCTGTATCCTTTTCTTCATCTGCGAAGTCCTGGATCTGACCAACGATACCTCCAACCTTGGTTGCGCCCTTGAAATAGGAATCCTTAACGGTGAGATTCTTTACGGTGCCCTGTGCCCATGCAAAGAAACCAACGCCGTTGGAGTCGGAAACTACGCAAAGACCCGAAACGGTCTTGCCGTTGCCGTCGAAGCTGCCGTTGAACACGATAGGAGTCCAGTTGGAAGCAGTGGGAGCCTCAGCACCCTTGGTGTAGGACGACCAAACGATATCGTTTGTAAGCTTGTAGCTTGCGCCGTCTACGGGATTTGCTGCAAAGTACGCGAGATCCGCGCCGTTTGCGATAAGATAGGGATCAGCCTCTGTTCCCGAACCGGAAAGCGAAGCGGATACGCTTGTGCCGTCATAGGTCTCTGCAGAAACGTACACAGCAACCATAGCGAGTGCGGAAAGTCCCATAAGGATCGCCATCAAAGCAGCGATTATACGAACTGTCTTTGTCATTTTGTTTACCTCTCATTATTTGGCTTTCGCCTATTATTGTATATATTATACTATAAAATTAAATAAAATGCAATAGTTTTTTACAAAAAAATCGGCACCCCCTTATAGGAGGTGCCGAAATATGTAGGAATTAATCTTTACAGATTAGTTCTCTCTCTTCTTGAAGCTAACTGCAGCAACGCCGAGGGTTGCAACAGCAACGAGAGCTACTACGAAGAAGATAGCGTTGTCGCCAGTGTCAGGGCTGGAGGGCTCAGTGGTCTCGCCGGTAGCGGGAAGAATAACAGCCTTGAGGTTGGTATTCTTGGTGCAGAGCTCATCAAGCCAAGCGTAACCGCAATCCTTGCAGTACCAGTACTCGATGTTACCGTTCTCGGTTGCGGTAGGAGCAACAGCTGCTACGTGCTCAACGTTGTGAACGATGGGAAGTACTACTGCGAGGAGGTTGGACTTAATGCCGCCGTCTACTTCAACGGTGTTGCAAACGGTGCAAACGTCGTATGCGATGTTACCGGTCTCGAAGCAGGTAGCTGCCTTAGCGTCGTGATGCTCCCAAGTGTGAGCAGCAGGAGTCTTTACAGACTGGAGGTTGGTTACGAGAGTTCTTGCCTCGTCGAGCCAAGCGTAACCACAAACGGTGCAGTAGTAGTAATCAACATTACCCTCTGCCTCGCAGGTAGCAGCCTTAGCAGCTACGTGCTCGATGGTGTGGTCGATAGTGGGAAGGTTAACTGCAAGCTTGTTGGTAGCAACGCCGCCGACGGTCTCCATCCAATCGCAAGCGGTGCAGTACCAGTACTCGATGTTGCCGAGTTCAAGGCAGGTAGCAGCCTTAGCCTCAACATGAACGAGGTCATGATCAGCGGTAAGGATTACTGCAAGTCTGTTGGTAGCAACACCACCAACGGTCTCCATCCAATCGCAAGCGGTGCAGTACCAGTACTCGATGTTGCCCTGCTCCTTGCAAGAAGCAGCCTTAGCCTCTACGTGCTCAAGAGTGTGAGCGGCGGGGGTGATTACGGAGAGCTTGTTGGTAGCTACGCCACCGACGGTCTCCATCCAATCGCAAGCGGTGCAGTACCAGTACTCAATGTTACCATTGGTCTCGCAGGTAGCTGCAACAGCCTCTACGTGCTCAAGGGTGTGAGCTGCAGGGGTGATTACGGAGAGCTTGTTGGTAGCTACGCCACCGATGGTCTCCATCCAATCGCAAGCGGTGCAGTACCAGTACTCAATGTTACCATTGGTCTCGCAGGTAGCAGCAACTGCCTCAACGTGCTCGAGGGTGTGAGCAGCGGGGGTGATAACAGAGAGTTTGTTAACAGCAACGCCGCCAACAGTCTCCATCCAACCGCAGGTCTCGCAGTACCAGTACTCAATGTTACCATTGGTCTCACAGGTAGCTGCAACAGCCTCTACGTGTACAAGGTTAACGCACTTGTGCTCGCCAACAACCCGGGGGGTATCACTTTCACCACAAGCACAATAACGCTCCTGAAGCATAGTACCGTCTTCATAAATTTCAACGGTCTGCCATGCACTCCAGTCATGCTCAGGACATTCGGTTGCTGCGGAAGCGAGAACTACCATTGCAGAAACGCAAAGTACGAGAGCAAAGAAAATAGCTGTAAACTTTCTCATAATTAAATCTCCTTTTCTTGATATGAAAGTTTTCGTGAATATTATACCACATCTGCCTTTGCAAGTCAAGGTTTTTCGCAAATTCTTTCCTTATTTTTTTTCTTTTTCAAAAAATATTTTATTCCTAATTGTTAATTTTGTGATAATACCCATAATTTTCCTATACCGCGCGCAAATTATTAGTTATTTTTCAACTAATCGCCATTTGTTTCCATTTATGTTTATCCATACCTTTTGAAATTTTCTTTACCCCTTTACAATGCTGAAATAATGTGGTATAATATTACTGAAAGAACAAATTTCGGAGGTCAAAAAATGACTGAATCAACCGCGAAAAAGCTTATCTCTATTCTTTTTTCTTTAATTATGATGATCCCGTTTGCACTGCCCGCATCGGCATCCATCAAGCCGAATTACAGCGCGTACGAATACGGCGACGCATACAAATCGAGCAAGTATTACGAGCAGCTTCTTGAAGCTAAATCCAAGCTCACGGGCGACCACCGATACGACGTGATCCTCGTCGCGCTCTCGCAGCTCGGATACCACGAGGGCGACTCGGACGCCGATATGGACGGCTGGAATTTCTCTGGCTCGAACAATTACGTCGAATACAACCGCCTTTTCTGCAAGCTTGACAATATCTGGGGCTACGCCTGGTGCGCGGCGTTCGTATCCTGGTGTCAATTCCAGGCAGGCATCCCCGCGGAGATCGACTGCTCAGAGGTAAGCTGTCCGCGAATGATCAACGAGATCCTCAAGCCGCAGGGGCTTTACAAGACGGTAGACAGCGGCTACATACCCCTCACGGGCGACCTCATTTACTTCAAGAGCGCAAGCTCGACGGCAGTTTCCAGCCACGTCGGACTCGTCATCGGCGTCAGCGACGGATACGTATATACAATAGAAGGAAACGGCGGCGACCGCGTCGGCAAGCACAAATACGCGATCAACGACAGCTACATAGTCGGCTACGGCGCGCTCAAGTACGAGACGAAGGAAGGCACCGATTATTCGGTCTTCCCTCTCGAGGCTGACACAAAACCGGGCGAATATTTTGTCACAGCCGATTCACTCAACGTCCGCGCGGGCGCGGGAACGTCATTCCCGATCCTCGGCACTCTCTCGAAGGACGATAAGGTCGAGGTCCTCAAGTTCAACGAAAACTGGGGACGCATCGATTTCGGCGGAAAAGAGGGCTGGATCTCGATCTCCTATCTCCGCTCGGCGACCGATATCGTGCACACTATATATTATAAGGTAGGAGAGGGCAAATTCGCGCTCACTCTCCAGCGCAAGCACCCGGGGATCGATCTGACGGTCACCGAAGAAGTACCCACTCTGACGGGTCACACCTTTGTCGGTTGGGCGACCGAAAGCCGTGGCGAGGTCGTCTACAAGCCGGGCGACAAATACACCGCAGACGAGGACGCCAAGCTCTACGCCGTCTGGGAGCCCGAGAAGTTGACCGTCACCTTCCTTGACTACGACGGAAGCGTCCTTGCGACTACTCAATGCGACTACGGCACGCAGGTTAAATACCCCATCGAAACAGATCCCACCCGTGAGAAGGACGGCGAAAACGCATATGAATTTGCGGGCTGGGACGTTGAGCTTTCGCGCTATCTCAAGCGAGACGCGACCTACACCGCGACCTACACCTCCCGCCCTCTGACGGAAGAGGAAAAGGAAGCCGCGCTGACGGTAAACGCGACCGAGGAGATAACCGAGGCTGCGGAAGAAAAGGGATGCGGCGCAGCATTATCGCCCGTCTTCGGCATTGTTCTTGCAATCGGCTTTGTTTTCACAAGAAGACGGGCGAATGATGATCTCGCTTTGCGAGAATGATGATCGGCTGACGCCGAATGATGATACGCTTGCCTTTGGCAAGCCGCGAATCTGCCTCGGCGGCTAAACACCGCCGTTTTCCAAGGAAAAACGTCAAATTCGCACGCCTTCGGCACAATAAAGGAACAAAACTGACTGCCTCTTTCGAGGCAGTCAGTTTTGATTTTATTTAATTAATATCAAAATCCACCATGACCGGGCAATGGTCGGAGGAAAGGAGCGTATAGTCGTGCGTAAGAACGCTGAAGAGCTTGGGGGACAGGGTGCTCTTGTTATAGATCAACGCGTGGTCGATCGCAGAGGAATACGGCTTCGTCGGGTAGACCGAAGACGCATCAAGATAGAGATTGAGCTCGGCATTATACGGAACGTATGCGTGGTGGGTGGTGATGGTTGAGGCTTCGGGCGAGATCTTCTGCAGATTCTCAAAGCCCGCGGAATAGAGATTCTTGATCGGGTCGGAACTGATATTGCAGTTGTAGTCACCGCCTACGATGAAGGGGCAGGAATACTTATCCGTGATCTTCTTAGCAACGTCTGCAAGCTGAGCGGCATCCTTGATCCTCGCGGACTTACCGAGATCGTCGCTCGTCCAGTAGAAATGAGTCGATCCTACAGCGAATACGTCGCCCGTAGCCTTATCCTTGAATACAGCCCAGGTCACCGACTTCGATTTGTCGCCCGCGCCGTCGTCATAGAGGTAATATCCGCTCTCAACCACCTCGAGCTTATCCTTGAGGTAAAGAAGGGGCGTGTAGTTTACTCCGTTAGAGTTTGTCACCTTGACGGGAACCTCGGCGTAGCCGTACTTTTTGATAAAGGTGTGATAAGGAACAACGCAAGCCGCGCTCTCCTGAAGACCGATAACGTCGGGGAGATACTCGATATGGAGCTCCGCCTGCATAATATTTCTCGATGCCATCGGGTATTCGTCAACGTGTGCGCCGTGGACGTTGTTGAAGATAACGCGGTATTCGCCCGATCTGTTTTCGACATTTTCCTTGTCCTCGGGCTCGGCAACTCCCGTGTAGGTAAAGCCATCCGCGATCTCAACGTTTTCACCCTTAAAGAGCGTCTCGGTCAGATAATTGTAAGCCGCGGCGTAGCCATCCATACACTCTGCGGAAATATAGAGCTTGCTTCCCGAAGCGCGGACGGAAAATCCGTGCTTGGTCTCAACGGTGTCGCCGCCGTGCGTGGTCTTTCCGAAGAGGATCTCGCGCTTGCTACCGTCATCATCTCTGCCCGCGGAGGAGTCCGACTTAAGATCGAGCTCGTAGCCCGCGGATCTGGACAGATCATTGTGGAAGAGCCGCGCAAATCTCTCGGCGGAATAAACGTCACTCTTTGCATAGACAATATCGTACTCCATAAGGTCTGCGCCGAGAAGAGTGCAGGACTTTATCGAATACTTGCCGTATACGTAGAAAAACTTGCTTTCCTCGGTAAGCTCGATCGTAGCCTGACCGACGTTCCCCTTGCCTTGCTTGATCAGGATATTGTTGACGAAACGGTCGCAAGCCTTCTCAACCATACTGAGATTGATACCCGCGAGAACGATCTTGTCGCCATCAAAGGTGACCGTGTAATCGCGCGAGCGCATACCCTCGGTAACCTTCTTCGAGGCATCGCGGTTGGTCGTTCCGAGCAGGATCTCGTACTGATGCTCGATACCCGTGTCGCCGTAAGGCTTATCCATTATCTGATCGCTGACGATCTTGAGCTCAACGCCGACATACTTATTTATCTGCTTGCGAAGATCGATCGCAAGGTCCTTGACGTCGCTGTCAAAGTCCTGCGGATAGACGATATAGAACTCGCAGTGCTTGTTTTCGCTGAATTTCAGAGTTGCGGGAAGAGGCTCGGTCTCCTCGATGACCTCCGAGGTGTTCTCGTCGCTCACTACGGGCGGCTCTTCCTCCTCGTTACAAGCGGAAAACAGCAGCACAAAGGCTAAAATACAAGTTAAAAAGATCAAAAAACGCGATTTTTTCATAATAAACCTCCCTTGATCGGGTTATTTTCAATATATTCGTCGAGCAACCTTGCCGCGAGTCTTACAGCCTCAAGGCAGGGTCTTTTCGCATAATATTCGGGTGTTCGCTCCTCAGGGTTAGGCTCGCTCGATACCGCATCGGCTTCGAGCCTCGAGGAAAGGATGTCGCGGCAGACCACACTTCCCCATCTTTCGGAAAAGCGCGTGCCGAGCTCCTGTATTCTTTTATAATGTAGGCTTTTTTCGCCGCGCTCGGGCGGAATGGTGAATCCATAGATCAGACCCGCCGCCATCGCCGCGCCCGAAAAGGCACCGCAGACCTCGCGCAGACGTCCGACTCCGCCTCCCATCGAGGAGGAAAGCCTCGCCGCGGTCTCGAAATCGAGTCCGTGCAGGTCGCAGAAGGCACAGAAGACCGCCTGCGCGCAAACGGCTCCCGACATAAAAAGCTCTGCGGCGCGCGCCTCGTGGACAGTCATAGAATTATTCATTTTCCGCCTCGCATATCTCCTTGACGAGCCTTCCGAGGCATCCCTCGAGAAGCACTCCGTCGCGTCTCGGCTCGTCCGCGCCGTTCTCGAGCGAATAGTCGATGACGTCGGCGGTGAATCTTGATGCGAACTCCGCGCCTTTACGGAGAGTCGCTGCATCGTGCGGCTTGCCCGATCTCAGAATGTAAGCAAGCAGTACGGATGCGAAAAGGTCTCCCGTTCCTGGATAATCGTTGCGTCTGGCGCGCTCACAATGCATCGAGCCGAGGCAGTAGGTTCCGACTCCGCCTTCAAAATGAATTCCCGTGATGATGCACTCGGCATCGGTAAAGCCCTTGATCTTCTCCGCGATCGCGCCGATCACTTTTTCGGCTTCTTCTGCGGTAAATGACGTAAGATCGGGATATCCGGTATCCGTCATAAGGCAAGCCTCGGTCAGATTCGGGGTTATGATATCCGCTCTCGCGCAAAGGCGTTTCATCTCCGAGACAAGCTCGGGGAAGCAAGCGGAATAAAGCTTTCCGTCGTCGCCCATAACGGGATCGACGAAGATCAGAGTATCCGCGTCCGCTGTGCGGTCGATGAAATCCTCAACGGTCTTCACCTGCTTCTCGCTTCCGAGGAAGCCCGTGTAGATCGCATCGAGATCGAGACCAAGCTCGGAGAAATGCTTGCCGATCGCCTCGATCGAGTCGTCAAGATCACGGAAATGCATATCGGTAAATCCGCCCGTATGCGTTGACAGAAGTGCCGTCGGTACGGGGATAGTCTGGATTCCCGCTGCGGAGAGCGCGGGGATTATGACCGTCAGCGCGCATCTGCCGAAGCAGGAAAGATCGTGTAGTGCCGCAACTCGCGGCAATTTGCGTATTGTCTTCATATTAATTCTCTTTTGTTTCAGAATCTTCGCTTACCAGACCAAAATATCTGTCAAGCACTTCTCTTGCCGCCCAGGATGCGTTATAACCGTTCGCACCGCGCTCGAGGACGCAGGCGACGACGATCTCGGGGTCATCGAGGGGAGCAAAGGAGACGAAAACGGCGTTGTTGCTCGTGTTCGAGCTTGTCTGTGCAGTACCCGTCTTACCGCCCGCACCGATCTCGGCGGGGAAATCTCCGAATGACTTGCGGAGATCCGCGGAGGATGAAAGCACGCCGTGCATACCCTCAATTATCGAGGAGTAGGTCGAATTTGCGATCTCGACCTCTGCAAGCACCTCGGGCTCGGTCGAATATACCGTCTCACCCGAGAATGATCTGACCTCCTTCAGCAGATGAGCGGCGTAGCGCGTTCCGCCGTTGACGATCATTGAAATGTAATTCGATATCTGGAGCGGTGTGTGCTCGCTGTATCCAACGCCGATCGAGCTTCGGAGAGTGTCACCCGGCATCCAAGCCTTATCGTTGATCGGGATATTGAGCGTCTGCTTGTACGCGGCGTCACCGAGGACTCCGACGTTCTCCGCAAGCTCGATTCCCGTATGCTGCTCCATTCCGAAGAGGGTAAAATACTTGTTGATGCGCTCGATGCCCATAATTCTGCCGATCTCGTAGTAGAAATAGTTGCAGGAAACGCTGATGGCGCGTGCCATATTGATCGCGCCGTGCGAGGTATGGAAATCTGTATAAAGCCAGCACTCGGGCTGATAGTCCTCATAGAAGGTGTAAATACCCTTCGTCTCGATCTTCATCGAGCTCGTAAAGAGCGCGCCGTCGATATAGAGAGGCTCGGCAAGTGCCGCGACCGACATTCCGATCTTCGCTGTCGATCCGGGACGGTACTGTCCCATCAGCGCGCGGTTCGTGTAGACCATACGCGGATCGTTGACAAGCTCGGAGAAATCCTTGTTGAAGGTCGAGAGGTCGAAGGTGGGATAGGATCCGATCGCAAGGATCTCGCCGCCCTCAGCCGTCTGAACCACGATCGCACCCGAGTCGCAGTCCTCGCCGTCGAGATCGCCCTCGATAGTAGCCGAGCGGTCGACAACGTACTGAATATTGTCCGCCAGAGCCTCCTCGGACGCCATCTGCAGGTAGATATCGATCGTCAGATAGACGTCGTAGCCCGCGCGCGGCTCCTTTGTGACCTCACAGCTGACCATATTGCCGAATTCGTCCTCAACGATCGTCATCTCCCCGTCGATACCGCGGAGATAATCCTCAAATGCAAGCTCGCATCCACTGATGCCGACCTTTGCCGTGATCGGATAGCCGAGCGAGGTATAATATTCAGCATCCTCGGCTAGGATACCGCTGATACGTCCCAGAATATGCGAGGCATAGCCGGGATAGTGGTATACTCTCGAATAATCGATCTTGATCTGAACGCCGCGCAGACCGAGCTCGCGCACAGCCGTTATCAGCCCCATATCGAGACCCGAGCCGAAAATGTAGGGCTCGACAGCCGAGAAGCGGATCGCCTCCATCTCATATCGGACGCGGATCAGCTCAGCCATCTCCTCGGGAGAATAGATCGGCTCGCCGTCCTCGCCGAGCATATCGTATCTTTCCGCGATCGATCTTGCAATATCCGCGGCGGGAGCGTCCTCGGGAAGTCCGTGGTCGCCGATGATCCTCGCAAGTCTCGCCTTGACCGTCGAGCTCTTGAGCACGGCAACGTCAAAGGTGATCTCGGGATAGGTTCCCTTGAAGGGACATTGCTTTTCCGCGCGGCATTCGGTGCCATCAAGCAGAGAGAGGATCGCAAGGATATCCCGATTCTGCTCGGCATAGGTCTTCGCGGTTGCGGAATAATCGTAGATCAGCGAATAGGTGTATTCATTGCTGACAAGGATATTGCCGTTTCGGTCGTAGATCTCACCGCGAACGGCTTGGAGAGTGACCTTTCGGGTCGTGTAATTGTCTCCTGCCTCATCATCGCGCCCGCCGTAGAGGCTTTGTATGCGCAGGGCAGAAACGGTATAGACCAGACAAATTACAATGAAAAAGGCGGCGATGATGATGTATCTGTAAAGATATTCCCGTCTGCCGTATTCATTTACGTTCTCATCGACGTTTTCATTCTGACGGTTATTCACATCGCGCCTCCTTTCGTTTTTTTCCAGAGAAACAATTAATTAAAAATCCGTTTTTTCGGCGGCTTTGCCGCCCACAAGACACCGCCTTGACGAGCAAAGCGAGTCCACGCGCCGAGGGGAGCGGACAAAATCAATGATTTTGTCCGGCGGCGATAAGCGCGTGAATACCACAATAAAAACGAAGTTTTTATTGTGAGGATATTATTCCATTTCGATCTTCTTGTGGAAGGGACGGACCGTCACCCGCACAAGGAAATACATCGGTATCGAACAAAGTAAAGTAAGAAAATATTCGGGGATAACGATCTCGGTGAAGATCAGATAGAGATTGATATCCGTCTCCGAGAGCATCACGTGAATGACGCTGAAACCAGCACGCAGAGCGGTTCCGATCAGGATATAGAGCATCCACGAAATGAAATTTCTGTTCAGAAATATGCGGCTGACCACCCCGAAGAAGTAGCCGCAGAGCATATAAAAGAGAGGGAAAAAGAGCATATGCGCTCCGCCGCCGAAAGCCTCGGCAAGCACGCCCGCCGCAATTCCCGATACGGCTCCGCTTCTCTCACCGTCATAAACCGCAAGTCCGATAACGCAGATCAGAAGGAGATCGGGCGTTGCGGGGATGAAGCTGACGGATGCGAAAAAGGAGCTTTGAAGTGCTCCTGCGATAAACACGAAGAGCGAAAAGAGCAATATCCTTCCCATAGTCTGGGAGGAAAAGAGTCCGCGGTGCTTTTGTTCCTTGAATTCCATATCATTCCTCCCGCTCGGAGACAATGCTGTACTCGGTGATGATCATCAGCTTCGAGATCGAGTCGAGATCGGCGGAGGGCTCTATCAGCGCGGTAAGTGTACGGGTATTCTCGTCAACCGAGATCTCGCTGACGTGTCCAATGAGGATTCCTCTCGGATATACACCGCCCATTCCCGAGGAAAGCACCTTGTCTCCGACTCGTATATCCGAATCGGGCTCGATGTAAACCATCCTGCAGATGCCCTCGGTCCTCAGCTCATAGGTGCCCTCCACCACTCCGAGGACCCCCGAACGCTCAATGTATCCGCCGACAGCCGACGCCGTTTCGGTTATCAGGACCGCCTTCGACCAGGTCGCTCCGACCTCGGTGATATGTCCGACAAGTCCCTCCTCGGTGATTATCGGCATATTGACCTCGATGCCGTGGAGCGTTCCCTTCGAGAGGGTGTATACGGTGCGGTAATTCGTCGACTCGCGTCCGACGACGGTCGCATCCTCAAAGAGGAAATCGACGTGCTCCTCCTTGATTCCGAGGAATTCGCTCAAAAATTCATTCTCTTCCCCGATAAGCTCGGCATCGTAGACAAGGTTCTTGTATCCCTCAAGCTCGGCGCGGAGAGCTTCGTTTTCATCTCGCAGCTCCTCGAGCGTTCGGAAGTACATCGAAAATCCCGAAAGTCCCTCGCCGACCTTGGTGAAAGCCCATCTGAAGGGCGTTGCAACCGTTACGAGTGCGGAACGGATATAGGAGCCCTGCCCCATCGCGCATAGTACACCCGGCACGATCGACAAAAGCAGCGCAACCGCAAGCGATATTATGAAGAATCTGCTCTTTATCAACTTCAGAATGAATCCCATATCAACGTTCCTTGAAATCTAAAAATTATCTTGCGCGGTATTTAGCCACGCCGCTGTAGTTTCCTTCGATAACGCGTCCGATACCAAGAGCAACGCTGTCAAGCGGTCTCTTTGCAACCGTAACGCGGACGCCCGTACGCTCGGTGATAAGCGCGGGCAGACCTCCGAGAAGCGCGCCGCCTCCCGCAAGCATGATGCCGAAATCGAAGATATCGGCTGAAAGCTCGGGCGGTGTATTCTCGAGGGCAAGTCTGATCGTGTCGATAATCTGATCCACCGACTCGCGCATAGCCTCTCTGACCTGTGCCGAGGTCACGGTCATTACCGCGGGAAGTCCCGTGCGGAGGTTACGTCCCCTGATCTCGCGCTCGCCGCGATCCATAGAGGGATGGACCGATCCGATATCCTTCTTGAGTGCCTCCGCGGTGCCGTCTCCGATCAGTATCTTATGCTCGCGCTTCATATACTGCACGATCGACTCGTCAAGAATGTTGCCCGCGGTACGCAGACTGTGCGAAATTACGATTCCGCCAAGGCTTATGACAGCCACCTCGGTCGTTCCGCCGCCGATATCGACGATCATCGATCCGCGTGCGCCCGCGATCTTGAGTCCCGAGCCGATTGCGGATGCGATGGGCTCCTCGATCAGAGCGACGCTCTTTGCTCCCGCCTCGAAGGTTGCGTCCTCGACCGCACGGCGTTCAACCTCTGTGACACCGTAGGGGATGCAGATCATAACCGTCGGGCGCGAGAGAACTCCGCCCGCCGAAACCTTCGAGAAGAAGGAATGAAGCATACTTGCAGTCTTATCGAAATCAGCAATTACGCCGTCCTTGAGCGGTCTCTGTGCCACAATATTTCCGGGAGTCTTGCCGATCATACGCTTTGCCTCGCTTCCGACGGCAACTACTCTCTTGCGAACCTGATCGACCGCCACGACCGACGGCTCACGCAGGACTATTCCCTTTCCCTTCATATATACCAGGGTATTGGCAGTACCCAGGTCAATTCCCAAATGCTTTGACATCTTTTCTCCTTAATCAATATCCTTGACGCGGATGCCGAACTCCTCGTCGAGAAGGTTCTTCACCGCATGGATGGGCAGTCCGACGACCGAATACCAGTCGCCCGTAACTCCCGCAATGTAAAGTGCCGCACGTCCCTGCACGGCGTAACCGCCCGCCTTATCGTAGGGCTCGTCGGTTGAAATATAATCTTCGATCTCCTCCGCACTCATCTCGTCGAAGGTGACGTACGCGGTCTCGAGAGCCGTTGCAAATCTGCCCTTGTGGGCAATGCAGATACCCGTATGCACCGCGCTTCCGCATCCGCAGAGCATAGTAAGCATTCTGCGGGCATCCTCCTTATTTTCGGGCTTGCCAAGGATCTCGCCGAAGCACTCGACAAGAGTATCAGCGGCAAGAATCACACAGTCGGAAAGCTCGGGATGTGCCTCAAGGAGAGCCTTTGCCTTTCTGCGAGCGAGGAGAGTGACCGCATCGGCAGCCTCGATACCCTCGGGCAGGCTTTCGTCGGCATCGACGGGCATGACCTCAAAATTCAAGCCGACGCTATTGAGGATCTCCTTACGTCTGGGCGACTGTGATGCAAGAATCAGCTTCATCTCAGTTTACCCCCGTCGAGCCGAATCCGCCCGTGCCGCGCTCTGTCTCGTCAAGCTCGTCCGCTTCGATGAAGGACGCCTGAAGCACCGGCATAAACATAAGCTGAGCGATTCTGTCGCCGTCGCATACCTTAAAAGGCTCGTTGCCTTTATTGATCAGCGTCGCGCGGATCTCTCCGCGGTAATCCGAATCGATGACTCCGATGCCGTTTGCGAGAGTAACGCCGTGCTTTGCGCCAAGACCGCTTCTGCCCGCCATAACGGCAACGATATCATCGCGTCCCGTGGAGATAGCAATTCCCGTGGGGATCATCGCTCTCTCGCCGGGATCGATGATGACCTCGCCGCCCTCGAGAGCCGCACGGATATCAACGGCGGCAGAGCCGTCGGTCGCATATTCGGGTACTTTAGCCCCACGTGTAAGCTTGATCTTAACGTCTATTTTCATAAAAGCACACCTCGCCATAATAATTAAATATAGTTATCTAATATTATATCATACATTTTTTCTATAATCAAGAGGATATATATTAAATAACAAAAAAAATACCGATCCGCTAAATGCGGATCGGCATCCATATCAGCCGAGAAGCTTTTCGAGATCTTCGTTAAGAGTGCCCAACTTTTTCTGGACAAGTCTCTGCGTCTGTTTTAAGAGAGAACTTGCATTGGTATTGTGGTTTTTAATAGCATTTCTGAACGTCTTGTGCGGTGCGTCGATAGCGTTGCAATTAAGAATGCCCGCTTCTATCCATACATTCTGGGTAATATCGTCAAGCATAGCAACCGACTGAGGGTCATTTGCATATCTACCCTTGAGAGCCTGCTCATAATATGCGGGAGTGATGCTCTTGAAGCTCTGCGAAGCCATTACCTCAAGAACAGCACCGATCATTGCAAGCTCGTCATCGCTGAAGTTAAAATTGGGAATAGAAAATGCCGAGAAAGAGTCATGGATCGCCGAGCGGTTGATCTGCTGATTCTCGTCAAACTTGGGAAGCGGAACGATACCGTAGTTATTCATGCCGACCAGGTCGTTTTCACACTCGATAAGACGGAGAGTTACCATTGCAGCCTCTTCGTTTGCAAAGCGCTGAGCAATCTCATCCTGCTCGGTGTCGCCCGACTTATAAGGAACGCGCATAACGCCCTCGTTATTCCAGAAGAAATCGTTAATAGCATCGATAGCCTTGGCAGTACGCTCAATATCGATATCGTACTTGTAGTATCCATCTTCGTTCTTGGTAAGGATCGGGAGCTCGAAGGATGCCCAATAGCCATCAACACCGATCATATCGTGATTACCCATAAAACCGAAAACGTCACCCTCATCGCTACTGCCGTTACCGTTGCTATCCTTGTAAAGCTGTTTAGCCAGAACGGATTGCTTTTCAAGCGTCCATTCGCCCTTATCAACGGTATCGTAAAGAAGCTCAATACCTGCGTCATTGAACATATCAATATTGAAGAAGGTAACAAAAATAAAGCGATAGTAGGAAAGGAAGACAGCACCCGAGCAGAGATACTGCGAGCCCGCAACATCCATTGCGGTGTTAAGGCCCTGCGACCAATAAGGCTTTGACAGGTTAAGGTTTTCGACGTCGGTAAGACTGCGGTAAAGTCCCTCTGCCTGCGTGGAAGCGGCAACGTAAGCCGCATTTGAAACGAGGTCTACATCCTCCGCACCGGAATCGATATATAAGCGAAGAGCATCTCGAACTGCATAGTTATCGGTAGAAGTGGTACTACCTACGCCCTGATAAACGATATTAATACCAAGACGTTCAGAAACGAGCGTATTTCTCCGATAAACAGCATCGTTAATGACGGTACCGTTTTCATCCTCAACAGCGATTTCATCAATTACCCAGTCGCGGTTGCGGCCAAGAATGACAATATCCTCGCCGCCGAAATCAAGCTCGGGAACGTCATCGCCTGCAATAGTCTCCTCGGGAGGCAATTCACTCGTCGTGACAACTGCATTTTGGGGAGCTGTAGTTGTGGGAGCAGATTCCTCTCCGCCGACAGTTTCGGCACATGCGGTAAAAGCAGATAGCATCATAATGATTGCAAGGATAATGCTAATAAATTTTAAAAAACGTGAAGTCATAATTTATACTCCTTTTTTGTTTTATTTCATTATAGCACACATCACCGCGATTGTCAACGAAAACCATATAAAAAACACCGTTATTGTTGACTTTGGTGCGATATTATGCTATAATCTATTTATAAATATTTTTCGGAGGATAAACCATGCTTGCAACAGAAAAGGATATTGCCCATATCGCCGCGCTCTACGAGGGCAGGCGCGCGTTTTTCGGTGAGCTCCACGACCACGCCGCCACGGGCGGAACAGCCGACGGCAAGCGAAATCTCGATCATTGGAAGGGCGCGATGGAGGCTTTCGGTATGGATTTTGCCGCTATCCTCGACCACAAGCAGGTGCGCCATATGTATCTCCCCGAATGGGAGGACGGCACCTTCATCGGCGGCACCGAGCCCGGAACAGGCATCACCGATATCGAATGCGAGAAAAATTCGGTCCATTACAATATGATCTTCCCCGGACCAAAATCGACCGAGGAGCTTCTCCACTCCTTCCCCGAGTATCAGTTCGAGGGCGGCGAGGAGGGTCATTTCATATACCCCAAGTTCAAGCGCGAACGCTTCGTCGAGCTGATAGAAAAGGTCCTCTCTCTCGGCGGCTTCTTCGTTCATCCGCACCCGAAGCAACTTATGATCTCGGATGATCCCCTCGACTACTGGTTCCGCGACTACACAGGCATCGAGGTCATCTACCGCTCTCTCGAATCTAAGCATACCGAAAACAACTACAACCTCTACTGCGATATTCTCGCCGAGGGCAAGCGGCTTTATTGCTGTGCGGGCGGCGACGGACACGCCTGCTGCTCCGACCGCGCGCTGACCACGATCTACTCCGCAGAGCGCAAGAACGTAGCTTACATATCCCACCTCCGCGAGGGCGACTTCGTCTGCGGTCCCGTCGGAATCAAGATGTGTGTCGGTGACACGCGTATGGGCGGACATCTCCCCTTTGAGGGCGAAAGACTTGTTCTTTCCGCCTCCGACTTCCACAAGAGCGTAAAGAATCCCGAGCACGGCTACCGCCTCGATCTGCTCAGCGACAAGGGCTTGGTCGAAAGCGTTGAATTCTCCTGCGAGGCAGGCGTCACCATAGCGATCGACTGCGATCCCTCGGTCTCCTTCTACCGTGCCGAGGTCTTCGACGTAAACCGCGATCTCCGCCTCGCACTCGGAAATCCGATCTGGAACGATAAGTAAGTGCAGAGTGCAGAATGCAGAGTGCAGAGTTAATGTAATTTTTCTCGCGTTGCTCGAAAAATATCTGTGCGATAATTTAATATGGCTTTGATATAACTTCGCTAAGCTATAGCCGAAGAGAGCCGAACCCATAAGCTCTGCGGCGATAAATTTTCGCGTCTTTCGGCGTGATATATCTCGCAAGGTTAATACCTTGCTTCGCTACATCCCACCAAAATCCATCAAAAATTTATTC
>JAZSEA010000052.1:0-8344 GCA_045531455.1 Eubacteriales bacterium
AAACTTTTGAAAAAGTTTGATCAAAACTTTCCGCTATTAAAGTAATTCGCTGAACTTAACGATATAACCGTCAAATTCGCTGCTCATTTCTTTGGTGTATTCCTTTGAGGAATCGTCATAGACGCCGTAGACTTTCATTCCTGCGATCTTTGCGGTACGGCAGGCTCCGAGGTTGTCGTCAAGGAAGGTGATTTCTTCAACGCTCTTGCCGAGTCGCTTTGCCGCCTCAACGTAGATCGCGGGGTCTGCCTTTGTCATATCGAAATCGTTGCAGGACCAAACGTTATCAAAGAGATCGTAAAGTCCGAGACGCTTGAGGCAGGGATCAAGGGTCAGATGCGGACTTGCGGTCAGGACGTTCAGCTTGTCTCCGCGTGCGCGCAGAGCAAGCAGAGTCTCGCAGACGGTCTCCTTCGCGGGGATGTTGTTCGCGTACTGCTCGTACATATATTCGCCCATACGCCTTGTGATCTCCTCAAAGGTCAGCGGCATACCGAGCTCGAGATAATACTTCGCCGTGCCGATATATCCGAGGGGCGTGATGATCTTGATCACGTCGTCGGGATAGGGCGTGCCCGTCTCGTCAAGAATGCGGAGCATCTGCGAGGCGTAGGTCGGCATCGAATCGACGAGAGTACCGTCAAAATCGAAAAGGTAAGTCATTATACTTCCTCAAAGTCAACGGTCTTACCGAGCTTATCCGACTCGAAAGCCGCCTCGATAACGCGGAGAACGCGGCGCATCTGATCGTGCTTGACGATCTGCTCAGCCTCGCCGCGGATAGCCGCGGTGAAGTTGCGGTAGTAATCGTGAACGTCGGACTCCATACGCTCGATGTAGGATTCCTCAAGAGTATCCTCGGCGCGGGGAGCCATGGTCTTTGTCATGCCTGCGGCGGTAACGACGGGCTTGACCTCGCCCTCCTCGACCGTCTTGCAGGAGATAACGCGGGTGCGGTCGCGCCAATCCTCGATGATAGCCGCGCCCGAAGTACCCGTCATATAGAATCTCGGAAGCGAGATGAAGTGGTGAGTGCCGACCTCAATGTGACCGACGGTGTCGTCCTCGAAGATGATGTCGAGCTTGAAGCCGTCGTCAACCTCCTTGTTTGTGATATGCTCGCAGAGGCAACGAACCCGCTTGATCTTCTTATCCTCGAAGATGAGAAGCATCTGGTCGATGAGGTGAACGCCCCAGTCGTAGATCATTCCGCCGCCGTGCTCGGGCTTGCCTCTCCAGTCGCCGGGAACACCGCGAGAGCCGTGGATTCTCGATTCGCAGGAGAAAACTCTGCCAAGCTTACCCGAAAGGTACGCCTCGCGCATCATACGGAAGTCGATATCCCAACGGCGGTTCTGGTGAACGGTGAAGAGTCTGCCGCACTCGTTTGCAACGGCAATAACCTGTTCAAGCTCCTTCGAGTTGAGAACAACGGGCTTCTCGGTGATAACGTGCTAGCCCGCGCGAAGAGCCTTGATCGCGATCTCGGCGTGGACCTCGTTGGGAGTTGCGATAGTAACGAACTTGATCTCGTCGTCCGCAAGAAGCTCCTCAAGGGACTCATACGCGCGGATGCCGTTGGTCTTAGCAAGCTCGACCTTCACGGGATTGATATCGTAGATACCGCAAAGGTACGCCACGTCGCTCTCA
Source organism: Eubacteriales bacterium (assembly GCA_045531455.1). Taxonomy (GTDB): domain Bacteria; phylum Bacillota; class Clostridia; order Oscillospirales; family CAG-272; genus CAG-390. Next base: position 1,651 of record JAZSEA010000052.1, read on the forward strand.
AGAATATATCTGGTGTGCCAGCCGCCCATTCCGCCGTAGCCGATGACGGCGCAGCCTGTCTTCTGTGCATTTTTAACTTCACTCATAGTCTTGCCTCACATTTTCGTGGATTTTGGTATAACATACCTATACATATATCATTATAAGACAAAAAACGCATTTTCGCAAGTCATTTATGGGTATCTATCGGACAAAAGTTGCTATACAAAAACCAAGCTCATCGAGCTTGGTTTTTTAATGAAAAATTATTCTTCTCTTCTCTTGCGAACAAGACAGATCACGGACATCACAACAGCCATACCGCCGAGGCAGACAGCGATTTTGTTGAACGAGTTGTCGCCTGTTTCGGGTGCTTCACCGACGGTGTATTCAAATCCGTCAGCGGACGCGAGCATATCGACAAAGGGCGAATCAGCGAGGAACCAACACCTGCTTCCCTTTTCAAATTTACACTCCACCGAAATCGGGATCACGTTCTCCCCGTCCTTAAGACCGCAATAGATTCTCGCCGTTGCCGCCTTATCCGTTGATTCGATTATTTCGATCACGGCAGTTTCGGGGTCGCAGACATATAAAAAATCCTCATCAGCATTGAAATATGCCAGATATTCGATTCCATTTTCTTTAATGTACATATCGAAGTTGTTATCGGTGTAAGACTTGGAATTAAGCTTTTCCATCACCTGATCTGTGCAGAAGTCACCATAATCATATACGCTGAAGCCATAACCGTATCCGTTTACACTAATATCCTTCGGAATATACTCCATTTTTCGAACGCTTCCGTCGGGGAGTGAAATTTCCTTGAATATTGAAGCATACTTATCGTTCTGCGGAAAATCCGTTTGCGCGTCTTTTATCATAGAAATATATTTATTTATGAATTTGGGCTGTCCGACGACGAATCTCAGCACTTCTCTCACATCGGGAATCAGAATTTCGCCACCCGATGGATTCGGAGCATCGGGATTTTTCGCGCGGTAATCTTGAAGATATGCGTGATCGGTTGCCATAATAAGGCTGTATTCAGATTCTGCTATTCTCCAGCCATCGGCGGTGTTCTCAAATCGGCACTCTACAAGATCATAATCATCAACTCGCGGACCGTCGATATATTTGAAATATACAGGAACTGTCGCCTTTGCGGTCTTCGAGTCGCCGGATACTATCTCAATTTCAAAATTCTCTTTGTCGGGATAAAGATATGCGCCGTTATAGCTCATAACCACACCCGAAGCTGAATACAGAACACCTTTTTCGTCTCTGTAAAACAGAGGGCGCAGTATTTCCCACATTCCATCGCTCGGATGAACAAAACCGGTCAATTGATATGCATAAGCCTCGTGCGCGACTTCGGCAGTATAGATTGTTTCTGCATATTCGCACATTTTCTCATAAGACCCGCCGGGAAGATTATCTTCTTTGGCGAGCCAATAATGCTCACGCTCCCAAGCTTGGTCTCCGAATTTTACTTCTATTCTGTATTCATCGGAAATTTCGTGAACGTTAATTACATCCGCTCTTACGTTCATACAGAAGTCATACGCCTTTACGATCAGTTCCTTCGCCTCGCTCTCGCTGATAGTTTCCGACTTAGCTGCAACCGTCGGCGCGAGTGCCGAAAAGGCGGCAAAGCAAAATGTGAGCGCCAAAATGATTGATAAAAACTTTTTCATCGTTTTACCGTCCTTTCATAACTAAAGTCAAAGTGTTTCTCTCTTTTTGCGAGGTATCAGTGCGATCACAGACATAACGAGTGCCATTCCGCCGAGACAGATGGCGATCGCATCAAACGCATTGTCACCGGTTGAGGGCGCTTCGCCGACGGTGTATTCAAATCGGTCGGCAGAGTTCAGCATATCGACGAAGTCGGATTCGGCAATATACCACCGCTGATAGTTTTTTTCAAACTTGCATTCAACGTATATCGGAATAATCTTGCCATCCTTTTTGAGGCCGCAATATACGCGAGCTGTCGCATCCTTCTCCGTAGATTCAACAAGTTCAACAACAACATCTTCCGGATCATATACAAACGAAAGATCGTCCGCACCGTCGATATAAGCCAGATATTTTGTATCACCTTCGGTTATAAACATATCGAGATCATTGTTGTGATATGCTTTTGTCATAAAGGATTCTGCAACGTCATCGGTAAAATAAATCGCCGCATATTCATCTATTCCAATATTCTCGACATAATTCACGGTGCGCTTTGAGCCATCGGGATCTGTAATTTCTTTTGCGATCTCCTTGACTTCCTTATGTTCGCGCTTTACGTAATCAAGATATCTTTCGTAATAACCGCAATACATTTCGATCAAATAATCCATTACCGCTTCGTCAACAACATACTTTGCCTCGGCATCAAGGAGCTTTCCCACGTCAGCTGAGACTTTGTCGGGATTAGCCTTTCGGTAATCATCAAGATAACTTTTATCGTTGGCAAAAAGAATGCTGAATTCGGATTCGGCAATTCTCCAACCGTCAGCGGTATTCACAAACTTACACTCGATGGGGAAATAGTAATAAGGTCTCGGAGCGTCTGCCCAATACGCATGGATAGCAATGATCGCACTCGCTTCGGACATATCCCCGCGAATATTTGAGACCAAATTGACGGTATTCTCCCTCACGCTGATATAGCCGTATTCAAGGAATCCATACGCAAATACCTTTCCGTTTTCATCCACATAAAAATTCGGAATAGTTACCACGTAACGATTTGTTCCATCATTCACGCCATATTCGCCAATATTATAAGAGCTTGATGCTATATCTTCGGTATATACCTCGTTGGCAAGTGCACACATAGCCGCATACGAGCCGCCCGGGAGCTTTGCTTCAAGCACGGGGCGATACGTTACATCGATATTATACTCCGGGAAATGCACCGTCTTGCGTTCATCGGAATTGGTATCAAAGTATTTATTGTTGTATCCGCTAACTCGTGCACGAAAAAGCTGACCCGCCTTTACTACCAATTCTTTAGCATCCCTCTCGCTGATCGTCGCGCTCTTCGCAGAAACGCTCGGCACAATTGCACTCAAGGCAGCCAAAACAAAGGCGAGGACGAGGATGGTTGAGATTAATTTTTTCATAGACTTTACCTCCTTTTTTGGTTGTCTTTAATTATATCATATTTTTCACCGAAAAACGGAATTTGGGATAAAATGCATGTTTCCTGGGATAATTTGCAGATTTTTGTTTTTTATCATATAAAAATACAGAAAACGACCATTTCGGTTGCATCATTCGAAAAAATATTTTCCTGATTTTATTTTATCATAAAGAAAAAAGCAAGTCAAGATTATTTCTCACCTTGACTTGCTTTTTGTATTGTTGCATAATTACGGGGATTCAATTTTGTTTATATTGAACAAAGGCAGGATCGCTTTTCTCTCCCTCCGGCATTTTTCTAACGAAAAATGCCACCTCCCTCTGAGGAGGGAGCTGTCACGAAGTGACTGAGGGAGAGATAAAATTAATAAATCCGCGCTTGCGCGCGGATTTATTACCTTTATTTCGCCGAAGGCGAATCATCATTCTGCCACAGGCAGACATTAACTCGGCGTAGCCGATCTTAACTTCGCCGCAGGCGAATTTTAACTCGCGCTTGCGCGACAGAATCAATTCCCCACCGTCTGCTCATATACAAAGCTCCACACTCTCCACTCGCCTTTATAAAGCACCTGGAGAACGCTGATGCTTCCCGAGAGTGTGTCGGTCACAGCCGATCCCCCGACGGTTCGGGTGCGTGTGACGCTGAAATCGACCTTACAGCTGAGCGTGATGTCGGTGTAGGTCACGAGATCCGACGTCGATTTTGAATCAACCGTAAAGCTCTCGTATTTCGGCATAAGGTAGACCTCGCGGTAGGATTCCATAACCGCAACGTAGCCCGCCGTGCCCTCGATCATCTGCGCCTTGAGCGCATCGTAATTCGCCTTGAACGCCTTTTCGTTCGCGGGATCGTTCCAGGCACCGCCGCCGCAGATATATGCGATATAAGCCTCGGCAAACTTCTCTGCCGCAGCGATCCGTTCAGCATCAAAGGCATTGCCCGCGCTGAAGTCGAATTCGCATCCGATATTGTATCCGTCGCGGCTGATACCCGCGGATTCAAGCTCATACTCACCCATCTTCGCCGTAACTTTCGGCTCGGCAAGATAACCCGTCAGCACGTATTTGTCAAAGCTCGGCACAGCACCCTCGAGAACGCCGAGCTCGGAGACCTCGTATCTTCCGAGAGCGGTAGATCCATAGGCGATCTCCTCTGCGGTCGCACCGCCTTCGGTCTTCTTGGAGGCGTCGATCGCCTTGCCGTTTACGAAAAGCTCCGCACCCGCGGGAAGGATAACGGTCAGAGTGTACTTGCACTCATCGGGAGTGTCAAACTTGTAGGTTCCGTTGTCATTCGAAAGGAGAGCGACCTCCTTCTCGCCGATCTTTGCCTCGACCTCGACCTCACCGAAGAGATTTTCGACCGTCCAAATGCTGAGGCGCGGGAGAGTACCCGTTCCGCCGTCATCAAGATCGCCGAGCTCGCCGTCAATCTCGGTCCTGCTCGCCCATTCCTCGGTCAGAAGAATTCCGCTGACGTACGCATCAACTCCGACGGGTACGATCACGTTGACGAGACGGGTCGCACTTTCGGGATAGCGGAAGTACCACTCACCCTCTCCGAGCTCGCCGATCTCAAGGCTCTCGCCTCCGAGAGTTGCGGAAAGCTCGGGAGTAAAGTAAATATCTCTGAAAATATAAAGATCACAGGGTGCAACGTCGTGCCCCTCCTCCGCGATCGAAATCGCAGGGTAGCGGACGCTGTATTTCTCCTTCATCGAAGCGTCGACCGCGATACCGTTCACGGTAAGCTCGGCGCCCTTCGGAAGGATCACACGGTATTCGGGGAATTCCACGTTCGTGAAATACTCAATATTGAATTCCACGCGCTCGATGCCCCATTCACCCGTCGAAAAGAGTCCGATCGAGCTGTCTTTTATGACGAGCGAAGCGAAATGCCTGCCGTCCGAGAAAAGCTCGAAGACGGGATAGCCCTCGGCGGAGGGAGAGGTGCGGCGGAGATACGTGATCTCGCCGAGCTCAAGCGCAGGAGAGAGAACGTCATAGGCAAGCTTTGACGCATCCTCATACGCGGGATAGGTGTTCGGAAGATTGAGACGGAGCTGTTGCTGCCAAGCCGACAGATCGCTCTCGGCGATAAGCTCCTCGACGTAAAGCTCGGCGCGGCTTCCCTCGCGTATCTCGGCAAAACGCCAGGATACGACGGTGAGTATGCCGACCACAAGCAGAGCGGCACTGAAATATGCGAGAAGTCCCTTGAGAAGTCCGTGCGACTTCGGATGTCTTCTGCGCTCCTTGCCCTCAAAATGAGCATCAAGTCCGACGCCGATCTTCGAGCTGACGTCTCCGCGCTCACCCGATGTCTCGGACATCGAAATAATATTTTTTTCCTTTCCGATATTCTCGGGAAGATTCTTCGGTAGCTCTTGTCTGTTTTCGGACATTATTCGGCACCTCCCTTCACGGTAAAGGAGAATGAGCTCGATCCCTTTTCTCCGAGCTGACCGACTCCGTCGGCGTAGAAACCGCCCTCCGCACGAAGCGCGGCGGCATTGACCGCTCCGTATTCGTACATAAGCGACGCAAGCTCGGAATATGTAATTCCCGACGGATAGAATCCGCGGTCATTCGCAAATATGAGTATGAGCGAGCCGTCAGCCGCCTGACCGATCGCAACGCGCGAGCCGTATCCGCCTCCGAGATCATCCGAAGGTGAACCGCCCCTGAGAAGCACTCTTTCAGCCGAAATGCCCCAAACGTAGCCCGAATTTGCGGCGTCATATGCCGTCATCGCGCCGATATCGAGAATACCGTCCCCGCCCATTCCGCAGAAGCAGTAGATCTCGCCGTCGGCACCGCGGTAGGTCAGATAGTCACCGATAAGGAATGCGTCAAGGTCGCCGTCGAGTCCGAGGGCATATTCCCCATTGACGTACGCGGCATCCGACTCCGCAAGCGACAGCATATCGGGGGAAATACCCGTGATCACTACGGCATCCCACGCGGAAGAGACATCGTTTACGTAAAATAGCGCGGTCTTATGCTCCTTCTCGCTCGGCTCGATACCGTGATCCTCAACCTCGGGAGGCATATAGAAGAGCGAACGCTCGAGCTCATCCGCGCTGTAGAAGAGCCCCGCAAGCGGAAATCTGTTCTCGGCGAAGGTTGCGCAAAGGCGCGCGGACTCCGACCTCGCAGGTCCCTTTGCAATGACAAAGGCAGCGCCCGCAAGAGCACCGAGAAGTATGACGGCGGTAAGCAGGATCACAAGCGCAAGCGCAAGGATGACCTTACCCGTTTTTTTCTTCCTTCTGATAACCTTTGACATTCGACCCTCCGCAAGGACATAATACTCTACCTTATATTTTACCGCAAAAAACGACAATTGTCAATATCTTATCTGTTAATAATAAAAAAGTGCCGCATAGTAACGGCACTTTTTATTCAATTGCTTCGGCTATAGCCGAAGAGAGCCGAACCCATAAGCTCTGCGGCGATAAATTTTCGCGTCTTTCGGCGTGATATATCTCGCAAGGTTAATACCTTGCTTCGCTACATCCCACCAAAATCCATCAAAAATTTATTCGCCGCAGAGTGCGAAGCAGTTTTC
>JAZSEA010000084.1:0-20885 GCA_045531455.1 Eubacteriales bacterium
ACAACAAAATGAAACGCTCCGGATTTAATGATTTATCAAATCCGGAGTGCTTTCTATTAAATTGAAAATTTTCGAGCAAAGCGAGAAAATTCACCATAACTTTTCACTTTCCACTTTCCACTTTTCACTCAAAAAACGGCAGTCCGTCAACCGAACTGCCGTTTTTGTGCTTATTTAGTTCAGAACAACCTTCTTGAACGCCTTCTTGCCTCTGCGGACAACGATTCCACCCTTGAGAGTGTCTGCGGTGTAGGTCGCCTTGATGTCGGTAACCTTCTCGCCCTCGACGGTTACTCCGCCCTGATCAACTGCACGGCGTGCCTCGGACTTCGAGGGTACAAGTCCTGCCTTGACGAGGATGGTGAGAATGTCGATCGCGCCGTCGATGAGATCGGATTCAGCAAGTTCAGCGGTGGGAATATCGGCATCAGCACCTGCGCCGAAGAGTGCCTTCGCACTTGCCTGCGCCTTATTTGCTTCTTCTTCGCCGTGAACGAGCTTGGTAAGCTCGTATGCGAGGATCTCCTTGGCGGTGTTGAGCTGACTGCCCTCCCAGGAGTCCATAGCTTCGATCTGCTCCATCGGGAGGAAGGTGAGCATACGGATGCACTTGAGTACGTCAGCGTCCTCAACGTTTCTCCAGTACTGATAGAAATCGTAGGGAGTGGTCTTGTTGGGATCGAGCCATACTGCGCCCGATGCGGTCTTGCCCATCTTCTTGCCCTCGGAGTTGAGGAGAAGAGTGATGGTCATAGCGTGAGCGTCCTTGCCGAGCTTACGTCTGATAAGCTCTGTACCGCCGAGCATATTCGACCACTGATCGTTGCCGCCGAACTGCATATTGCAGCCGTACTTCTGATAGAGATAGTAAAAGTCGTAGGACTGCATAATCATATAGTTGAACTCAAGAAAGGAGAGGCCCTTCTCCATTCTCTGCTTGTAGCATTCTGCGCGGAGCATATTGTTGACGGAGAAGCACGCGCCGACCTCGCGGAGTACTTCAACGTAGTTGAGGTTGAGCAGCCAGTCTGCGTTGTTGACCATAATTGCCTTGCCCTCGCCGAATTCGATGAATCTCTCCATCTGCTTCTTGAAGCAGTCGCAGTTGTGCTGGATCGTTTCGCGGGTCATCATAGAACGCATATCGGTTCTGCCCGAGGGGTCGCCGATCATTGCGGTGCCGCCGCCGATGAGAACGACGGGCTTGTTACCTGCCATCTGAAGTCTCTTCATAAGGCAGAGAGCCATGAAGTGACCTACGTGCAGGGAGTCTGCAGTGGGGTCAAAGCCGATGTAGAAGGTGGCTTTGCCGTTGTTGATCATGTCGCTGATATGCGCCTCGTCTGTAACCTGAGCAACCAGTCCGCGCGCAATAAGTTCTTCGTAGAGTGTCATTTTTCTTTATCCTTTGCGAAATTGAGATTGTATATACCTAATTATTATAAACTAAAATATAGCTTTTGTCAATCTTTTTTTGAAAAATAAAGCAAAAAGCAACCCGAAGGTTGCTTTTTTGCAAATATTATGTATTAACCGAGATTATCGATCGCCTTAGCTACGCTTTCAACTCTGCTGTTGAAGAGTCTGAGGTTAGCCTTAAGGAGAGATCCCCAAGCGTCAACCGAGTTGTCGTTTACGGCACTGCGGAAGATGCTGTAGGAGAGGTTGTTTACCTGAGTGGTGAGAAGTCTGCCGAGGTCGATGACAACGGATTCACGGATCTTGTCGAACATGAAGGAGTCGTCGCTCTGGTCGGAGTATCTGAGCTTCATAGATTCCTCAAAGAGTGCGGGAGTGATGTTGAGGTAGCTCTGGTAAGCCATAAGCTCGAGGGTAGCAGCTGCAGCCTCGGAATGAGTGGAAGCAGTCGAGAGCACGTAGGTGGTGAAGGGGAATGCCATACAGGTTCTGTAGCCTTCCTGATCCTCGTTGTACATAGGAACGGGGAGGATACCGTAGTTGAAGTCTACGTCCTTGAGCTTCTTGTTGGTGATCTGTACGCGGTCGATGGTAAAGATAGCCTGGTTGTTTGCAAAGATATCAGCAGAGCTCTTGATCCAAACGTCACCCGAGCCGTGGATGAAGCCGCAGAGCTTAGCAAGAAGGTCAGCGGTCTTATCGGAGGAGAGATCCTCGGAAAGTACGATGTTGCCTTGCGAGTCGGTAACTACTGTGGAGAGGTCGGCTGCGGTGTAGAAGGAGTCGAAGTGTATGTTGTTGGTGACGAAGCCGAAGCGGTCGCCCTGGCTTGCAACGCCGTCGCCGTTCTGCTCGAGGAATCCGCCGGTGGAGTACTCGATGAGCTTATCGAGTGTCCACTTGTTCTCGTATGCGAGATCATAGAGGGTATTGAACTCGAGTGTGGTGACGTCGGTGAACATATCCTTGTTGAATACGCAACCGTACATCATATAGAGGTAGTTGGTGGAGATATCGCCGGATACGAAGTAAACGCCGTCCTTGATGGTAGCCTTTTCGATAAGGGTGGAGGGCCACCAGGGCTTATCGAATTCAACGATCTCGTACTGGGTGAGATCCTGTGCGAGACCCTGGGTCATAAGGGTAGCGCCGGTCATGGAGTAACCGCAGAAGAAGTCGTGAGCGTCTGTGCCGGACTGAGTGGAGTTGGTGCAGGTGTTGATGAATGCCTTCTGGTTGTTGTAGTTACCGGGAGTGCCGGTGAACTCGAGAGTGATAGCGAACTGCTCCTGAACGCGCTCGTTTCTCTTGTAGATCGCGTCGTTTACGGATTCGCCATTGGTGTCCTCAACGAAGAATTCGGGGTTCTCTCTGTCGTTCCAGTAAAGGAACTTGATGACTTCGCCGTCAAACTTGAGGTCTTCGGGGATCTCGCTGATAGCGAAGAGAGTTTCTTCGGGAGCCTCTGTGGGAGCGGGACCGTCCTGTCCTGCAGGGCCTGTAGTGGTTGCATTATCAGTCGTCTGCTCGGGGTCATTTGTGTTCGCGCAGGAGACTGCCGCGGGAAGAAGCATAATGATTGCTAAAAGCGCGGTGAGTATGCGGATAAGGTGTTTCATTAAATAAACCTCCGTAAAATTATGGTTATATCTATTATAAACTATAATTGAAACTTTGTCAAGCATTTTTTCGATTTAGTTGAAAATTCGCAAAAAAAGGAATTCATATATCGACGAATGCGGTGAACAATATTAGCAGAGAACGCAAGTCGGCGGCGCGGAGTAAGGCGGCAACCGAAAGCTCATGCGGAAGTCGGATGCGGGCTCAATTGATATAGATTCGCATTCGCACGCTCATTCGGCAGCAATAGCCGCCGCGAAAGTATCCGCGCGCGATTGCACCCAAGAAAAAGAAGTTAATGCTATAAGCATAAGGAGAATTTCAAAATGGCTAACAAGAACGCAAAGAAGGCTCTCGAGCAGTTCAAGAACGAAGCAGCAAACGAAGTAGGCGTAACCCTCAACCAGGGCTACAACGGTGATCTCACCGCTCGCCAGGCAGGCTCCATCGGAGGCCAGATGGTCAACAATATGAACCCCGTACGAACTATGAGATTTGAACGTCACAACCGAATATCGCAAGGACACAAGATAACCGTCAAGTACGCGTTTTTCCTTACGGTATAAAGATTTGATAAAATAAACGTACGGAGGAACAAAAAATGAAGGACACCAAAACCATTTACGAACAGATCGGAGGTACATACCGAGAGGAAAACGTCGCCAATGAACTGCTCTATACTTAAAGCAACGAAAGAAAATATTTTCCAAGTAACTGATTCTCGTATTAAATCCCTTGTCTGTGCATATACTATTATCGGGTGGAAATCCCGTAAGCAAAATGAAATATTTTTTTCGATAAAAGGTATTGCATTTTTCTTAAAAGTATGGTATAATACAGACAAGGAAAACGGGCTGGTCGTAAGACCCGGGTCCACCTGCGGCGGGGATGTTCCCCGCCATTTTGTTTTGGATGGAGTGTGAATGATGAACGAACTAAGTATATTCGTTGACGAGTCGGGCGATTTCGGTTCATACGAGCCGCACGCACCATTTTATTTGTTTACACTCGTATTCCATGATCAAAGCAATTCCATCGAGGATCAGATCAGTCATTTGGAACACGGACTCACAGATGTTGGATTTGACATGAAGCATTGTTTCCACGCAGGCCCTATTATCCGCCGCGAAGAAGATTATCAAAATCTTTCAATAACAGAACGCAGAAAATGCCTCAACCGCATTTTAACATTTGCAAAGAACTGTGAGATATCCTACATTACCTTTTCGGTTGAGAAGAAGCATATGTCGGACTCGCTCAGCTTGACAGTGGCACTCTCCAAGCAACTCTCGGCATTTATTCGCGAGGAATACGCCTTCTTTGCGGGGTTTGATAAGATCATCGTTTACTACGATAACGGACAAGTTGAGTTGAACAAGCTCTTGGCATCTGTATTCACGGTTATGCTTCCGCAAGCGGAGTTCCGTAAGGTAATGCCCGCAGATTACAGGCTGTTTCAAGTTGCAGATCTTTTCTGCACGTTGGAGCTTATCTGCCTCAAGGACGAGCGTCATATTATGTCCAAATCTGAGGAAGCATTTTTTGGCTCTATGCGAGATATGCAGAAGAACTACCTCAAGCCGATGTATAAGAAACGCTACAAGGAGATGAAGTAATATGGCTACCGAAGATATCAAAAAGGCAATTGCCGAACTGATGCGCGAGCTTCAAAAGGGCGAGGATAGCGCAAAAGAAAAAGGATATATCGATATATCCGATGTTGAAAGATCATAAAAATGAAGTAATGATAATAGATCGCTATCCTTCGAGGGTAGCGATTTTCTTTTTATCCTTTAACCATTGTACCAAAGCAGAAAAGAGCGACCGAGAAACCGAGGGAAACCACGGTCGACTCGGTTGATATCGTTCCTGCCAAGTTGCATACACATACGCCGATCATCACACCCGTAGCGAGGATTCGGATAAACTCTTTACGAACGGTAGATAAAAAAGTAGTTTTCGGTACACATTCCTTTTTTTCCGGCGTTATTGGTGTTTCGACCGGTAAACCAAGCAGGTCGATAAGCTTCTCCAAATGCTCGTCACAAGGCTTTGATAGTCCCCGTTCCCACTTGGAAACAGCCTTTCCTGATATACCGAGCATCGCCCCAAGCTCCGATTGTGTCAGACCGCGTTCTTTTCTTTTCTGCGATATTAATACGCATATATTATCCATGTAAACCTCCGTAAACTGTTTGGTTGATTATAGTATTAACAATAATTTTTTGTTTTTTATTACAGACCTTGAAATAAAGCAAAATTTATGATATAATACGGTAGATAGACCAACTGTTTGCATCAAATTGAATTTTGTGAGGTGGAGTCTGTATGAAACGAAAAAACATTACGCGCTTATTTACGGCACTTCTGATCGTGAGTCTTATATTTTCTGTGTTGCCCATGGCGGTGTCCGCGCAGGAAACAAAGCTGATCACCACGAGGGCAGAGTTTGAAAAGGCTCTCAGGGACGCAAAGGACGGCGATACGCTTCTCGTCGGAGATATCGACTTTGAGCTTCCTTATACGGGCGCGGTTAATACGGTTGAAAGGATCAAGATCGATAAAAGCGTTACGGTCAAAAACGGAAAGACTGACGGAAACGCCGTCTTTTGGGGCGCGAGCTTTATACTGAGTGGCACGAAGATCGGCGGCGACCGCTCGTCGTTTGTTTTTGAGGGTATCATCTTCGACGAGAGACTTGACACAGGCACGCTGACAGATGAGGATTGGAAGCTTTCCTACGATAGTTTGGGCGAGGAATTATCCCCGTATCCACTGAAAAATCAGTATGCCGTTGAGTGCAATGGTAACGGGGTTGCAAGCTTCAAAAATTGCGAATTCAAGAATTATATGCATACGTACGGTCCCGCTATCCGCGCGTTTTATGGGGATTATACGCTGACTCCCTCTATTGAAGCGGAACACGGCGACAACGTGCCGTATCGGTTGGAACTGAATCTGGAGGGATGCAGCTTTTCGTCCAATGCCTCACTGTACGGCGGCGGTGCAGTCTACGTTGAAGCAACCGGCAAGAACGTAACGCTTAACGTGAAGGATTGCAGCTTTAAGGAAAACAAATCAGGCTTTGTTCAAAATGCGGTCGGCGGCGGAGCGGTATACGTGAAAAATACCGTTGCTACCTTTGAGGGATGCGTTTTTGAGAAGAACGACGCAAATTATTATTACGGCGGCGAAAGATTTTGGGCGGATAAGCTGAGCGGCGGTGCAATCGGATGTGACGACGACTCCTCTCTTACCGTTCGTAATTGTATGATTATCGGAAACAAGGCATCGTTTGGCGGAGCAATCGGCATTCTTATATCAAGCGCGGATATTGAGGACTGCTATATAACCGAAAACAAAGCAATTCCCGAAACCGAGAGTGCGTCAGGCAATCTCGGATTATGCAGTGAGCAGGGACTTGGCGGCGCGATATATCTCAACGGCGCAACGAACGTAACCATAAGCAACACCGAGATTCGCAAAAATTACGCAGAAAACGCAATGGGTGCGATCTACACGGATTATAATCCTTCTTTGGATTATAGCACGCGCTCGGTTGAGCTGCTGTTCTGCACGATAGAGGGCAATACCTGCAAAATGAATATGTCCGACTATATGGGATACGGTGAGGACAGATGGCTTTGGTTTTCGTGGTACACCGATTTCTTTGATATAAGCTATCTCGAATATTACGGAAATCTGGTTGTTGACTGTATATACGAAACGCACCTGCCCAAAACAGAGCAACCCACCGAGGAGAACGGATACAACTATTTTGGCAGTACAGCCCCGTCAGAGTGGTACAACGAGGAGGGGCGTCTCGTACATGCTTCCACGGTATCTACCGATTTTATCAAGGAGAAGTTGGGCGATAGAAATTATTACGGCATATTTACAGTAGGCGCGAACAATTATGACGTAACGTTCCGATTCTTGGCGGACGGCGAGTGCAAGCTTACGGTAACCATCCCTTCCGGCGTGATACCTACACTGCCCGAGCTGTTAAAATCGGGATATACGCTGACCTCTTGGACACTTGGTGAAGAAACGAACTATGATCCGGGCAGTCCTTTAGTGGTTGGCAATAAAACCGAAAATGTGGACATTTATGCAGTATATACCCCAAATACCTATAAGATAACCTTCGACTTTGGCTATAATAAGACCGAAGCAGAGCAGACCTTTGGCGAAGCACTTTCTCTCCCTGAGGTTATTGAACGTGCGGGGTATACCTTTGTCGGATGGTTCACGCTTGCAAATGGTGAAGGTGAACAGCTCACCGACGGCGCGAACTTTATGACCGACGAGAACGTAACCTACTATGCTTTTTACGAACCGATAGCAGTCACACTTCCATCCGAGTTTCCCACCGCTTTCGTGATCGTGATCTCCGCCGTCCTTCTTTTGATGTCAGGCGGCGCGGTTTGGTTCTTTATCTATAACAAAAAGAAAAAAGCCGAAGCTGAAGCGCAAGCCGCACAAATGGCGGCAAACTCCGAAGCTGTAGCAGAGCAGAAGATCGTCAAGACGAGATACACCGACGAGGAGATCGAAAAGATAGTTGCCGCTACCGCTGAAACTCATCTGTTGACCAATCGCGAGCTCGAAGTTTTCTGCGAGTTGCTCAAGGGTAAAAAACAGAGCGAGATCGGTTATTACCTTGGAATAAGCATCTCCACAGTTAAGGACAACGCGGGAAGGATCTACGGTAAGCTTGGCGTTGCAAACAAGGACGAGCTTTTCATTAAAGTCGATAGCAAGCTTCGAAAGTCATAAAAAAGCAATAAATTATTCAAAAAATACACAGTACCTACCGCTTTACCCCCCTGCGGTAGGTACTTTTTTTGCGTTTTTTTGGTATAATTAAGTCATAAAAGCGGTCATCCGTTAAAGGATAGCGTCAGGCCGTGTTTATATATCCCGTGAAAGGAGGCAGCAATGTTAGAACCTGTAACAAAAAAATATCAGGATGATTCGAATCTCGAATCATTCAAATTCACGTTTTTTTGCGATCTATGCGCAAAGCCTGTCAAGGCAGTCAGCTACAGCTTCAAGCCGCCGTTTAAACCCAAGCTTTTTATAAGTGCCTCCGAACGGCGAGCGCGGGAGCTTTTGTGGCTAAGCGATCATGGGGACGCATACGAAAGAGCAAACAAAGAGGTTCTCATCTTTTTTAACCTCTGTCCCGTCTGCGGCAGACGGGTCTGCGATGATTGCTTCGCAGATGAGCAGGGGATATGCATCGAGTGCCTTAAGCTCAAAAACGAAAAGGAGGAAAAGAGTTGAGTTTTCTTGAAAGAGCAATAAAGCGAGGAATCAGCCGCGGCGTGAGTCAGGCTGTCGGTAAGGCAGTGCGCACAGCGGTCGAACCCAAGGCGACCGAGCTTGCAAATAAGACAGCTGCAAGGCTTGATTCGGCATCAAATAATCAAACAGTTCAAAGCACCCCCGGCGGATTCGAGAGTGCAATGGCAAATCTTGAGCGCGCAGCGCAAGGATATGTGACAGAGGTGAGCAAAAATATGAAGATATGCCCATCCTGCGAAACGGCGGCAACTGCGGACAACAAATTCTGTCCCCGTTGTGGTACAAGGTTGCCCGATCAGACACTTGCCGAAAGCGCTGTCTGCACAAGTTGCGGTAAGCAGAATGATCTCGGAATGAAATTTTGCAGTGCGTGCGGCACTAAACTTCCCTCTGCGATAGCCGAGGAACAAAGAGCTGCTGCACAATTTGCAGGCGTTATGGCAGAGTGGGATGCAAAGCTTCCCGCTTATCCCAAATGGAATCTCGGCGGAAGCGACCCTTGCATTGAGCAGGACGACGGTTATCTGTGGTTTTGCGTTACTTTCCCGAATAACTATTTGGCGCAGAAAGCAGTGGAAGATTACCGAGCACTTTTGCGAGCTGAAGGATTCCGCCCTGCCGGGCAGTATCCTTCGGAGGAAATACTTTTTAAAAAAATAGGAGATGTTTGCTACCGTGCAGACACGGAGCATTGCTTCGAGGGAGGCGCGGAGTCCCCAACTATCTATTTTTCTGTCGGCGAGCCTGTGGGCGGTTTCGATTATGTAAAAACCGAGCCTACTCAAGCATTTAATTTTAAAAGTTTATTCAGATAATAACGGAGGTTACTTTTTATGAAAGCAGGAAAATTATTCACTAAAACACTGCCTTTTTGTTGGGCAAAGCTCTTGCTCGGCGGAGCTATGGTGCTGATCCTCGGCATTATTCTTGCACTTTGTCTTGGAATCGGCTATCTTTTCGGTGACGGAGGTATTGTTGTAGGATTTCTTATATGGTGCGGAGCTGTCGGAGTTGTTCGTTTTGCAGTGATGCACTATCTCGGATATATGGTCAAGGCAGGGCATATTTCCGTCATTGCCGAAGCGGCTGTCACGGGTGAGGTTCCCGCAAATCAGGTAAAATACGGCATAGGCAACGTCAAGGAGCGATTTGTCACCTCAAACGTATTTTTTGCGGTAGATAAGCTGGTCAGCGGTGCTGTAAAGCAGATCCAGCGAGGTATTGGCAAGGTTGCGGATTTCCTGGATTTTATACCCGGTATGGATAAGGTTGCGGACCTTGCAAAATTCTTCGTCGAGCTCTCTTTGGGATACGTGGACGAATGCTGTCTTGGCTATACATTCTACAAGAAAGAACAGGGTGCATTTGAAAGCGCATGTGACGGTGTTGTAGTTTATGCACAGAATATCAAAAAACTGCTTGGTAACGCGGCAAAGACGATGCTCAAGGTTATCCTTGCCGTCATTCTGACCGTAATTGTCATCTTTATCCCGATCGGTCTGCTTTTCAGAGTATTTGATTGGAGCGGACTGCTTGCATTCCTTATCTCATGCCTGCTTACATGGGTGGTCAAGTTTGCGTTCCTTGACAGCTTTATCCTCTGCCAGACTATGGCGGGTTATATGGAAGCGGCACAGACGACCGAGATCACTTTTGATCTTTATGAAAAGCTTTGCGGACTTTCGGGCAAATTCAAGGAACTCTTCAATAAGGGAAAGGAAGAAAACCCCGAGATGGCTTATGCGGGAGCTGCGGCAGCTGCTGCTCCTGCTGTCGAATACGTTCAGCCTCAGACTGTAACCACCTCACCGTCTCCCGCTCCGACTGCAAATGCAGAGAGCCCCGTCTTCTGCGGTCAGTGCGGCACCAAAAATGCTCCCACAGCGGCATTCTGTACCTCCTGCGGAGCAAAACTCAAATAAGAAAGGAAGTAAAAAACTATGAAAAGACTGTTTGCGCTTTTACTCGCGGCTATTATGCTGCTCTCGCTTACGTCCTGCGATCTCGAATCGATACTCACGGGCGGCAACGAGGGTGTAACAATGGATTACGACTATGAGAAAATGGAAGAAAACCTCAAGAAGATGAGGGAAGAGGACGGTATTTACATAGAAATGAGCATCGTAAATATCGAAACAGGCGAAACTCCCACCGCCGAAAAGATCATCTATGCCGAAACTCCCACCGCTTTTTATTATTGCGGCGACGGCGATGAGCTTATCGTTGATTTCTCGGACGATACCAAAGCAGTTACATACACCAAACAGGAGGACGGTAAGTGGCTGATGACAGAGACCGTCTATGAAGAAGCAGGCATCACCCGAGAGCAGATGGAAGAAAGCTGTTCCTACTACACGATCGCGCTTTTCGGCTACCTCGGGAATTATAAAATGTTCGAGGGCACACCTATGAAGAAGACGAGCGAAAAGGTGGCGGGCAGAGAATGTGATCAATTCTCCTACTCTATCGGACTTTTCGGATACGGTATGGAATATACCTTCTGCATAGATATTGAAACCGGTATGTGCCTTTCCTGGAAGCTCGGCGCTTCTGCAGGTGCCGAGGGCTCGGGAAGTACAGAATTTACCTGCAAGAAATTTGAAACTCCCTATAAGATCGATATTCCCTCCGGCGCTGATATCGTGACCTCCGAAAATGAAGGCGCAGAGGAAGAGTGGCAGGGTAAGTAACAGCGTTTTGAATTGGAGGAAAATACAATGAGAAAAATATTGACGTTATTAATAGTGGCGTTTATGTTGTTTTCGATGGTCTCTTGTGATCTCGGAGGCGGTAAAGATTCCGAGGACTTCAGTGAGGCACAGGAAGGTTTTGAAAACATCGAGGATTCAGACAACAAGGAAACTATAGAGAAAAATATCAAAGACGTTTTCGGCGTAAAGATCACGCTTCCCGAAGCCGAGGAATACGCGGGCGCAACCATTGGCGGCTCGAGCGTGTCGATGTATATGGTTACGATGACCGAGCCCAAGGTGAATGCGGAGGAATTCTTTGCGGATATCGCTTCGGCTTTTTCCTCCTGGGAAGCCAATGAGGATACACTTACCTACTCTCGCACGACGGATAAGGTTCTTTACGGCGCCGTTATTGCAATGGAGGGCGACCTGCTTACGATCGCCTTTTCAATGACCGATAACGAGCTGATAGAGGGAATGACGTCGGGTCCTACCGAATTTATAAAGGAGATCGAAAAGTATTCCGGCGTAAAGCTCGAATTTCCTTCGTTCGTTACCTCGGTGGGACTTCCCTCACTTTCAAATGACGGCGCAAAGGCTCAGTACGGCGGCATGCTCCTCAACGGAAGTGCAAATCTCAATGAAGAAAACTTCCTGGCGCTTGCAGATGCTCTTAGCTCTCAACTGTCGGGTTATACGATGGTCGAGGGCGAGGCAGAAAGCTGGGGACCCGAGGCGGTGCTCCAATGGATCGACAACAGTGATGAGAGCAGATATTTCGAGCTTGAGCTTTATGACCTTGACGGTATGCAGTACGTTGAATTTGCTTACCATTACACAGACAGAAGCCTTCTCCCTGCTTGGCCGAGCGATCAGATAGACGCTTTCTTCGGCAAGGCAATCGCTCTTCCCGCTTACAGCGGCAACTACAAAGAGCTTGAAGTCTCGGAATATAAAAACGAGCAGCCGGGAGAATATTCGGAATATCTCGATCACATCGCGGTATATATGACCTGGACCGAGGAAGAGGAGCTTGATCCTTGGCTTGCATCGATCGAGAGCGCAGGCTATGCGAAGACCGCGGGCGACTATACAGATGAATACATCTATGTAAAGGATCTCGGAAACGGGCTCTATGCAAACGTTTCCGCGGAATACGACAGCTACGGCGGACGGCTTACGATCACGGTTGAAAAGGAAGAGCTCACGGGTCTTGAATGGCCTGCAGAGCACATAAAGACACAATACGGCGCTGAGTTTGCCGCGCTGCTTCCCGCAATAGCGGAAGCCCCCCGCCGTGTCTTTGACGTCGAGAACAACTACATTTACATCAGAAATAACCTTGATACCGAAGCGGTTGAGACTTGGTGCGCCGCAATGCGCGCCGCAGGCTTTGAGGAAACTACCAAGACATCAGAAAGAGCTAAGTACTCGATGATCTTCGATAACTACGATCAGGTAGAAGTCTCGCTTTCGTTTGGCGAGAATTACGGAACCTTTTACGTTGATTATGAAAAATACGAGGGACCGGGCTTTACGCTTCCGACAAACGCTTATATTGAATATACGTACGCATATTCATCAAATCCCGACAGCAAAATTACCTATAAGGTAACCAAGATCGGCGAGGATTACTATTTTGATTCCGGCGCATTGTCGAAGACCTATTTCAAGTACGATGCATCCGCAAAGACCTGGACGAGATATAACGGTATGAGCTTAGGCGACTCGATCATGTGGATAAAGGCGGATAAAGTACTTGACAGATACGGCGTAGATAAGGCTTTGAAGAGTTCTATGAACTATCTCTTTTATACAAAGTCGAACTATATGGTGGAAGATCAGTCAACGACAAAGACGATAGCCGGCTCGCAGTGTATCAAAATAACCTCCACTCAGAGCACGGCCGAATACTGGCTGAGCCGCGATACGGGATTGCTCTTTGCACAGAACGCGTTTACCCTTATCGAGGTCGTTAAATACGATACCTCGGTCAAGAGTTTGGCGGATGCAGGAATAACTGCGGATATGTTACCGAATGAATGATACGGAGGTGTTATTATGCCAAAGAAATGTGATCAATGCGGTGCGGATATAGCACCCGGTGCGGCGTTCTGCACCAACTGCGGATCAAAAGCACCCGAGGAAGTGGTCGTTGTCCGGCAACCTGAAGAAGAACCCGTAAAAGAAACTGTCAAAGAGGACGTATGTATGAAGTGCGGAAGCGTACTTGCTGATGGCGCGGCTTTCTGCACATCTTGCGGAACTCCGAGAGGGACGGCTCCGACCGAATCTCCCGTTTCCCAACCTCAGCCTCAGCCCCAACCTCAGCCCCAGCCCCAGCCCCAGCCCCAACCTCAGCCTCAACCTCAACCTCAGCCTCAGCCTCAGCCTCAGCCTCAACCTCAACCTCAGCCTCAACCTCAGCCTCAGTACGTTCAGGAGCCTTTGAGGCAGCAATATACCCAACCCGCACAGCAGTATGCTCAACCGCAGTATTTTCAGCCGCCTCAGCAGACGGTATATGCCTCTCCGCAGGCGGTACCTGCAAGCGTAAGTGATAAGACCGACAAGGTAGTCGGCACGGGTGCATATTTTTGGCTGATGTTTCTTTACGCGCTGCCTGTAATAGGATTCCTTGTTTGCCTTATTATGGGCTTTGCGGCAAAAAATAAGAATCTCAAGCATTTTGCCCGTGCAATTCTGATTTGGGTACTTGTGGGACTTATCCTCTCTGCCATCATCTCGATCGCAGTATATTTCCTTATCGGTTCGTTAGGCGATCTCGCGGGATTGGATCTCGGCTCATTGTTTGAAGGCTTCGGAATTGGCGGCTTTGGCGGATAATTTGCGGGCATATGCCCAAAAATAATATAAAGGAGAAATTAATTATGGCATTCTGTGAAAAATGCGGAACAAAGATAGAGGAAGGGGCAAAATTCTGCTCAAACTGCGGTAACACCGTAGGAGCTCCGAGTGAGCCCGTACAGCCCCAAGCGGAAGAAAAGAAGAACGATCTTTCCGATAAGGTCGCGTCACTCAATAACACCGCGGATACAACGGAAGAGTTTGACGCTGCTGATATTGAGAAGAATAAGTTTATGGCAGTACTTGCTTACATAATCTTCCTTATTCCTCTCCTTGCGGCAAAGGATTCGCCTTTTGCCAAATACCACACCAATCAGGGGCTTGTACTTTTCCTTGCGGCTATTGCATCGGGAGTGGTTCTGGTGATCCCCATACTCGGTTGGATCATTGCTCCTATTGCGAGCATCCTGATTACCGTTCTCGCCGTTATCGGAATCATCAACGCGCTGAACGGTAAGGCTAAAGAGCTTCCTATTATTGGCAAATTTAAGATCATCAAATAAATAGTAAGCGTAAAACGGGCGGTGACGGTCATAAACGACCGCCAACCGCCCGTTTCCTTAAAGAACGGAGAAAGATATGCTTCGATATTATAATAAAATAATTGCCGCCGTCCTTGCGATTGCAATGGCATTCGGTCTGGCGGCACCTGCATACGCCACGGGCATCACTGACGGCTTCGTTATCGAAAATGGCGTTCTGACCGCATACACGGGCGATGACACCGTGGTGAGAGTGCCCGATAGCGTTACCGCGATCGCAAACGGTGCGTTCAGGAACAACACGACTATGACAGAGCTGTACCTTGGCAAGAACGTGGTATCAATAGATAACAACATCGCCTACGGTGCTGCCGCTCTGACAACCGTTCATCTCCCGGACGGAGATACGCCTGTCGCGGTGGCCGACTCTGCTTTTTACGGTTGTGAAAATCTGACCACGCTGGTGCTCGGACCGAGCGTTGTCAGCGTGGCGGAGAATTTTCTTAACATTTCCACTCTGCAACAGATCGTTGCCGACCCGGAAAACACCTGGTACTATAGCCGTGACGGTGTTCTTTTCAGGAGAGAAAGCTCTGCCACCGATCTCACCTTGGTGCGGATGCCGAGAAACAGTCCGATCACGGATTACACCGTGCCGAGTGATTGCTACGTGACTGCCATCGGTGAACATGCTTTTTATTATTGCAACAATCTGACTTCGGTGGAGATCGCGGCGGGAGTAAAGGAGATCCGCTACGAGGCTTTCAGCCGCTGTGCAAATCTGAAGTCCATCGATATGGGTCCCGACGTGCAGGAATTGGATGATTATGCCTTCTATTACTGCACCGCGCTCGAGAGTCTGACACTGTCGCCCGCGCTTGACGACGTTCTGACATCGACGTCAGGTACGCTGAGCGGCTCTCCGCTGAAGACCTTGATCGTACCCAAGAATGCTGCATTCATTCCCGCAAATATGATGTTCAAGGATACCTTGACAGAGATCATAGTTAAGGACGGAAATCCCGTGTTCACCTCGGCGGACGGGGTGCTGTATACTGCAGACCCGAGAAATGCCAATGCGACGGGCGATACTCTGCTTGCTTATCCCAGAGCAAAGGCAGATGAAAGCTATTCTATACTCGAAGGCACAAAGGCCGTCGGTAAGGATGCGTTCGGAGATAATAAGCTTCTCACAAAGGTAACGATGCCCGAAAGTCTTGAAGTGATAAAGCAGGCGGCGTTTGCTTACTGTTATGGTCTTACGGAGATAGTACTCGGAAAGAACGTTCATACGCTTGAATACGATGCGTTCTATCACTGTAATAATATGACAAGCTTTACTCTTTCGGAAAAGCTGACCCCCGAAACTGTCAATAACAGCGTCGTGGGGGGATGTAATAAGCTGACTGCGCTTTACGTCCCTGCGGCAGCGGAATTCGTACCGAATTCGATCGCAAAATTCGGTACTCTGACCGAAATCGTGGTGGAAGACGGCAATTCCCGTTATTTTTCGGACCACGGCGTGCTCTACGAGCGCACCGAGGAGGACGGACAGCTTCTGCACACCTATCCCCGTGCAAAAGCCGACGAAGGCTATGCTATTCTCGAGGGTACCAAAACCGTCGGTAAGGATGCGTTCGGAGATAATAAGCTTCTCACAAAGGTAACGATGCCCGAAAGTCTTGAAGTGATAAAGCAGGCGGCGTTTGCTTACTGTTATGGTCTTACGGAGATAGTACTCGGAAAGAACGTCCATACGCTTGAATACGATGCGTTCTATCGCTGTAATAATATGACAAGCTTTACTCTTTCGGAAAAGCTGACCCCCGAAACTGTCAATAACAGCGTCGTGGGTGGGTCCGAAAAGCTGACTACGCTTTACGTCCCTGCGGCAGCGGAATTCGTACCGAATTCGATCGCAAAATTCGGTACTCTGACCGAAATCGTGGTGGAAGACGGCAATTCACGTTATTTTTCGGACCACGGTGTGCTCTATGAGCGCACCGAGGAGGACGGACAGCTTCTGCACACCTATCCGCGCGCAAAGTCGGACGAGGGATATGCCATCCTCGAAGGTACGAAGACCGTCGGTAGGGATGCGTTCAGGGATAATAAGCTGCTCACAAAGGTAACGATGCCCGACAGTCTTGAGGTGATAAAGCAGGCGGCATTTGCTTACTGTTATGGGCTTACGGAGATAGTACTCGGGAAGAACGTCCATACGCTTGAATACGATGCGTTCTATCTCTGTAATAATATGACAAGCTTTACCCTCTCGGAAAAGCTGACCCCCGAAACTGTTAATAACAGCGTCGTGGGTGGGTCCGAAAAGCTGACAACGCTTTATGTACCTGCAACAGCGGAGTACGCGCCACCGTCACTCTATCGGCATAGTGCGATTGAGAATATTTTCGTAATTGATGAGGCGGGAAACCGCGATGCGCTCGGAGTTGCATACTTCTCCTCGGATGGAGTTCTGTTCAGCGCAGACGGAACGACCTTGATACAGATCCCGACAGCCAAGCAGATAACCGAGTACGCGATCCCCGAAACGGTCACTGTCATCGGCGAAAGAGCCGCGTATGACCACAAGTATCTGCAATCGGTTTCGATCCCCGCGGGGGTTACCGAAATAGGAAGATATGCCTTTGAATACTGTGATGAGCTGTCGCTGATCATGGCAATGGGATGCAACCCCGAAACCATAGGCTGGGCTGCACTTGATGCTAACGATAATGTGGCGATAGTGTGCGACGAGGGCAGCTCGCTCGTGGAGCACGCCATATATCATAAGCTCGTTTACGTCACGGGCGGCAATCTGATCACTGCCAAAGTCGAAAAGAAGCTGACGGGAAGCGACGGCTATACTGAAGATTCTCTTTCCTCTTACCGCGTCAGCGTATTCCTCGGCGATAACGGAACGGCGGAGGAATATGAATTCCCTTCCTATACAGCAGGTGATTATATTCTGATCCCTGCTGAAAAGACTGCGAACAACGGTGAGAGCATCAAGGACTACAGTAAGGTGACCGTCCGCCTTATCTCCAAAACGGGAGAATGCGAGGAAAGCATCACCTTGGTCGAGCTTGATGAAAACAAATGCGCCGAGGTAACTCTCCGCGCGGCGCAAAAGGGCTACGTAACGGGAACCGTCACTGCGCAGAGCCGTGCCACGGTTGCTATATACGATAGCGAGGGAGCGCACATTCAAACAATGAATCTGAACTCCGGAAAATATACGAGCGACTATCTTCCTGCGGGAAATTACACGGTCGTAGCACTCCAGGGTAAAGTCAGAAATTGGATTCAGAATTCACTTTCCGACTACGAAACGCTCGGAATGCAGGAGGGCAGCGATTACGTTAAGAGCACGGTAAAGCTTATAAATGGCGAGATAGCGGTGCAGGATATCACCATATCCAAGGAGAGCACATATGCCTCGGTATGGCTCGACGAGGGCAAGACCTCGTATCTCTTGCTTGACAGCGAGGTCACAGCATCGGGAAGGATAGATTTCCGCCTGAGCTACAGCCTTAAGGAAGAATTCAAGGATTATGCTCTTTCGGGCAAGGAGATAGTTATCACGATCCCGCAGGGACTCCTCGTATCCGAGGAAAGCGTGACTCTGGACGGAGCTTCAGCATCCGACACCGAACTGACCGACAGCGAGCTTCGTATCAGAATCACGGAAAACTCGGGCACTGTTCAGTTTTCCGCAAGCCCCACCGCTTACGGTCTGATCGTTTCCTCTGCATCCCTTTCCTTCACCCATAAAGGTGTCAACTATCAAGAGTTCGTTGGCAGTATATCGACTACGATGGAATACGTGACCATCGAAGTCCCGACGACCACCTCTACTCAAAGTATTCTGGTGCAAGGAGTAACTGTCCCGGGTGCTTCGGTCACCGTTTATGACGGCGAATGGGTCATCGGGCGCGCAACCGCTTACGAAAGCGGACGTTGGTCGGCTCTGGTCGAGCTTTCGGGCAACGATGCCGACGCGCTGCATCTTATCAGCGCATCGGTAACGGTTGAAGGCGAAACCAAAACAACCGCACAGTATGAGGTTTTGTGGGCGGATAATCTGACCAATATCAAGAATCTTCATATGTACTATAACGGAACAAAGTACGTTATCAAATCCGACGGCTCGGTAGAGCCGACGCCCGTTCAGTTCTCCACCTCCGAGAGTGATTATATGTTCCATATTCAGCTTGAAAATGATGAAAACGTAGAGAGCGTTTATATTACCGACAACAGAGAAGATCTCTCTGCAGCTTATATGGGAATAAAGGACGAAAACGGCTGGTGGGTGATCAACGCTACGTATGATACGATACTCTATGTATGGAACATTGATAATTTTGACTATCCGGGCCAACGGGTCGGAAATATCATTTACGGCGGCGGAAGAGCCTGGTCCGGCGGCAAATATTTTCCAATGGAATATTTATTAATGCCTCCCGGCCCCTTCAGCATCGGATTTATCAACAAGCCTCTTGACGAAACGATAAATAACGACATCATCGACAAATACTCAAATATCGACCCCGAGGTGATGAAGGAGGAGATGTCGGATATGCCCGAAATGTGGCAGAATGCAACGGGCAGAGTCAATTCCGACACGCGCGACTCCGAGGGCTACGGAGTGCTTGATTTTGAGATCGATCTGAACAATGAGGCGGAAGCGACTCTGCATTATAAGATTACTGCCGCAAGGGATGCAAGCGTCACCCGCGCTCAGCTTGATGCCGATGAAAGCTTCACGAAGAGTGTGGACAGCGAGGGAAATACCGTCTATACATCATACTATTATGAAGAAACCGACTACTATAAGAGCCTTGTATCGGGCGGCGAGGAGCCGAGTGCGTTCTCGGGACGCAGAGGCGGCAACGCTTCAAACGCGCTGATGAAGATGGGCTCAACTTCGTATGAATTCCCCGCAGGAGTTGAAGAAGGCGCAAAGATCGTAACCACCGAAGTCATCGGATGGGCGGCGGGCGAGATCAGCGAAACCTTCGGCAAGCAGGTCGGCGGTGCGTCGGCTGTTTTCGGTGTTTACTCGGACGTCATAGAGGTAGGCAATAATATGGTCAGCCTTTTCGGCGCAAGACAGGCAATAATCAATTCCGGAATGAGCCAATCAGCTATCGACGCCAGACTTCAGGCGCTCGATCGATTGACGATGGGATATATGATCTGTGCGGGTCTGCGCTATGCGACAACGGTAATGGGCGTTGGTATGCTTCTCGCGGGCGGAGTTCCCTTTATGGCGGGTCTTGCCGTTGCGGGTCTGATCGCTATGATGAATGCCTACGTAAATCAGACCTTAAACGATTGTCTCAGCAATCTTATGGATTTCAGTCTGCCATGGATGATTGACCCCTCGGGATACGTCTACGAGGCTGTTACCGACAACCGCGTCGAAGGCGCGACCGCTAAGGTATACTATCGGGATGAAAATACGGGGGAAGCAGTGCTGTGGAAAGCAGAGGAATACGATCAGAGCAATCCGCAGATCACGAACGAAGAAGGAATCTTTGCGTGGGATGTTCCGAACGGTATGTGGAAGGTCGTGGTGGAAAAGGAAGGCTATGAAAGTGTTGAAAGCGAGTGGCTGCCTGTTCCCCCGCCTCAGGTAAACGTGTATCTCAGTATGGTCAGCACTCAGGCTCCGACCGTCACTTCCGTCCATCTCTATAAGGATACTGCCGTGATCGAATTTTCTCAGTATATGAAGTTCGACAGCGTTACCGCGGATATGTTTTCTATGAACGGTTCTGCCGTTGTTGGAAAGGTCGAAGCGATCGATCCTAAAGAAAGCGCAGTTGATTCGGGAGAAATGCTTGCCCGACAGTTCAAGCTCTATTATAGCGGCGGCAAAGTCACAAGCATCACGGTTTCTGCCGAAGTACTCAACTACGTGGGCACCGCTATGGAAAAGAATGCTGTTTTCGACAACCTCATAACCGAATATGAAACCGAAGGGCTTGCGGGAGAAGAGAAGATCGTTGTCGTTTGCGGA
This sequence comes from Eubacteriales bacterium, assembly GCA_045531455.1. GTDB lineage: Bacteria > Bacillota > Clostridia > Oscillospirales > CAG-272 > CAG-390. Next base: position 20,418 of record JAZSEA010000084.1, read on the forward strand.
CAGGAAATGATCTATCAGCTTCACGTGCAACCTGCCGAGGCGGCGACGAGTGTTAAGCTTTTCTACAAGATATCCGATTCATATAACGTGGCGATCACGGATATCGGTGAACCCGATGCGAACGGAGTAATACCAATCAAGATCCTCGGCAACCTGCCGACGACTGCCGTGATAGACATATACGTTGAGGGTTCAACGATAAGCAAACGTATAGAAGTGCAGGTGACCGAGAAGCATCACGACGACGGAGAGGAAACGACCACACGCGAAGACGTTACAACCGAAGGACCAAGCGAGAGCAATATCGCAGAGCCTGAAACAAGCGTCGAGAATACGGATTTTACCGACGAACCAAAAGAGAATAACGCCGCTTTCCTTTGGATTGCTGTAGGTCTTATGGCAGCTGCGGCGATCTTGGCAGTTGCTCTTGCCTTTGCGATGAAAAAACGCAAGAAAATCGAATAAAGA
>JAZSEA010000103.1:0-24322 GCA_045531455.1 Eubacteriales bacterium
CTCGTGACCCTTGGTGTACTCGGAAAGCTTTGCAACGGTGTCCATAGAATCGTTGCCGCCAATATAGAAAAAATAGCGGATGTTGTACTTCTTGAAGATCTCAAGCAGGCGGGCATAAACCTCTTCTCCGCCCTCTTCGCCCTTCTTGGGAAGCTTCTTTCGGCAAGAGCCGAGAGCAGCTGCGGGAGTGTGCTCAAGACGGGTGATGTCCTCTTCATTTGCAAAAACAGCACCAAGATCGACAAGATCCTCGCGAAGAAGTCCCTCAACGCCGTTGCGCATACCGTAAAGAGTTCCGATCGCGCCGCCGTGGGAATCCTTGTCAAGATAACCTCTGATAACACCGGCAAGTGTCGCATTGATAGCCGCTGTAGGACCGCCGGACTGACCTACTACAGCATTTCCGTAAAGAATAGACATTGTTTTTCTCCTATATCTTGATTAATTGTTTTTCTTTTTAAGTATGAGAAGCGCGACCGCATACACGATAATAACCGCGGGTGCGCAAATAATTGCCGAAGCACAGCCTGTTGCTACCATTATACTCCCCCCGGGATCAGTCGTTTTTCTTTTTAAGCACGAAGAGAGCGCAGATAGAGGCAAGAATGATCGCTGTCGACGAAATCGTCGAGAAGCATCCCGCAGGCTCAAGTTGGGGCTCTTCCTCGGTGGAGCCGTCGCCCTCGCAATTTCCCGTATCGACCTCAGCATCGGTCACAGGCTCTGTAACATGATCGGTTACGGGCTCGGTCTCGGGTTCTGTAACAGGCTCGGTCTCGGGAGTTGTGTTTTCGGAGGGATCGAGGCTGATACCGAGATGGGATGCCACAAGCTTCGCAAGCTCAACGTGACCCGCCGCATTGGGATGGATATCGTAATTGAGCATATTGGTAAGTCCCGCGGCATTTATATTGATAACCGAGGGTGCGTCGGCAATATCAAAGCCGTAGGTCGTGCAAACGGTCTCCATCGAAGCGTTGATGCTTGCGATCATAGTGTCCGCAAAATTGCCGAAATCGCCGAATCCGAGAACGTTCTTCATCGGATTGTACTGCTTGAGGAAGAGAACGTGCGCGTCGGGAGCGTTCTTCTTGATGATCTCGCCGATAGAGGCAAGATTCTTCGCGTATCTGCCGAGGACTACGCCGATCTTGGTCTGGAAATCGGAATTGGTCGCAAGAGCCGCAAACTGATCGGGAGTTGCCGCGGTAAGTACGTTGATCGCGCCGTCAAGGCTTGTGATATTCTTGCCCGAAAGCGAGGATGCAACAAGCGGGATCGCCTGAAGCAGATCGTTTCCTCCGATGGTCACAACGATGAAATCGGAGTAGCCGAGATAATTCTCGATCTCAGGGAGGAGGTTCAGCAGATCGGTGCTCGTTGCGCCGTTGACAGCCTTGTTGATGTAGGACTCGCCGCCCTTGAGTCCAAGGGCATTCGCTACCATATTTGCATAGGAACCGCAAAGGTAGGGTGTCTCTCCCTCGACGTAGTTCTCAAGTCCGTAGCCCGTTGTGATAGAGTCGCCGAGAGCAAGCATAAACTCGGGATTTCCGGGGCTTGCCTCTGCGGCTGTAACAGCCATAGAAGCCATAACCGTAAGAGCCATAATCAACGTAATGATTCTTTTGATCGTTTTCATTGTTTTGCCTTTCACAAATTCATATTTTTTCATTATATATGATACCATATTTTCAGCAATTTTTCAAGACTTTTCTTAAACTTTTACACTTGACAAAACATATTAAAAGAGTTATAATTACTTTAGTATTAATATAGGAGGAACGTTTTATGTTCAAAAAGATCATTTCAACTCTGCTCTGCCCGATAATGCTCCTTCCGATATTCCCATCCGTCTCCGCATCGGCAGAAAAGGCTGCCGAAAAACAGCCGATCCTCGGCAAATGGATCTGGGGCAGCACCGTGGCCGATCTCGGTCCCGACGGTGCCGAGATACTCATGTCAAGATGCGCCTCGGAGGGCATCACCGACGTATATCTGCTCGTCAAGGGCACAGGCGGAAAGCTCGGATACCTCAGAACTCAGTATAAGAATATCCTCACGCGCTCAGACCGCGACGTCCTTCAGGAAACTATCGACGCCGCGCACAAGAGAAACATCCGCGTTCACGCCTGGATCTGCGGCGTTCGTGACGAGACCTACAAGGCAAGCCACGACGACGCGGGAATGTGGCAGTATATCCGCGGACGCGACAATATCACGATCAATCCCTATGACGAAGGTTACCTTACGTACGTCGGAAACGTCGCGCGCGAGCTTGCGGCTTACGAGATCGACGGTCTGCACTTCGACTACATCCGCTACAATCACAACGCCAACGGCTGGAGCGAGAAGGATTTCGAGAATCTTGCCGCAATGGGCGCAAATATCGATCGCGTCAAGGAGCTCGTTGAGACCACCTGGGGCTACAACGGCAGGACCGCAAACTCGAATTATATTTTCAGCGCGTACAGAAACGGCGATCCCGATGCCGTCATCATCGCGCAGTACCGCAGAAACAACGTCAACAGCTTTGCAAAATACGTAATTGAGCAGGCAAGATCGGTCAATCCGAACCTGATCTTCAGCGCGGCTACGATGCCCGACGGCGCATACGACAGCTACACCGCCGACCTGCATTACGGTCAGAATTATTCCGATATGGCTGAGATCTTCGACTACATCTGCCCCATGGCTTATTCCGGCTCATACGGAAAGGGCGAGACCTGGGTCGCAGAGGTCGCAAAGGGCGCGATCGACAAGGGCAACCGCGTTGTTGTTGGTATTCAGGTCTTTGAAAACGTGACAAGCTCGAAAATCATGGCTGAAATGGAGAACATTCGCAAGCTTATGCAGGACTCGAAGTACGGGGATAACGTCCTCGGCGCGATGTTCTTCCGCTCGGGTACCTTTGAGTACGCCAAAGCTACCTACGATGAAGCAACCAAGACAATCACGGTAAAGCTTGAAAACACGGGATCCGGAAGTTATATCAAGGTTCGCGTTGAAGGCAAAAACGGTGTCAAATTCACCGCCGCCTCGATCGGCGAGGGAATCGATCCCGATACCACCGCAACCGTGGCGTCGAGCGGATCGAACGTCACCTTCAAGGAGAACGGACTTCTCCGCGGAGGCAAGAGCGGATATCTCTATCTGAAATACGAGGGCGAGATCGATCAGAGTAAGCTCCCCGTGATCGTCCGCATTTACCGCTCAAGCGGCGAATTGCTTATATATACCGCATATTGCGATGCAAACGACAGCATAGCTGATATGGGCAAGCCCGAATTCCCCGAGCCCGAGGTAACGACCGCGGAGGTTACGGAGATCGAGACCACCGACCCGTCATCCTGTGTGGGTGCTACCGAACCTATACCCGAAGAGGCGACAGTTGAGCAGACCGAGCCCTCGGATCAGAGTGATAGTAAAAAGCCCTCTTACGTCTTACCGATAGCGATCGCCGCTGCAGTTGCAGCCGTTGGAGTGGGAGTGGCGGTATTGTTAAAACGAAAGAAGAAGACAAAATAAATAAGCTTTTTGCAACGCAAAAAGCTACGTAATAAATCATCGCGCAGCGATGTATGGAATTGCGACGAAGTCGCGTATGGAATCAACACAAAGTGTTGTATGGCATCAAGCCGTAGGATGCATGCAGAGCATGATGCCATACCGCAAAGCGGATGCCATACACGCTGCGCGTGATTCCATACCAAGCCTGCGGCTTGGATTGAAAAAAGCACTGCTTATGCAGTGCTTTTTTCAACCCCCGCCGAGCCGTGTAACCGCCGCCTCGGAACCCTGCCAAGCAAGGTGGGTGCCTATCATTGGCCTCACTGCTCCCAACATCCCGTGCATCTGTCGAGACAAGTCAATCGAGAAATGCCCGGGGAGGTCTGCAAAACAGCCGCCGAATCTATTTCAGCTCCCTTTAAAGTAACGTCGGTTCCACTTATACGGTTAATCACAAACTAAGCAGGAGAATAATACTCATTTTTGACGCTTACTCTGCGTCGTAGTCGTATTCTGCGCTGAAGGCATCGTCAAAAATGCCCGCGATGCGCTCGAATTCGGCATCATCCTCGATCTCAACGAGCTCCTCGTTGCCCTCGGCGTCCTTAACGCTCTTGAGGATAATGTACTCCTCGAAGCCGCCGTCCTCGTCAGCACTGCCCTCGAGAATGAGAGCAAAATACTGCACGCCCTTATCAACGTAACCGCCGATAAGCTCGAAGCGTACTTCGTTATTATTCTCGTCAAGGAGAGTTACGATCTCAACCTCTCCGTCATCAATTCCGATAGGGATATTCTTATCTGTCATTGTTGCCACCTGTCTTTCTGTTCTATATATATTGTATCCGAAAATCTCCGATTTGTCAATGGGAAATCCTACTTTTTTCAAAAAAATTATCAGTCTCCGAGATCAAGCACGCTCGAGAGGATGTAATTCGATACGAACATACCGTTCGAGGAGAATCTGTATCCCTTTTCGTCCTTAATGACAAAGCCGTCGTCGACGAATTCATCGAGCCTTGCACCGTACTTTTCGGCAAAGGGAGTATTGAATCTCTTCTCGAAATCGGCAGTCGCGATACCGTCCGCAAGTCTCATACCGAGCATTACGTACTCGTCCATACACTCGGCGGAATCGATCTTCTCGCTCGATGCAACGATATTGATATCGGTGCCGATGATCTCAAGCCCGTCAATGTAGTCGCGGACCACACGGGTGGTCGAGAATCTCTCGTCCTCGAAATAGGAATGTGCGCTCGCACCGAGACCGAGATATTCGTCGCAATGCCAGTACTTGAGATTGTGGAGAGATGCGGCACCCTCGCGGCAGAAGTTCGAGATCTCGTATCTCTCGTATCCGCGTGTGGCAAGGTACTCGACCGCATGGGTGTACATTGCAAATTCAGCCTCCTCACCCGGGAGAGGAAGACGGTCGCGCATTGCCGAGAAGGGTGTGCTTTCCTCGATCTTGAGGGCGTAAAGTGAGATATGATCGGGTCCGAGAGAGGAGACCGCGGTCAGAGTCTCGATGAAGCTCTGCTCGGTCTGCTCGGGGATCCCGTACATCAAATCAACGCTGATATTGTCAAAGCCCGCCTCGCGCGCATCCTTGAAGCAATCAACGAACTGCTCGTAGCTGTGGATCCTTCCGAGAGCCTTGAGCTCGCCCGCGTGCGCACTCTGGCAACCGATACTGAGTCGGTTTACGCCGAGTCGGCGAAGCTTCTTCAGATACTCGTAATCTGCCGTTGCGGGATTGCACTCGATGGTGAATTCCGCATTCTTATCGATCTTGAAATTGCTGTAGATCGCGTCGATGATACGCGCAACGCGGCGTATATCGAGATAGGTGGGAGTTCCGCCGCCGATATAGACCGAATCTATATTGTAATTGCGGCAACGCGAGCTCCAGTCCTCCATCTGCAGGATGAGAGCGTCCGTGTAATGCTCGACCACGCCCTTGTTATTCGGAACAAAGGAGCAGAAATCGCAATAATCGCATTTGCTCTTGCAGAACGGGATATGTATGTAAAGCCCCAAGGGCTTGCGGTTTTTCTTTCCGAACATATAAATACTCCTATATTATTTATTTTAATAAAATCCGTTTTTGCGGGGGCTTTGCCTCCGCAAAAACTCCTTTAAGACGAGCTTTGCGAGTCCGCGCGCCGAGGGGAGCCGACATAAGCCTTGATTTTGTCGGGCGGCGATAAGCGCGCGTCTTCAATTGAAAAACGCAGTTTTTCAATTGGTTAATTATCGTCTCCGAGCTTAAGCACAGCCATAAACGCTTCGGGCGAGACCTGAACCGAGCCGAGCTTACGCATCTTCTTTTTACCTTCCTTCTGCTTTTCAAGCAGCTTCTTCTTTCTCGTGATATCTCCGCCGTAACACTTTGCAAGAACGTCCTTGCGAAGTGCCTTGACCGTCTCGCGGGCGATAATGCGCGAGCCGATCGCTGCCTGGATCGGGATCTCGAAGAGCTGACGCGGGATATTTTCCTTTAGCCTTTCCGCGATCTTGCGTGCACGCGCATAAGCCTTTTCCTCGTGAACGATGAAGGAAAGCGCGTCAACCTGCTCGGCGTTGAGAAGGATATCGAGTCTGCAGAGCTTGGAGGCGCGGTATTCGTACATCTCGTAGTCGAGAGACGCGTATCCTCTCGAGCGCGACTTGAGCACGTCGAAGAAGTTATAAATGATCTCGTTCAGCGGGAGCTCGTAGTGGAGCTCAACGCGGATACTGTCGAGGTACTTCATATCCTTGAAGATACCGCGGCGGTCCTGGCAGAGATCCATCAGCGCGCCGACGTATTCCTGAGGTGTGATGATGCTTGCCTTGACTATAGGCTCGTAAGCCACCTCGATCTCGTCGGGCTGAGGATAATCGGTCGGGTTGTCGATACGCTTGAGCTCGCCGTCCTTGGTCTTGACCTCGTAGATAACGCTGGGCGCGGTGGTGATGAGGTCGAGATTGAACTCGCGCTCAAGCCTCTCCTCGATGATCTCCATATGGAGCAGACCGAGGAATCCGCAACGGAAACCGAAGCCGAGTGCCGTCGAGGTCTCGGGTTCAAAGGTAAGAGCCGCGTCGTTGAGCTGAAGCTTGAGCAAAGCCTCGCGCAGATCCTCGTAGCGTGCGCCGTCCTCGGGATAAATACCCGCGAAGACCATAGGCTGAACCGCCTTGAATCCGGGAAGTGCGGTGCTTGCGGGCGAATCGGCAAGAGTTACGGTATCGCCTACACGTGTATCCGAGATATTCTTGATCGACGCGGTAAGATAACCGACCTCGCCTACAGAAAGCTCATCCCTCGGCTTGAGACCGAAAGCCTCCATCGAGCCGACTGCGGTGACCTCGAAGACCGCGCCCGTGCTCATAAGCTTGATTCGGTCGCCGGCGCGGAGAGTTCCGTCGATGATCCTGATGTAAACAACGACTCCGAGATATGAATCGTAATAGGAGTCGAAGATGAGCGCGCGCAAAGGCGCACCGGGGTCTCCCTCGGGATTCGGGATATCGCGTACGACCGCCTCAAGCACGTCGTGGATATTGAGTCCGACCTTTGCGGAAACCGCGGGGCAGTCCTCGGCGGGGATGCCGATGATGTCCTCGATCTCGTTTCGGCAACGCTCGATATCCGCGCTCGGAAGGTCGATCTTGTTAATGACGGGAACGATCTCGAGTCCCGCGTCGACCGCGAGATACGCGTTTGCAAGCGTCTGCGCCTCGATACCCTGAGTTGCGTCAACGACGAGAAGCGCGCCCTCGCAAGCATTCAGCGAGCGCGAGACCTCGTAGTTAAAGTCGACGTGACCGGGGGTGTCGATGAGGTTGAAGATATAATCCTGTCCGTTGTCAGCCTTGTAGTCAAGCCTTACCGCGCGCGCCTTGATCGTAATTCCGCGCTCGCGCTCGAGGTCCATATTGTCGAGGACCTGCTCCTCCATATCGCGCTTTGCGACGGCACCCGTCTCCTCAAGCAGACGGTCCGCCAGAGTCGACTTACCGTGGTCGATATGCGCAATTATCGAAAAATTTCTTATCTGTTCGTTTTTTGCCATTTTATTGGACTTTCCTTTTAGTATACATTGTCAGTATATATTATAACCTATATTTTTCGACAAAACAAGAGGAAATTGAAAATTTTATCAAAACGTAAGAAAAAACGATTGAACTTTGTGACAAAAAAACACCCAAAATTCACACAAGTTTTTATTTCACGCCATCCGAATTATCATAATTTGGTATATAATATTGGTGAAAAGAAAGAAAAGGAGGTGTATCCGTGGCAAAGGACAATTTCATATTCAAGCGGGTCGAGAAGAAATATCTGCTGACAGATGAGCTGAAGGACGCGCTTCTCTCAAGGATCTCCCCTATGCTGATCCCCGACTCATACGGCAGAAGCACGATATCAAGCCTATACCTCGACACCCCCGATTTCCGCATCATCCGTGCCTCGATCGAGGCAAAGCTCGGAGGTCACGCATACAAGGAAAAGCTCCGATTGCGTACATACGGAACTCCCAAGGACGACACAAAGGTATTCCTTGAGATCAAAAAGAAATACAAGGGCGTGGTCTACAAGAGAAGGATCTCGCTTACGCACGCCGCGGCTATGGAGTACATCCTCGGCGGCATCAAGCCTCCCGATTCGCAGATAATGCGAGAGATCGATTACGCAATGCATTTCTACGGCGAGGTAAGACCTGCGGCTGTGGTCTCCTACGAACGCGACGCGTTTTTCGTCCGAGATCTGCCCGCTCTGCGCATCACCTTTGACAGCGGAGTGCGTTACAGAAGCACCGATCTCGATCTCCGTGCGGGAAGCGGCGGCAAGATACTTCTCTCCGAAGGATTGAATCTTATGGAGATCAAGACCGACGGCGCGATGCCGCTCGGGCTTTCGCACGCGCTCGACGAGCTTAATATTTATCCCGCGTCTTACTCAAAATACGGAAACGCTTATACAGATCTAATGAAAATAAAAGAGGAAATTTAAATGGCACAGTTTTTTGATTCTATCGTCACCGCGGGAGCGGGGATTACCCTGAGAACCTACCTTATCGCGCTCGGATTCTCGCTCGTATGCGGTCTTATCGTCCTTCTGGCAACCGCATTCCGCGGAAATATCACGAAAAGCTTTGCGGTCACGGTGCTTCTGCTTCCCGCGATCGTTCAGACCGTCATTATGATGGTCAACGGCAACGTCGGCACGGGAATTGCCGTTGCGGGCGCATTCTCGCTCGTCAGATTCCGTTCGGTACCCGGAAAGGCGCGCGAGATCGCGGCGATCTTCCTTTCAATGACAGCGGGACTTGCCTGCGCCGCGGGTTACGTCGGACTCGCTCTGCTCTTCACCGCCGTGATCTCTGCAGTAATGTTGATCTTCGCGCTCATCCCGATCAAGCGCGAGCGCGAATACGAGCTCCACGTCACCGTCCCCGAATCGCTCTCCTTCAACGGCGCATTCGACGATATTTTCAAGGAGTACGCAAGATCGGTCCGCCTTACCAAAACCAAAACCTCCAATATGGGCAGCCTTTATAAGCTGACCTATATCCTCGACCTCAAGGATCCCGCGCGCTCGAAGGAGATGATCGACGCGCTCCGCACGAGAAACGGAAATCTTGAGATCTCACTCTGCGTCGCTTGTGAGGAGAATGATCTTTAATGAAAAGATTTATTAGTATAACAACCCTTCTGCTTGCTATTCTGACCGCATTTTCATCCTGCGGCGGAGACGGATACGTTGATCCCGTGATCGGCGGCGACGGCACGACCGAGGGATTCATCCCCGAGGGTGAGGGCGGTGTCACAGCCGAGGTCACCGACATCGGCTTCGAGCACGTTGTCGAGAACATCGAAACGACTCTGACCGTCACCTGCACAGAGGGTACGCCGAACGCTTACACTCTCGAAAACGGCATCCTGACCTTCTCGGGTCTCACGGCAGACACGATCTACACCGTCACGGGCAACCTCGGCGGACATATCGTCATCGACGCGGGCGATGACTACAAATTCGAGCTCGTGCTTCAAGGCGCGCTCATTCAGAGCACCGACGAGTCCCCCATCATCGTAAAGAGCGGAGACAAGGTCACTCTTACGGCAAAAAAGGACACGCAGAATTATATCTACGATCTCCGTGAGGCGGTCGATTCGACCCTCGAGGAGGTCTATTCGGGCGCGATCCATTCGGAATGTGACCTTCAGATCGGCGGCAAGGGCAGCCTCACCGTCGAATCGAAAAACAACAACGGCATCCACTCGAAGGATGACCTCGAGATCAAGAATCTGAATCTCACCGTCACCTCGGTCGACAACGCGCTCAAGGGCAACGACAGCGTCACCGTTGAATCGGGCAAGCTCGTCCTGATCTCCCGTGCGGGCGACGGCATCAAGACCTCAAACAGCGATATCTCGGACAAGGGCAATCAGCGCGGTAACGTCAGCCTTCTCGGCGGTCAGATCGACATCTACGCCGCCTGCGACGGCATCGATGCATCCCACAACGCGATCGTCGAGGGCGAGACGGTCCTCAATATCTACACAGACAAATACTCCGAATATTCGGAGGAAGTCACGGCGGTCAGCGAGAATATTTATTATATCCGCTTCGCAAGCAAGGACTATCAGTACTCGGTCAAGTACACGAACGAATCGGGAGAATCGGTATGGAAGACCGCGGAATTCGACTCCGAGGTAAAATCATCCGGCGGCGGTGATAAAGGTGGCAGACCCGGCGGTCCCGGTGGCGGCGGAAGCCGTCCGGGCAGTCAGTCAATGGCTTATTACTACTACAAGGTCGAAAAGCCCGCGGGCTACACCAAGATGCAGCTCTTCATCTACTCCGCCGATCAGAAGACCGGGCAGGAGACCGATTATCTTGCGGCATCGCAGGATATGACGATCAACGAGAGCTATGACACTATCGCACTCGAGGTCACCGGCGATTCACTCCGAATGAACTGGACGAATTACTCGACCACTCCCCAGCCCGGCGGATTCGGCGGCGGTATGGGCGGTCCCGGAGGTATGGGCGGTATGGGCGGAGGCAACCGCGACAAATCCGACCACTCCGCGAAGGGCATCAAGGCGGCAAACGAGATCCTGATCTCGGGCGGTAACGTTTTCATCAAAGCATACGACGACGCGATCCACGCAAATATGGACACCGCGCTCGAAAACGGTAAGAATCCTACGGGCAACGTCACCGTCAGCGGCGGCAAGCTCACGATCTATTCCAATGACGACGGACTTCACGCCGACGGAGTAACGAAGATCTCGGGCGGAATCGTAAATATCACGAACAGCTACGAAGGCATAGAGGGCACTTCGGTCCTCATCTCGGGCGGCGAGATATCCGTCAGATCGAGCGACGACGGCATCAATGCCACAACGACCTCGGGAAACGGCGTTACGATCTCGGACGGCAAGCTCTTCGTTTACGCAAGCGGCGACGGTATCGACTCGAACAGCCGCTCCTCCTATCAGGGAATCGTCTTCAGCGGCGGCAAGACCGTGGTGATCTCGACCTCGGGCGGCAACTCCGCGATCGACACCGAGCAGGGCTACAGCTACAGCGGCGGCTACGTCCTCGCGCTTATGCCCTCGGGGGGTATGTCGAACGAGGCGACCCATTGCAAGGACTTCAATTCCGTGGCACAGAGCCAATCCGTCACCCTCTCCGAGGGCACCTGCCTTTCGGTCGGCGACATAGTCACGGTAAAGGCATCGATCGGTCAGCGCGCGCTCGCCATCTTCATCGGCGACAAGGATGCGAAGATCTCCACATCGTCCTCCTCAAGCGCAAGCTTTGACGCAAACGGAGTTGCGTGGGAGAAATGAGTGACTGGTGACGGAAAAAGTGGCTAGTGGCTAGTGGAAGGAGAATTTCCTCGCCGAAGGCTCGGAAATTTTCAGATTTTATTAAATAATCACCGTTTCTATTCTTTATGCTGTACAAACGGTGCTCTCCTCAACCACCGCTGCACGCGGTCCCCCTTCCCCGCTGGGGAATGTAAATGGGTAGCTGCGCTAATTTTATTTGTACGACGAACATCATTCAAACGTATAATATTGCATACCAAATTGGAAAATTTTAATTGAAATAATTTTGCTGAAACTCCACCGAAAGTGCGTAATAATTTGATTAAAATATTCCGATCTGCCTAAGCATAATTATCGTAGTAAACGATGTTCGCTGAAATGCAAAAGAGATAGGGATGAACCATTTACATTCCCCAGCGGGGAAGGGGGACCGCGTGCAGCGGTGGTTGAGGAGAGCACCTTTTGTACTGCATAAAATTCAGAAACGGGGATTATTTAATAAAATTTGAAAATTTCCGAGCCTAAAAGGCTCGGAAATTAACCTTCCACTAGCAACCAGAAACTAGCAACTAGCGATTAGTCTATCTCCTGCAAATTCTCCGAAATATCCTTCAGAGCCGCGATCCATCTGCTGCGGAAGGTCTTGCCCTTGGAGAAGAGCTGATTTGAGCCGTTTTCGATCTGGTTTCTCCAGACACGAACGGGGCTGGATGCGTCTCCGCCGAGCGAATCAAAGAAGGGACGGCTGATGTCGAAGACGACGTTGTTGCGGATAAGCTCGAATATATCCGCGTCGAGGGGGTTCTTGGAATACTGATACTTGAATGCGGTCTCGAAGAGAGCGGGAGTTACGTTGCGGTATGCCTCGGATGCCATGCACTCGAGAACAGCTCCCGACTTTTCGGTGTTCTTCGCATCGATCGGGATGCAGTACATTGTATGCGTGAAGGCAACGGCTGTGCGGTAGTTCTCCTGCGATTCGTCGTACTTAGGCGCGGGAAGAATACTGTATTCCATTTCAGCATTGCGGAAATTAGTCGAGAGATTTGCGCCCGTTACGTTATAGAAGAGCGAATTTCCCGCCGCGTAGATCGAGGAAGAAGCAGACTTGCTGAAGTAGCCGTCGTTTGAGGTGTGATAGAGGTCGTTCAAACGGTCGATGACCGAAAAGGATTTGTCGCTCAGCACGTCTTCGGAAAGGATCAGATTTCCGTCAGCGTCGGGGATAACGTAATGCAGATCCGAGCCCATATAGAAGATATCGAGGTTGGGATGGCTTATCGAAAAGAGACCGTAGCAGTCCCCCTCCGACTTTGTGCCGTCGCTGTCAAGGTCGTTGTAGATGCCCGATGCCATCTCGAAGAGCATATCGAGCGTCCATTTGCCGTCAAGAGCAGCCTCCTGCGGACTTGTGAGATTATGATCTGCGCCGAGATCGTTGTTGTAGATCATGAACATCATCTGATAGATGAGGGTGGAGGCGATATCACCCGAAATGAAGTAGAGACGGTCATTGATGGTGTTGAGCTCAAGAAGGCTGCTCGACCACCAGGGCTTCTCAAAATCGAGGTGCTCGACCTCGAGCATATCAAGAAGGCTGTGCTCAAGAGTAAGTACGCCCGCGGAACGCAGATAGCAACCGATGAGGTCGAATGCGCCTTCGCCTACGCTGATGCTGTTCGATACCTCCTGGCAGAACTCCTTGAACGCGCCCGAGTTACCCTTTGTGATGGTGAATTCGAGCTCGACACCAAGTCTGCTCTCGGTGTTGGCGTTACGGGTGTAGATCGCGTCCTCGACGATGTTACCCGACTGCTCCTCTACCTCGAATTCGGGCAGAGTGTGCTCCCAGGCAAAGATATTGACGGTCTCGCCGCCGAAATTGAGAGTGGCGTCGAGCTCGTCCTTAAGGTATCCCTTGCTGTCGTAAAGATCGTCTGTCGTGACCTCGTCGACGTTGCTGCCGGAGGGAGCCGCGGTGGTGGTTGCGGGCTGCTGCTCCTCGGAGGTATCGCTGCAGCCGATAGCGGTGCAGAGCGTACCGAGAAGCATAATAATAGCTAAAATAGCCGATAATGTACGTTTCATACTGTTATCTCCTTTTGTTATTGTCAATTAATTATAACATATAAGGTAATTTTAGTCAATAGAAACAGGGCGAATTATTTTTGTTTGAGCTTGTTAGGCTTCGCCTCCAAAACTTGCGAAGCAAATATCACTCGGCATAAGCCGAATACCACTGCGTATCAATATCACTCGCGGGATGCGAATAAATTTGGGGCTGATTCAGAGTGATTCAGTCCCTTTTTTGATTGGCTTGACATCCTCATCCACCACTTGCGTGGTCCCCCTTCCCCCTCTTGGGGAAGGTTAAATGGTTTGTGCGACAACTCCGTTTGTACAGCGAATTACATTCAATTCTATAACTTTGCATATCAAATAGGAATATTTAATTAAAATCAATTTGCAATCATAATAGAGTTTTTGCAAACTTTTTCAATAAATTATTCCTATTTGGCTTTGTATAGGTTAAAAAAATCGATGTTCGCTGAAATGCGAAAGAGTTCGGAGCAATCCCTTTACCTTCCCCAAGAGGGGGAAGGGGGACCGGCGTAGGCCGGTGGATGAGGATGTCCGAAAAATGCTAATTACAGTACACCTTTTTGTTTTATCATATCATTATTTCTTTATTCGAGATTTTTACATAGTAAAAGGGCTGATCCATTGATTTGCTAATGAATCAGCCCCAATGGCTTACTCCGCCACCATAATGTAGCTGTAAATCTCCTGACCGCCGTGGATGGGGTAGACCTCGCAATCGGGATGATGCTCGGAGATGTAGGTGCAGATGGTGTCGGTCTCCTCCTCGGACGAATCGATTCCCGAGAATAGAAGGAAGAGTCCGTGGCTGTCAAGGTCGAGCGAGTCGATCAGCTTGAGAGAGGCGGAAAGCCTTTCGTTGGATGCCGCAAGAATATTCTTGCCGACGTAGCCGATGTAGTCGCCCGTGTGGATCTCGACGTTCTGCATCTCGGCATCGCGGATGCAGCGCGCGATCTCGGCGGTCACAACGCCCTGCATATTCTCTTTGAGCTCAGCCTCGATAGCGTCCGCGTCGCCCGAAGAGGTGTCGATCATCGAGAGGGATGCGTAGCCCTCGCCGACGTTGCGGGAGGGGATGACGCGGATATCGGATGAAGTGAACATCTTAGCCGCCTGCTCAGCGGCGAGGATGACGTTTCCGTTGTTCGGGAAAACGAATACGGTCTTGGCGTTCACGGTCTCGAATGCGCGGATAAAATCCTCCGCGGAGGGATTCATACTCTGTCCGCCCTCAACGATGAAGTCTGCGCCGCACTCAAGGAAGGTCTGCTTGATGCCATCGCCGCAAGCGGCAACGACAACGCCGAAATCCTTCTGCTCACTTGCGGGAGCGGCGGAGGCGGGCTTGCTTTCTTCTTCAGCCTCGATCGAGTTGTGCTGAAGCGACATATTCTCGATCTTGACCTTGAGGAATTCGCCGTATTTCTGGCAAAGTGAGAGAACACGGTCGGGGGTCTTGGTGTGAACGTGGATCTTAAGTATGCTGCCCGATTTTACGACCGCGATCGAATCTCCGATCTCGGAGAGTGCGCGTCGGATGATCTCCTCGTCAAAGAGCGCGGGATCGATCTTTGCGCGCTGAAGACGGACGAGAAGCTCGGTGCAGTAGCCGTATTCAAGAATATCATTCTCGGAGAAGCGATCGAAGTCGATCTCCTCTGCGGGCTTGGTGCCTGCGGTGCTGTCGAAAGCCTCGATGTTGAAGTCCTCGTCGAAAGCCTGACACATACCCTCGATGATCGAGAGCAGACCCGCTCCGCCCGAATCGACGACTCCCGCGCTCTTGAGGACGGGAAGAAGCTCGGGTGTGCGGTCGAGGGAACGGCGAGCCTCGCGGACGAAGTTGCCGAGGAAGTCCTCGACAGAGCCCGTCTTCTTATTGCAGGCGTACTCTGTTGCATCGCTCGCAACCGTGAGGATCGTGCCCTCCGCGGGCTTCATAACCGCGCGGTATGCGCGGCGGACGCCCTTGCGGAATGCTCTGCCGATGTCCTTGGCGTCTGCGGTCTCGAGACCCTCAAAGCCTGCGGCAATTCCGTCAAAGAACTGCGAGAGGATTACTCCCGAGTTTCCGCGAGCCGAAAGAAGCATACCGTCCGCGACCTTGCGGGCGGTCGCTCCGAGACCCTCGCCCGAGTCGCGTGCGCGCTCAACTCCGCCCATAAGGGTCGAGAGCATATTGTCGCCCGTGTCTCCGTCGGGAACGGGAAAGACGTTGAGATCGTTGATCTTCTGCGCCTCGCTTCTGAGATTGAGGGCTGCTCCGTGGATCATTTTGACGAAATATTCGCCCGTGAGAATGAATTCGGTTTTTGTATTATTCATATCAATCAGTAGCCGAGAGTCGGCGTTTTACCTTTCGTTTCCTATAAAGAAGAGCGCGAGTGTACCGGGACCCGAATGTGCACCGATAACGGGACCCGTGAATACGGTGATATCGGTGTCAAGTCCGTAGGTCTCCTTTATCATCGAGGAGAGGAGAGCGGCATCGTCCTCGCAGTCTGCGTGGCAGATGAAGACGGGACCCTGCGACTTGTCGGTCATAAGCTCACCGAGCTTGTCGGCAAGAGCCTTGATGGATGCGCGTCTGCCGCGAACCTTGAATTTGTTGATCAGATGACCCTCGAGATCCATATGAAGGACGGGCTTAATGCCGAGCACACCGCCGACAAAGGCAACTGTGGGGCTGATGCGGCCGCCGCGCTTGAGGTAAACGAGGTCGTCGACTGTGAACCAATGGCACATATGGGGGATGAGGGAGGTTACGTATTCGGCGTTCTCATCGAGAGTTGCGCCCTCGTTCTTCTTCCTGACGGCAAGATAAACGAGCATACCGAAGCCTGCGGAAGCCGAAAGCGAGTCGATGACGGTGATCTTGCGCTCGGGATATTTCTCCATAAGCTTTTCAGCCGCGATCCTTCCCGAATTGCAGGTGGTGCTCAGACCCGATGAAAATCCGATATAGAGGATGTCGTCGCCCGCGGCAAGGATGGGCTCGAAGACCTCAATGAAGCCCTCGGGGTTGACCGCGGATGTCTTTGCGACCCCGCCCTCGCGCATACGGTTGTAAAATGCAACGGGCTCGACCTCGTCGTTTTTTTGAATGACGTCTTCACCGTCAAATTTGAGGGTAAGGCTGACAGAGGCAACGCCCCAATCCTTCAGATGCTCGCCCATATCCGAGGCGGAATCTGTGACTATTCTGTAATTGTTCATAACTGTCTCCATTAATATTATATAATAATTATAACCTATATTTTATGTTTTGTCACGGAACTTTACATAAAAATAACTCTACCGCGGGGAGAATCTATGTAAACCGAAAGTAGAGTTCAACATAAGTTGAGGTTCAGCACACAATCAGCACACCGTGTGCTGGTATATATATTATTATAGCACATATTGTGCTGAAAATCAAGTACGAGTTGTAAACAAAAAAGATCCGCCCCGCGATTACGCGAGGCGGATCTTATCAATTATCAGAACGATGTCCAACCACCGTCAACGGGAAGGATAACACCGCTGATATATGCGGATTCATCGCTTGCAAGGAAGAGAGCAGCCTTGGCTATATCGGATGCTTCGCCCTGGGGAGGTGCAATACCAAGCACAGGACCGATCTTACTGTAGCCGGTCATATTGGGCATACCCATAGCAGCTCCGATTTCGGTTTTGATTCCGCCGGGAGCAATGACGTTGCAGCGGATGTTTTCTGCCTTATACATATAAGCGGTATTGCGGCTCATAGCATTGAGTGCTGCTTTTGAGGCACCGTATATGGGGCCCGCTGCCTGATGCTGCGCACCGATGGAGGATACGTTGATTATGTTGCCTCCGTTGCCCTGGGCGAGGAATACCTGACATGCCTTTCGCATAGCAGCCATAGGACCGTAAACGTTGATCTTCATAACATATTCGTACTTTTCGTCTGTTGCCTCAGCGATGGGAGCCATATCGTCCATAACGCCTGCATTGTTGATGAGAATGTCGAGCTTGCTGAATTCCTTGACCGCAAGGTCGATCATTGCCTCGTTGTCTGCTCGGTTGCTGACATCACCCGCGAATGCTATTACTTTACCGGGAGCATCCTTGAGGCTTTCAACGAGCGCATCAAGGCGTTCCTTTCTTCTTGCAACTGCGATAACATTTGCGCCTTCTTTAACGAAGGTCTCTACGATCTGCTTACCCATACCCGAGGAAGCACCGGTAACGACTACCGATTTGTTTTCAAGTCTCATTTTGAGTTCTCCTTTATTTTTAAATTAGAATATACATTTAATTACATTTTTATTATACCACATATTCTATTTGCTGTCAATAAGATTGAGAAAATAAATAGCCGGACCGTTTTAAAGAATAAACGGTCCGGTCATATTATGCCAATACGGACAAAATATAGAGAATCAGAAACGCGACGCAGATGATGCCTATGACGACGAGCATCGGGAGGAACATCATCTTTACTGCGGCAAAATATGTGTCGAGATGGTCGCGCCAGACGGGACGTGAGCGGTTGAACTGCCGTTCGGTCTCGCTCATCGGTTTTTTTGGCGCGGCATCCGAGAGGCTCTTGCCGAGTCCGCGATTCGGCAGGTTCGACATATCGGCGATCGTTCTGCCGTCGTCGACCCATACCACCTTCTCGCGCTTTTTCTTTTCTTTTTTAGCCATATCGTTAATTCTTGTTGCAGAGGTGGCAGGCTACGAAGTGGCCGGGCTCAACCTCGCGGTATTCGGGAACGCACTTCGAGCACTCCTCTGTTGCCATCGGGCAACGGGTGTGGAAGCGGCATCCCGAGGGGGGATTTGCGGGTGACGGGATATCGCCCTCGAGGTGGATGCGGTTCATCTTCATATCGGGATCGGGATTCGGGATCGCGGAGAAGAGAGCCTTCGTGTAGGGATGGAGGGGATTGCCGAAGATGTCCTTCTTGTCTCCGAATTCCATCATCTTGCCGAGGTACATAACTCCGACCTTGTCCGAGATGAACTTGACGACCGAAAGATCGTGCGAGATGAAGAGGTAGGTCAGATTCATCGAACGCTGAAGGTCCTTCAGGAGGTTGATGATCTGCGCCTGGATCGAAACGTCGAGTGCCGATACCGGCTCGTCACAGATAACGAGCTCGGGCTTGACCGAAAGCGCGCGCGCGATACAGATACGCTGACGCTGACCGCCCGAAAATTCGTGGGGATAACGCTCGTAGTAGTAGTCGCGCAGACCGCATTTTTCCATAAGATCGAGGACGTATTCCTTGACCTCGGACTTGGGGACGATTCCGTGAACGAGAACGGGCTCGGAGAGGATGTCGCCGACGGTAGCGCGGGGAGGAAGCGAGGAATAGGGGTCCTGGAAGATGATCTGCATCTTCGTGCGGAGATCGCGGAGCTCTTTTCCCTTGAGTTCGGCGATGTTCTGACCCTTGAAGTAGATCTCGCCGCCGTTCGAGGGATGGAGACGGAGGATGGTGCGTCCGAGAGTGGTCTTGCCGCATCCCGATTCGCCAACGATACCGAGCGTTTCGCCCGCCTTTAGCTTGAAGGAGATATCGTTTACGGCAACGAGCTCCTTTGTGGGCTTGCCCATAAGAGTCTTCTCAAGAACGAAGCGTTTCTCAAGGTTGCGTACCTCGAGTATTGCCTCGGGATCGGGAGGGAGGATATTCTTGTTTTCAGACATTTATTCTTCCTCCTTTCCGTAGAGGTGGCAGGCAACGTAATGGGTGGGGCTGATCCGGATCATACCGGGATAGTCGCCCGAGCATTTAGCCGTGCAGCGGTCGCATCTTTCCTTGAAGTAGCAATGCGAGGGCATATTGACGGGGTTGGGGACGTTTCCGGGGATGTTGAAGAGAGTGTCGGAGTCGGAATTCATAGTCGGCTTCGACTTCTGCAGACCTATCGTGTAGGGGTGGCGGGGATCGTGGAAGATCTCGGAGACGGTTCCGCGCTCGATTACCTTGCCCGCGTACATTACGACAACGTAATCCGCCATTTCGGCGATAACGCCGAGGTCGTGGGTGATGAGCATGATCGAGCCGTTGATCTTTGTCTTAAGATCGCGGAGAAGATCGAGGATCTGCGCCTGAATGGTAACGTCGAGAGCGGTTGTGGGCTCGTCGGCGATGATGAGTCGGGGGTTGCAGGCGAGAGCCATAGAGATCATAACTCTCTGACGCATACCGCCCGAAAGCTCGTGGGGGAAGGATTTGTATACGCGATCGGGAGCCGCGATGCCGACAAGCTCGAGCATTTCGAGCGATTTAGCCTTGGCGGATTCCTTGGTTGCGCCGGGAACGTGGATGAGGGTGACCTCGTCGAGCTGTTCGCCGATGGTGAAAACGGGGTTAAGGGAGGTCATAGGCTCCTGGAAGATCATCGAGATCTGGTTTCCGCGGATGCGGTGGATCTCGGACATCGGCATTTCTGCGATGTCGTAGACCTTTCCGTCGTTCGAGCGGAAGCGGATCGAGCCCTCAACGATCTGACCCGTGGGACCCTGAAGGAGTCGCATAACAGACATACTTGTGACCGACTTGCCGCAACCGGATTCGCCGACGACGCCGACGGTCGAGCCCGCGGGGATATCGAAGGAGACACCGTTTACAGCCTTGACAACGCCCTGATCGGTGAAGAAGTAGGAGTGGAGACCGTCGATCTCGAGGATGTTCTCGGGATCCTTCATTTCGCTCAGGTATTCGGACTCGGGGCATTTGCGGAATTTCTTCGCCTCAAGCTCGCGCATGACCTTTGCGTTTGCCTTGGCGATCGCGCGGACCTCTTTGCCCGAAAGATAGTGTCCGCCGGACTTTTTCTTTCCTATATTATTAATAGCCATAGAGTCTTACCTCCTTTGCTTGGGGTCGAGAGCATCGCGCAGACCGTCGCCGACGAAGTTGAATCCGAGAACGGCGATGATGATGCAGATGCCGGGAGGTCCCCAGACGTTAAAGAAGTTCTGGAGGATGTTCGAGTCCTCGGCGACGATATTGATCATAGTTCCCCAAGCCGCAAAGGGAGCGCGAACGCCCATATTGAGGTAGGAGAGCGATGCCTCGTAGAGGATCATACTGCCGAGGGAGAGGGTCATCGAGACGATGAGCTGGGGCATTACGTTCGGGATGAGATGCTTGAAGATCTTGCGCGAGGTCGAATAGCCCATAGCCTCAGCGGCAACCATATACTCCTGCTCGCGGAGCGAGAGGATCTGACCGCGGACGAGGCGCGCGGTTCCCGGCCACGAGAAGAGGGTCAGGAACGCCATCAGGAAGTAGATTCGCTGATTTGCCGCGACGTTTGCCGCGTCAAGGAGGGTCGAGATGATGAGAAGGATCGGGAAGCCGGGCAGACACATCAGAATGTCGCAGACACGCATTATGATATCGTCGATGACTCCGCCGAAGTAGCCCGCGATACCGCCGAGCACAACGCCGAGGATGTTGATCGCAAATACGGCGATGAAGGATACGGCGAGGGAGATTCGTCCGCCGTACATCAGACGGGTGAATACGTCGCGGCCGTCCTTATCGGTGCCGAGGATATGATCCTTTGAAGGTGCGGCGAGGGAGTTGATCTCCTTGCCCGTCTCAACGATCTGATAGAAGGAGCGGGTCTCGCCGTTTTCCTCGTATGTAACGAGAGTGTAGGTGTACTCGGTCTTGCCCGAGAAATCCTGCTGTGTCTCGCCCCATACGGGGTAGATGACGGGTCCGAGCCAGCAGAAGAGGAAGAGTCCGACGATCATAACGAGTCCGAGCATCGAAAGCTTGGAGCGGAAGAAGCGGCGCGCCACCATCATTCCGGGGGACATCAGCTTGAGGTTTTTATCAAGCGGTTCGTTCTCTGCAGCGGGGGTAATTACTTTTTCGTTTGCCATAATAACTACCTCCTTACTTTGTCAGCTTGACGCGCGGGTCAACGATAACGTACATAAGGTCGGCAAGGAGCACGCCCATTACCGAGAGGAAGGCGAGGAACATATTGTATCCCATAATGAAGGGAATGTCCGCCTGCATCATTGCCTTGAAGGCTACGTTACCGATACCGGGCAGGTCAAAGACCTGCTCGGTTATGATCGCTCCCGAGAAGAGCGAGGGGAGAAGTCCCGCAAGCGAGGTTACAAGGGGGATGAGCGTGTTGCGGAAGGCGTGCTTGTTGATAACGACGCTTTCCTTGAGTCCCTTTGCGCGCGCTGTGCGGATATAGTCGGAGTTGAGGACCTCGAGCATATTGGTTCTGGTCATTCTCATTCGTCCGCCGATCGAAAGGATAACGACGGTCAGTATCGGGATGAACATATGCATAAAGTAGTCGCCGAGGAGGGCGATACCCGTATTTGACGCAGTTGCGTCAACGAGTCCCGAGGGCGGGAAGAGCCCGAGCTTGTTCGCGAGCAGGTCCTTGAGAACCTGTCCGAAGAAGAAGGAGGGCAGCGAGATACCGATCATTACGCAGATGGTAACGAGGTAGTCGCGGATCGAATACTGATGCGTTGCCGCGGTGATGCCGAGGGGGATCGCGATCATAAACTCAAAGACCGTTGCGATCAGGGCGACCGCGAAGGATACGCCCATATGATCAACGATTACGTCGAGGACGGGCTGACCGTACTTGAAGCTGATACCGAAGTCAAAGCGTACAAGCTTGGATAGCCAGTTGACGTATCCCTTGAGAATGCCCATAAAGCTGTCGTCCTCGAGACCGTAGAGCTTTTTCATATTCTCTATCGTTTCCTCGGGGATGGTCGCACCGCCCTGGTTCATCTCCGCGATCTTACCCTCGATGAAGCTGACGGGCATACAGCGGATCAGCACGTAGATGATCAGCGACACGCCGAGCAGGATCAGGATGGCAAGCGCAAGTCTTTTTACAATATACTTGAACATTTTTCTTTACTGCACTTTATCAGTTAGCAAATTCGATCTCCCAGAGCTTGTCAAGGGGAGAGGTGTAGGGGTTGATCTCAGCGGGGAGGGAGGAGGTGCTGATGACCTTTGCGTTGTAGGCGTAGAGGACCTTTCTCTGATATACGGGAAGCTCGATGGCGAGGTCGAGGACGTAGCCCATAGCTTCCTTGTAGAGAGCGGAACGCTCTGCCTGATCGTTGATCTCACGTGCGTCATCGATAACGTCGCTGAGCTTCGAAAGGATCTGAGTCTCCTCGGGATAGGACGCGGGAGAAGCGAGGATCTCGCGGTAGCCCCAAGCGAGGGTGCTTGTTGCCGTGGAGTTCTTGTGGTATACCTGATACATATCGGGGTCAACGGTGGTTCCCCAAGCTGCTGCCCAGACTGCAAGCGAGCCTGTGGAAAGCTTTGTCAGTGCCTGAGTATCCGGAACTACCTCGATGTTCCATCCGCACTCGTTGAGGAGGTCTGCGGCGGACTGGAAGGTCTGATAGGTGGGGTGATCGGTGAGGTTGGAGCCTGCGATGGTGAACTTGATCGAGAGAGCGGAGTCACCTGCGGAAACGCCTGCGAGCTCCATATATTCGAGGATGGATTCCTTTGCCTTCTCGCGGTCGAAGGAGATCGCGGGATAGTCGTGGAGGTTATCGCGGCTGTTGTTGCCCGAGGCATCCTTGGGGTATGCCCAGGAAACCGTGGACATCGGCCAGTAGATGGTCTCTGCCATACCGGTCGAGTAGTAGGAGAGCGCGAGGGAGGTGTTCATTGCGGACATAATTGCCTTACGAACGTAGATGTTCGGAACCTTGCCCGCGTTGATACCGACGTAACCGTAGCCGAGCTGATCGGTGTAGGTCTTCTCGATACCCTTATTTGCCATACCGTCGATGAGGTCGATGTTAGCCTGAGTGAACTGAGGAGTTACGAAGTGAACCGAACCCGACTCAAGCGCGGAGATAGCGTTCGATGCGGAAACTACCTGGTAACGAACCTTCTGGATCTTGGGCTCGCCCATCATAAAGGAATTGTTAGCCTTGAAGTAAACGACGTTGTTCATAAAGAAGTCGCTCTCGGCGGGATTGTCGTTGTTCTGGCTGTCGGTTACCTTGTATGCGCCTGCGCCCATAGGGAGCTTGACGTTTCTGGGAGACTGGATAACGTCGGTCATATAGCCGAAGGAAGCATAGTCAACGCCGAACTTGTTGTTTGCAACGTCAACGGTGTAGCCCTCTGCATAGTAGTGCTGAGGAGCGACGGAGAAGGCGAAGTTCCAGATAGCCTTGGGGTCGGTGCCGTTGATGGTGATCTCGAGAACGTCGTATTCTTCTGCATTAACGGGCTTGCCGTCGGCATCGTGCTCGTGCGCAACGGTGTAGGTGCCATTCTGTGCGGTAACTGTAGCGGTCTCGGTGGTGTGACCGAGGGAAACGATACCCGCGATGTTCGGAACGGTGAGCTCGCCGTCCTTCATATTAGCGCGGAGGATGACTTCCTTTGCCTTTGCGGCATAGGAGGTGCGGAGCTCGTTTGCGGTTGCCCAGTAGGAGAGGATGATGTCGAGCTCCTGCTCGATCTTCGAGTTGTAAACGTAGTCGATAGCGGAGTTCATATCCTTAACTACGTCGGGGTTGTAGAGGCGGGTGACCTTTTCGATTTTCGACTTGATGTCCTTGTTGGTCTCAGGATCCTTTGCGTACTCAACGGTAACGTAGCCCTCTGCGTACATAAAGGAGGTTACCTCGTCGAATTCGCCGGTAGACTTATAGGGCTCCTCGAGGTATGCTTCCTTAGCGGAGATATAGTCGGTGCCGAGCTCTTCCTTAAAGAGGCGGAGAGCTTCGTTGTAGTCGTTAAGAAGGTTCTGATTCGTAACCTCTGCGGGGTTGTTTGAAACAGCGTTGACGTAACCCGAGGAGAGGGAGTGGCTGTTGATAGCCGCAACCATCTTGTCGTAGTCTGCGCTGTAGGAG
>JAZSEA010000106.1:0-7776 GCA_045531455.1 Eubacteriales bacterium
CTCCGGGAGGGAGGGGGACCGTCGCTTGACGACGGTGGAAGGAGAACGCGATTGCGTCTTTTCAGAACTTGAAGTAAAACTTTGGGCTGAAGGTGATGGTGTATGTTTTCCGCAAAAAATTACTCTAATTTACTAACTAAACGAGCCAACCCCAGCAATATTTTCGATCATTTCTCCGTGATCACGGTTTCGTAGACGATGCCGCCCGTCCAGCTCGGGTTATTGTAGACGATATAGAAGGTATCGCCGACGTGGGAGATGTTTTCGGGCTCGCCCGAGGTTACGGGGAGGTCGATCTGACGGACGTATTCGCCATCCTTGGTGTAAACGGCGATGCAATTCGTCTTGTAGAGTACGAAATAGAGATATTTGTCATCGGCGTCAACTCCCTGCTTGGTAAAGCCGTTCGAGTAGCCGCGGATGATCTTCGAGGGCTTCTTGAACTCAGCATTGTAACTCATATAATCGTAGGTGCCCGAAAGACCGATCCAATAGAGGTCCTCGTCCTCGTCGTACTCGATCGCGTAGATGTTCTCGCGGATCTTGACCGTCTCCTTGAACTCGAGGGTCGCGGCGTCAAAGATCGAGATCAGCTGATTGTTCGGAGAGTTGTGGCAGGCGAGGATCTCGTTCGTCTTCGGATTGTAGGTCAGATCGTTTGCGTGGTCGATCTTGATGCCTTCGTATTTTGCAACTACCTTGCCCGAACGGAGCTCGGTCTTGACGATAGTTGTCACCGCACCGCTCTTCGCGCCGTCGTTAAGGCAGGTGTAGAGATATTCGCCGTCGGTGCAGGCACCCTGAATGATACGGCAGTTGACGCCGTTTTTGTCGGTGTGGGTTGCGATCTCGTAAAGCTTGGTCATCTTGACTTCAAGCTCGTTGTCCTTTTCGATATGGATCGAGGGATTGACGGTTTCCGCCTCGGCGGTGTATCTGAAGCCCGCGGGGACGGTCATGTCTGTGTCGCTCATGAAATTTTCCTCCAGATATTTGATTGCCGCCTCGTAGGTCGAGGTGTTCGAGGCAACGATGACGAGCCTTTTTTCGTGCGCCTCGATCACGAAGGAGACCTTGCCCGCACCGAGCGAATCGATGTAGGCGATCGCGGACGCGCTTTCGGGCTCATCGGTCCTGCCGATAAGGATCTGATATTCGGGATCGGTGCCCGGCTTGCGATTGCCGTCGGTGTCAAGGGCGAGATCAATGCCGTATTTATCCTTGATAAGGGACTTGAGATCCTTGATCGCGGTGAGCTCATAGCTTTCCGCGGACTCGGGACGGACGGCTACGTAGTCGCTCGCGCCGTCCGAGATGACGTGCAGATCAAGGTCGGGCGCGGGAGCAGCGGTGGTATCGGGAGCTTCTGTCGGGGGATCTGTCTCGGGGATGGGAGCGGTCGTTTCCTCGGCCTCACCCGAGCAGGAAGCGAGCGAAAATGTCATAATAAGCGCAAAAATGAGCGCGAAAATGCGGAAAATGGATGATCTTTTCATAATGTACCTCATTATTTTGCGGATTTTTTGTTTTTCTTCTTTTTTCTGACCGAGTAGCCGAAGGAGCCGATCGTCTTGCCGAGCTCGAAATACTCGCCGTGCGCAAAGGCGGAAAGATTTGCTTTCGAGAGATGCAGGCTGCCTTTTTCGTCGATCAGCGACTCGTCAACGCCCGTGGCAACGATGTCTGCGATGAACATATCGTGCGAGCCCTGGGGGATGATCTCGCGGAGCTTACATTCGAGCGTCAGCGGCGACTCGGCTATCGAGGGCGCGGAGACCTTGAAGCTTTTTTCCGCCGTGAGACGGCATTTTTCGAATTTATCGACCTTTCTGCCCGTCAGCACACCGCAGGTATCGGCGGCGCGGACGAGATTTACCGGCACGAGATTGACGCAGAACTCGCCAGTTTCCTTGATTATTCCATAGGAATGGCGCGAGGGGCGGACGGAGATGTAGAGCGCGGGCGGATGGGTCGAGATGATGCCGCACCAGGCGATCGTGATCGCGTTCGGCTTCTCGCCCTCGCGGGCACAGCTTACTATTACAGCGGGCAGAGGCGCAAGCAGCGCGCCGCCCTTCCATTCTTGTTTGGACATAATATACTCCTTACGGTCACGCTACGCGTGAATGATGATCGGCTTGAGCCGAATGATGATTTGCCTGCGGCAAAATGAAAGGTGAATTTCCGCCAAGGCGGAAATTATCCGATTAATTTAAAACTTAAGGCAACGGCCGCGAGAAAGTTTTCGTCCACCTTTTTCAAAAGGTGGCGGTTTCTTAAGGCAGAGCCTTAAGTCGAGCTCCGCAGAGCTCGAAATACTCCTTGTGCTTCGGAATGGCGGCGTCCCGCCGACATTCCGGAAGGAGTAAAATCTCCCCTTGGGGAGATTTTTGCTCCTTCACTCTAAAAAATAAAATTACTATATCCTATTAAAGCTTCGGTTCAATATAGTTCTTTATCGAATGATCTATCAACTCGATGATTTCCTTTTCGGTCATTAATTGCCAGTTGTAGATCTGTGTACCGCCGAGTACAACTCTTTCGTAAGAGCTTATGTCATAAAAATTCGATGGGGAATGAATGATTACGTTGAAGTAATACTGATCCGAAAAGGCGGATTTTTGCGCTTCGAATGAAAGTGAATTTTCTTCGTCAAGAATTTTCGTCCATTTCGTCCCCTTCTTCTTGAATCCGAACTTTTTAAGAGGCAGAGCAAAGAGAGCGAGAAATTCCTTTTGCCGCTCTTTTTTTACTTCCAAAATTTCATCCTTTTGAAAATCCCTGTATTGATTATAAAAATCTGAAATTACCGATGAGATGTGGGATTCATCGCCGTCACTACTTATTCGGATTATATTCCGAACGTGGCAGGAATCTTTGTCCGCGCCGTATTCCTCAAACTCATTCTCGCATCCCGCCATCGCGGTTATCGCTGTCGACGCAAAGCCGTAAACCACGTCAAGAGCGCAGTCCTCATCGTACAAGTTTATCACAAATGCGGTTTTTTCCGTCGCCTGACGGAAAAAGTGTCCGGTATGCTTTGTAGCTTCGGAGAATCCATTCTTAAAAAGCATTTCGCGACAGCGCATAAACTGCGCACTATTTTTCGGATATGTAGGTTCGGGAATATTTTTCGCAAATTGTATGACTATATTATTCTTATTCATATTTTTACCTCTGCGGTATAATCAAATAAATACGACTCTTCCGTCATCAAGCTTATGTGATTCAACTTCCATAACGTTTTCGATCGCTTTTTCTTCGAGGCACTTTTCTTTTGTGCCCTTGAAAACGACTTTTCCGCCGTCTATGAGCAGAATATCGTCCGCGTATTTCGCCGCGGAAGTCAGGTCGTGCATAACGGCAACGACAGATTTACCGCGATCGCGCTCCTCGGCTAAAATTTTCAAAAAATCGCGGGCGTTCGGCGCGTCCATATAGGTCGTCGGCTCGTCGAGGAGCATCAGGTCGGCATCCTGCGCGAGCATCATGGAAAGATACGCCATCTGCCGCTCGCCGCCCGAAATTTCGGTCAGCTTTTTGTCTCTCAGATGCGAAATACCGCATTTTTCGAGCGATTTTTCTACGATCCCGAGGTCGGCGTCTGTGAGCTTGAAGGAAATATGCGGCTCGCGTCCGAAGGCGACCGTCTCTCCGACGGTAAATTGAGTTACGGGCAGATTCTGCGGCAAAAATGAGATCATTTTGGCGCGCTCGCGGCGGTCGATCGACGAAATATCGCGTCCGTCGAGCAGGATCTTGCCCGAATACGCGGTCTGCAAGGTCAGCGCGGAGAGGAGAGTCGACTTGCCCGATCCGTTTCTGCCGATGATGGCGGTGAATTTTCCGCGCTCGATCGAGGCTGAAATATCAAAAAGCACCTGCTTTTTGCCGTAAAAAACCGAAAGAGTGTCAAATTTAAGCATCGCGGCTGCCTCCCTTCAGAAGAATAAAGAGGAAGAAGGGCGCGCCGAGCAGAGCCATCAGCACTCCGACGGGGAGCTCTCCGGGAGCGGTAAGCACTCTTCCGCAGAGGTCCGCGAGAAGAACGAGGTCCGCGCCGACAAGGGCGGTGCAGGGAATGAGCCGTCTTGCATCGGGTCCGACGAGTGCGCGCGCGATATGGGGCGACATAAGTCCGACGAATCCGAGCAGACCGACCACGGAAACCGCCGCGCCCGCGAGTGCCGATGCCAGAAGCATACAGAGGATGCGCAGTCCGCGGACGTTGACTCCGAGCGAGGATGCGATAGGTGCGCCGAGCGCGAGGAGATTGATCTTCGGCGCGGCAAAAAGCGCGACTGTCAAAGCAATTATTATCAGGATCGCGGGTAGGATCAGTTCACTTTGCTCAACTCCCGCGAGTGAGCCGACCGAAAAAGAGTTGTAGCCGACGAGAACGTCGGTGTCAAGGAGCGAAAGAAGCGAGATCCCCGCCGAAAGTATCGCGGAAAAGGCAATTCCGCTGAGAACGACTGTGTTCCTCGTCATTCCCATCCGTCCCGCTATCGCAATTATGGCGAGAGTTGCCAGAAACGCGCCCGCAAAGGAGACGATCGGGATCAGCGCGACGGGTATCATCGGCAGAGAAAGCGCGAGGATGACGGCAAATCCCGCGCCCGAATTGACTCCGATCAGTCCGGGGCTTGCCATTTTGTTGTCGGTCACGCTCTGCAGAAGCACGCCCGAGACTCCGAGCCCGACTCCCGCGAGTATTCCCGCGCAGATTCGCGGCAGACGGAGGGTGTAGAGGATCACGCTCTGCGTCCCAAAACCTTCCTTATATAATAATGCCGAGAAAAAGGTATGAAGATCAAGCTGAACGCTTCCGAAGCGCATCGACAAAAGACATAGCGCGATAAGGGCTATGCCGAGAGTCGAAAAGGTCGTGATCCGCTTAATTTTCACCGTAAAGATACTCCGCTAAGAATTTATAAGCCTCGCCCCAACGGGCATTCGGCTTGAATTGAAAGAGATTTTTGTCAAGATAAACGTAGTTGCCCGAGCGGACGGCATCGATCGCCTGCCAAGCCTCCGATCCGAGAACGCCGTTCATGTATTCCTTTGCCTTAGTCTCGCTTCCCATTGTCGAAAAGAGGATCTTTTCGGGCTGTGAGAGGAGGATCGACTCGAGCGCAAGCCCGTCCGACAGCTCGGGAGCCGAGTCCGCAATATTGACCGCGCCGAGTTCTGCGAGCATCATACAAACGAAGTTTTCCTCGGCGGTCTTCGCCTTGGTTGCGCCGTAGGAGGAGCCGCAACGGACGAAAAGGATCCGCGGCGCGATGCTTTTGTCGACCGAGGAGATGATCTTTTCGATCTCGGTGCCGACCGAAGCTACGTTTTTCTCGTAAAGATCGCTCCTACCCGTGATCGCGCAGAGATGCTCCATCGCGGCGGCGTAATCGTAGAATGAATCGACGCGCAAAAGTGCGCAGGGGATCCCGAGCGTGTCGAGATAACCCGCAAGCTCAGCCTGCGCCGCTATGTCAGCCGAGGCAATGACGAGATCGGGCTCGGATGCGACGAGGATCTCGCGGTCGATAGTCTTTCCCGCGCCCGCATCGGCGAGGAGTACGCCCTCATCGGCAAATCCGCGTTCGACGCTCTCGCCGACGGTGAGGTGGATCTCTCCGCCCGCAAGCGTCCACATTTCGGCATAGGAGGAGAAGAGGACGGCAACCCGCTCGGGCTTTTCTGTAAGCGTAATTATTCTGCCCGTGCTGTCTGTGAACGAGTAGTATTCGTCGCTGTCGGGGGAGCTTTGTCCGACACATCCGCCCAAAACGGGGCAAAGCAGACAGAATAAAAGAAAACATATTAGTTTTTTCATTGATAATACCAGCTTTCTGCTTATCTATTATATCATCAGAGCGTTTGTTTGTCAAGATATAATCATCGCGGCAGGCAGATATGACTTGTGACCGGATCACAGAAATAATGAGTAAAATGCGGTATAATATAAATGAAGATCATCCTATACCTTGACAAATCAAAAATCAAATGATATAATTATTATGTATTAGTATGTAAATACGGAGGATAATCATTATGTCTAATCTCACCGGAAAAACACTCGTTGCCCTCGGCGACTCACTCATCCACGGCTCGAAGCTCGGAAACGAGGTCACCTGGGTCAATAAGCTTGCAAAAAAGCACAATATGACAGTTTATAATCACGGCATCAACGGAAATCCCGTAGCCGTTCAGACGGTCGAGCCGCAGAGAGTCCCCATGTGCGTGCGCTACGCCGATATGGAGGACGGCGCCGATTACGTCGTTGTTCTCGGCGGCGCGAACGACAAGAGACTCCACGTCCCGCTCGGCGAGATCGATTCGGAGGACACGTCTACCTTCTGCGGTGCGCTCAACGTCCTGATTCTCGGTCTGACAGCGAAATACCCGAAAGCAAAGTTCCTCTTCCTGACCAACTACGACCGTTGGCGTTCGAAGAACAAGGAGGGGCTTTCCGACATTGACTACGTTGACGCGATGCTTGCGGTCTGCGCAAGATGGGGTATCGTCTGCTTCGATAACTACCGACAGGCGGGATTTTCCTTCTACAATCC
Source organism: Eubacteriales bacterium (assembly GCA_045531455.1). GTDB lineage: Bacteria > Bacillota > Clostridia > Oscillospirales > CAG-272 > CAG-390. Next base: position 6,570 of record JAZSEA010000106.1, read on the forward strand.
CGCGCAGTGCGAGTGGATCGACGAGGGATGTGTTCTCGAGGGCAAATCGAACCGCCACTTCTCGGATGAGGGATATGACTTCCTCTTGACGAGATACGAGGCACTTCTGGAGGCTCTTTGATGAAGAGAATTTTAGCTTTTGCCCTCGCCCTTCTGATGCTTTTCGTGCTGTCGGCTTGTAATAAAGAAGACCCGATCGTAACTATCGAGCCCGACACGACCGAGTCCGAGCCCGAACAGGAGCACACCCACGAGGAGGGCGAAAACGAATACGATCCCGCGCCCGATTTCACCGTTTACGATGCGGACGGCAAGCCCGTCAAGCTCTCGGATATGAAGGGCAAGCCCGTTGTTCTGAATTTCTGGGCGAGCTGGTGTCCTCCCTGCAAGGCTGAAATGCCCGATTTTGATGCGGTCTGCAAGGAATATGAAGGCAAGGTCACCTTTATGATGGTCAATCTGACCGACGGCGAGCGCGAGACAGTTGAATCCGCGCGCAATTTCATTCATATGATGGAGTACAGCTTCCCCGTCTACTACGATACCGATATGGAAGCATCGAACACGTACGGAATTCAGTCGATCCCGACGACCTTCTTCATTGATGCCGATGGAGGCCTTGTAGCCTACGGCAGCGGAGCCTTGAGCGAAAACGAGCTGAGACGCGGAATATCTATGTTATATACCGAGATCTCGGAAGAGTAATTTGATTTTGATTGAATAATTTGATAAAGAAAGAAGATGATCAAAGAAATTTGTCTGCCGGGCGTGCTGCGTCCCGCAGATGCCAAACGAGGTAAATAAAAATGAAAAAGCTGAATATCGGATTGATAAATTTAATTCTCGTGCTTCTGACACTCTCTGCGGCACTTGCTGCCTGCGCAGGCAGCTCCGATCACGCAGAGACGACGGAACCCCCCGAGTATATTGCTATACTTGACGTTACAACAGAGTCCGAGGCGGAAACAGAACCCGAAGCTGTTACCGGATCCGAGACAACATCCGGTTCGGTAATAGTGATCATACCCACAGTCACGACCGAGCCCGAAGTCACGACCGAGCCCGAAGTCACGACCGAACCCGAAGTCACGACCGAGCCCGAAGTCACGACCGAGCCCGAGGTCACGACCGAACCCGAGGTCACGACCGAACCCGAGGTCACGACCGAACCCGAGGTCACGACCGAGCCCGAAGACACGACCGAACC
>JAZSEA010000031.1:0-8612 GCA_045531455.1 Eubacteriales bacterium
TGATAGTGATAGAACCGTCTTCTACACCTGCGATGTAGTCCTTAAGAGAGTTGTAATCGTAAGAAATCTTTGCCTTACCGGGCTGGATAGCATAGATAGCAAGAACAACAACTGTGAATACAATGCCGATGATTATTGTAAGCTTGTTGAGCTTTTTATCGATGGTCTTGCCCTTAGCCTTGCCGAAGAATGTTTCGGCACCGCCGGCAATAGCACCGGAAAGACGAGCATTTTTGCTGCTCTGGAAAAGAACTGCTACGATAAGAAAGATGGAAACGAGAATAAGTAAAACTCCGATAATGATCTCAAGCATTTTATATGTCCTCCATATTATAACTTTAATACGCGATTTATGGTAATTGCATAATGACCGCTTGCAAAACTGCAAGCGGTCATTATAGTGGGCCATCAGGGATTCGAACCCCGGACCAACCGGTTATGAGCCGGGAGCTCTGGCCAACTGAGCTAATGGCCCTCAGTTGACCATAATATTATATCGCAAAGAGCGGCGTTTGTCAAGACCTTTTTCCGAAAAATGATAGCCTTTTTGCCCTAAAAAGCACAAATAATTGACTAATATCTTGACTTTTCCGCGCTGTCGTGATAAAATAATATAAAATATGCCAAGAGAGGAGTTGCTCCGATGACAAAGCGTGCGCTCGCCGTGATCGTGATCCTGATTCTGATACCCATCGTCGTGGTTGCGGTCGGAATTTCCAAATTCAAGAGCCGCAATACCGTTGTCGCCGAATACGGCGGAAGTATTGGTATAATCGAATACGGCGACCTGACTCTGCATCGCGTAGGCGGAGAAGAGGAGTACAATTTCCGTTTCGGCGAGTTCCTCGGAAAGATCGGCGATCCTCTGACAGGCGCATCTCTCTATCTTGTAAAGGATGACGAAAGCGGCGAATATTACGCCATCGCTGACGGCAGTAAGCGTATCCTCTACACCGAAAGCGGCAAGCTTACCGACGGTGTCCGCTCGGAGAACAGCCGAGTCACCCGAGTGGTCTTCGATGACTACCTTATCGAGGAGACCGAAGCCGAGAATATTGCTCTTATAACATGTATCGAGAGCAAGAAGGTCTCGGTTGATATGTCGGAAAACAAATCCTTTAAATATTACGACCTCTACCTCTCCTTCGACGGCTCTGCGATACTGACCGAATACTACGGCAGACTGATCCTGCTTACCGAGCGCGAAAAATGGATCTTTATCTCCCCCGAGGAGCTCCGGATCGCAGAAGAGGAATACGGCGACGATATCGCGGACGCGGTGTACGTTGCGGATCTGATATCGAATAAGGAGCTCGAGGATCTGCTCGAATCCTATTTCACGAATAAACCTACCGACACATCTTCCGATATCGAAACCGAATAACAGATACCCCGAAAGGCTTAAAAAAAGCTTTTCGGGGCTCTTTTTATCCCCGTATCTGACAAAAAATGCGGTTTTAAAAATTATGTAATTATATGTAAAACCATACAGAAAAAGGAGTTTAAATGTCAAAAAATGGTCGCGTGTGTCGAAAAAAATAACCCTTTGCGAACGATTTGTACAAATTGCACAAAGAGAGAATTTTTTTGCCCGAAATTGTGCAGTTTCAACAAGGAATCAGAGGTCGGAATTAGTTGCGCACGCAATTATTTTGAAGAGCTTGGGTAAATAAAAATTACTCGTTTTCGCGTTTTACTCAAATAAATAGGCTCAAAAGGGCGAAATTCGAGGAATAATCGGCATCTGAAAAGTGAATTATAGTAATTTTAATTTACCGTAAAATTGGTCACTGTGAAAAATGTGTGAAAATGTGACAAACACGTGATTTTTCCAATCATTTGACCGCAAAACATGTTTGAATAAATTAAATCCAAAAAATTCTTTGGTAATTAATTATTTAAATAAATGCCTGTTGACTATTTTAGGTTATTGTGGTATTATATCGTTATAAATTTTATGGCATTTTGCCGCCCTCGTCCGATTTATGTTGCCGCATGACCCGGATACGAGGACGCAGAGCCGCAAAATTTTATGCCCGTGGGCGACAGTCTCGCCAACGGCTGCCTCTTTGCGGGCAAAAAACTTTAACAGCAGAGCGGACCTTCCGCTTTCGTTCTGCATAGCGGCTCGCGGCAAAACGCGTCAACGCTTAATCAGCGGAAATTTATCCATCCGCCTGCTCGTGCAGGCAAAAACAAAACAGGAGGAACCATTTATGGCAACGAAATTCAAAAGAGCGGTTGCTCTCTGCCTCGCGATCCTGACCTTCTGCTCGACATTCATCGTATCGACTGCGGCAAACGATGCGACGGGAACATCTGTCACGCAGAATGCTATCGCCTCGGCAAAGGAACTGCTCGGCACAATTTCGTACGAAGAGTACAGTAAAATGTATTCCGAGTACACCCCCGGAGCCGGTGAGATCGTTATTGACGGTCTTGCTTACATCGCGGAGAAGACAACTTCCGAAGTAAGTGAGCAGGAATATGACGGCATCAAGGCTCTTGCTACATCCGATAAGGGCGTTGTTTCCTACAAGGTAAGCATCCCCGAGGATGGCATGTACGCTATCATGATCGACTATTGGCCCATCGCCGATAAGTCCACGTCGATCCAGCGAATCTTCCGTATTGATGACAAGGTACCTTTCTCCGAGGCGTATTACATCACGCTTCCCAAGGTATGGTCAACCATTTACGATCCCGCGGATGAGCATGACTATGAAGGTCATACCAGATACAACCGTACCGATATCGACGGTAACGAGATCCGCGGCAACATGGAGCAGGATCCCGAGTGGTCCCAGTACAGCCTCAAGGACGTTGACGGCTTCTACAAGGACAACTTCGAGTTCTTCTTCGAAAAGGGTGAGCATTACATCTCCCTCGAGGGTGTAGCACAGCCCCTCGCGATCAAGCAGATCACCCTCTACCCCTACGAGGCTCCCCCCTCTTATGCAGACTACATTGCACCGTTTGCAAACGAACCCAAGGGCTCCTCGGTCGTAAAGCTTGAGGCTGAGTACGCTACTCATTCCTCGACCAACACCGTATACCCCGTTGAGGATGCATCCTCCTCGGTTGCAAGCCCCTCGAACACTTCCGCTACCGTTCTTAACACCATCGGCGGCGACAAGTGGCAGACCTCGGGTCAGAGACTCCACTGGACCTTCACGGTTGAGCAGAGCGGTATGTACAACATCGTTCCCAGATACATCCAGAACGTAACCGACGGTATGTACTCCTCCCGTACCCTCTACCTCTACAGTGACGACACCGTAGCAGAGGGAGCAAAGGGCTACTACAACGGTATCCCCTTCGACGAGGCTCGTGAGCTTCGTTTCAACTATTCGACAGAATGGCTTGCAGATCCTCTCCGCTTCGGTACCAAGACCGGCGACGAGAAGAATACGATCGAATACACCAACTGCGAGTTCTACTTCGAGGCAGGCGTTGAGTACACCATGATCCTCGAGGTTTCCCTCGGTACCATGTCCGAGATCGTTCGCAGAGTCGACTCCGCTCTTACCGCGATCAACAATGACTACCTTAATATAATGCGACTCACCGGTGCGGACCCCGACCAGTATCGTGACTACTACTTCCAGAGTGTAATGCCCGATACCATCATCGACCTCTACCGTCAGTCCACCGTTATCAAGGCGGTTGCAGAAGAGCTCGTTGCTCTCGCAGGCGTTAAGTCCTCGAACGTTGCTACTCTTGAGAAGACCTATATCCTTCTCGAGGATATGGCAAGAGACGAGGATGAGGTAGCACGTAACCTTGAGCGTCTCAAGACCTATATCGGTAACCTCGGTACCTGGCTCAACGACGCTAAGACTCAGCCCCTCCAGCTCGACTATATCATGATCCAGAGCTCGGAAGAAAAGCTTCCCAAGGCTGCTGATAACTTCTTCCAGGCATTCTGGCACGAGCTCCAGAGATTCTTCCAGTCCTTCTTCCGTAACTACGACCGTATGGGTGCAACAGTTGACGCTTCCCAGGTTGCAGGTGCGAACGAGGTATGGCTTGCATACGGACGTGACCAGACACAGGTTATCAGAAACCTTATCAACAATGAATTTACTCCTACCACCGGAATCACCATCGACCTCAAGCTCGTTGCGGGCGGTACACTTCTTCCCTCGATCCTTTCCGGACAGGGACCCGACGTTTACATCGGTCTCGGTGACGACAGCGTTATCAACTACGCTATCCGTGGCGCGATCCTTCCCCTCGAGCAGATGAAGGACTTTGCAGACTTCGCTCTTTATTATAAGGTAGACGAAAACTTCAATACCCTCTATGATGAGAACGGAGATCCTATCGTAAACGAGAAGGCTCAGTTCAATGATGCAGCAATGTTCGTTCTCGGTATCGCTGATGCAGAGAACAAGATGCATTACTACGGTCTGCCCGAGACCCAGAACTTCCCGATGATGTTCATCCGTACCGATATCCTTGCAGAGCTCGGAATCGATACCCTTGACACTTGGGATGACCTTATGGCTGCGGCAACCACTCTCTCCGAGAACAACATGACCATCGGTCTTAACAACGACTACAAGATCTTCCTGTACCAGATGGGCGGAACACTCTTCGCAGATGAAGGTATGAGAATCAATCTCGATTCCAACCTTGCTCTTGACTCGTTCGAGACCATGTGTAACATGTTTACTCAGTACTCCTTCCCCTACAAGTACGACTTTGTAAACCGTTTCCGTACTGGTGAAATGCCTATCGGTATCGCGGGCTACAACGGTACATATAACCACCTTATCGTATTCGCAACCGAGCTTCGTGGTCTTTGGGAATTCGTTCCGCTGCCCGGATATAAGATGACGGATAAGAACGGCAACGAGTACATCAACAACGTATCCGTTTCCTCCGTATCCTCCATCGTTATGATCAACGGCTGTACCGACCAGGAAGACGCTTGGGAATTCATGACCTGGCATACCAGCGACAGCGTACAGGTTAACTACTCCAACGAGATGGTTGCCATCCTCGGTGACTCGGCTAAGCACGCTACCGCGAATATTACTGCTCTTGAGACTATGCCTTGGACCAACAAGGAATACACCAACCTCATGGGTCAGTTCAACAATCTCGCATCCATCCCGAACTATCCCGGTGCGTATATTATCGGACGTTACACCAAGTTTGCATTCCTCGATGCTTACAACGACAATGCAGACCCCGTAACCGAGCTCCTTTCTTATATCACCACTATTAATAAGGAAATCAACCGTAAGCGTGAAGAGTTCAAGCTCGAGATCCTCGATGTTGGCGAGACTCTCGCTTCCAAGAGACGCGACTGGATCCTCGGCTACAAGGTAGACTCCGAGGGCAGACAGACCGTTCTTGAGGATGCAAACGGCAACAAGTACGGTATCGAGGCACTCTCCGATTCTGCTAAGACCACCTACGCCGACGCAATCAAGGCTGTTACCGACGCTCTTGACGCAGTTCCCACCTTCAACGCATACTGCCCCGATGAGAACATCAATGCACTCAAGGAAGCAGGCGATGCACTTAAGGCAGCAACGGCAGGCGCTTCGGGTGCCGATGCTGAGGTATTCGCTAAGATCTGTGAGTACATCAACACTTGCGCAAAGAGCCTTAAGGAATATCAGGCTTCTTACCCCCAGGGTTAATTAACGGTTAGTCCGAAAAATACAATAAGGAGAAAAAAGTTCATGTCACAGAAAACAGCAACAAAAAAGGCTGTCTCCAGAAAAGATATGACGCGCCTTCAGTGGACCTGGAAAGAGATGAAGCGTAACTGGGTTGCTTATCTTATGATAGCTCCCTTCTGCCTCGTTTTCACCCTCTTCACAATGGCACCCGTTGTGGTATCCATCTTCATGAGTTTCACAGACTTCAATATGATCCAGATACCCAACTTCCTTTTCCTGGATAACTACATCCGCCTTTTCCTTGATGACGATATATTCCTTATCGCCGTTAAAAATACATTCATCTTTGCGGTCATCGTAGGTCCCGTATCCTACCTGATGTCCCTTATGGTAGCTTGGTTCATCAACGAGCTTGGCCCGAGAATCCGTGCTATCGTAACCCTTATCTTCTACGCTCCCTCCATCGCGGGTCAGGTTTATCTTATCTGGGGTACGCTCTTCTCGGGTGACTCCTACGGTTGGGTAAACGCGACACTCCTTGACCTTGGACTGATCACAAAGGAGATCCAGTTCTTCGAGGACGCCGATTACGTTATGCCTCTGTGTATCGTAGTTGCCCTCTGGACCTCGCTCGGTACCTCCTTCCTTTCCTTCATCGCAGGTCTTCAGGGTATCGACCGCTCTATGTACGAGGCTGCAGCAGTTGACGGTATCCGTAACCGTTGGCAGGAGCTTTGGTACGTCACCCTTCCCTCTATGAGACCGCAGCTGATGTTCGGTGCAATCATGGCGATCACCAGCTCCTTCGGTTTCGGCGGCGTCGTTGACGCGCTCGCAGGTAACCCCTCAGTTGACTACTGCGCGTGGACGATCATGCATCACCTCAACGACTATCTCGGTGCCCGTTTCGAGGTCGGATACGGTTCCGCAATAGCAGTTGTACTCTTCGCAATTATGATCGGTGCAAATATGCTGGTCAAGAAAATGCTCTCAAAGGTAGGTCAGTAAGATGGCAAGATTAAGAACAAGAAAACATAAGGTCGTTCTTAACCGCTCTGTCGGTGGTGACCTCGGCATAACAATTATGCTCACAATCCTCGGAGCATTCATGTTCCTCCCCATGCTCTACGTAGTCATGCAGTCTCTTAAGCCTCTTGACGAGCTGTGGATGTTCCCTCCGAGATTCATCGTTATGAACCCCACGCTGAATAACTTCTCCGACCTCTTCGTTCTCATGAACACCTCGTGGGTTCCTTTCTCCCGTTACATTTTCAACACTGTTCTCGTATCCATCTGCGGAACAGCCGGAAACCTCCTCTTTGCATCGCTCTGTGCATACTCGCTTGCAAAGATCAAATTCCCGGGCCACAAGTGGATCTTCAAGACCATTCGTACCTCTCTCATGTTCCACGAGACTGTTACCGCAGTAACACGTTTCACCATCATGAGCGTACTCCTTCTGATCGATACCCCTCTTGCGCTGATCATTCCCGCATGGGGCTCGACCCTCGGACTCTACCTCATGAAGCAGTTCATGGAGACCAACGTAAACGACTCGGTTCTCGAGTCCTCGAGACTTGACGGCGCAAGCGAATGGAAGACCTTCTGGGTCATCGCGATGCCGATGGTTAAGCCCGCTTGGCTTACGCTTATCATCTACTGCTTCCAGGGTCTGTGGAATGCCGGTTCCTCGATCTACATCCACTCTGAGCAGTTCAAGTCTTTCAACTACGCAATTCAGCAGATCACCGCGGGCGGTATCAAGCGTGCCGGCGCGAGTGCAGCTGCTCAGGTAATCATGATGATGGTACCGATCGCGGTATTCGTCATCTCTCAGTCGAACATCATCGAAACGATGGGTTCGTCCGGTATGAAGGATTAAGGAGGCAATTATGAAGAAGTTAATAAGCGTATTTTGCCTCATCTTTGTGCTGGTAACTGTTCTGGCTCTTCCCGCAGGTGCGGCTAAGACCTACCAGACCTACACCTACTCGATCGACGGTTATGCGCTTCATTCCCCCGACGCCTACACTCCCATCAAGAATGTCGGCTCCGCGGAAATGGGCCTTGAAAAAGAACTCGATACTCCTCACGACGTTGTTGTTGACGAGAAGGACAATGTTTACATCGCCGACACCAACAACAGCAGAATCGTAGTTCTTGACCGTTATTTCAAATTCAAGTTTGAAATCAAGGAATTCGTAAACGACCAGGGTATTGATGACAAGCTCAACAAGCCCCAGGGCGTGTTCGTAACTCTTGACACCATCTTTGTCTGCGATACCGACCAGAACCGTATCGTAACCTTCGACAGAGAAGGTAACTTCATCAAGGTTATTCCTCAGCCTAAGAGCTCGCTCTTCGACGAGAACGCAGTTTATAAGCCCGTTGCGATCGCAGTTGACGATTACAACCGTCTCTACGTTGTATCCTCGACCACCTATCAGGGTATCATCGTAATGAGCGAGGACGGCGGCTTCATCAGATTCGTCGGTGCTCAGAAGGTTTCGATCTCCGCGTGGGACCGTATCTGGAGAATGTTCCAGACCGAAGCTCAGAGAGAAATGACCGAGTCCAATATCTCGACCGAGTTTAACAACATCACGATCGACGATAAGGGCTTCATCTACGTAACTACCTCCACCATCAAGGATTCCAACGTTCAGAGCGCGATCAAGAACAAGTCCACCTCCGGTGACTACGCTCCTGTAAAGATGCTCAACCAGTCCGGTGAAGAGGTAATGGCACGTAACGGCTTCTGGCCGCCTGCCGGTGAGATCGACTTTTCGACCAGCACCAAAGATACCTATTCGGGTGTTTCGCGTGTGATCGACGTCGCGTGCGGACCGGAGGAGACCTGGTCTATCATCGACGAGAAGAGAAGTAAGATCTACACTTACGACTTCAACGGTAACCTGCTGTTCGCCTTCGGTGATAAGGGTACCATGCTGGGTAGTATCTCTGATATCGAAG
>JAZSEA010000005.1:0-3625 GCA_045531455.1 Eubacteriales bacterium
ACGTATGTCATCTGATCCTTGTACATAACGGGAACGCTTGTAAGACAAACTCTGCGTCCGAACTTTTCACGGATCTCAGAGAAAACTCTTTCGTAGTTAGCCTCAGCATCGTCAAGCTTGTTGATGAAGAACGCAACGGGGATGCCCGCCTTTGTAGCGTATTCCCAAGCCAGCTCAGTACCAACCTCAACGCCTGCCTTACCGTCAACAACGATAACAGCAGCGTCAGCGGCACGGATACCCTCCATAACTTCACCCTGGAAGTCGAGAGAGCCGGGAGTATCGAGAATATTGATCTTGTGGTCGTGGTAGTAGTAACCTATATTAGAAAGAGAAACGGAGCCGCCGCGAGCGATCTCTTCGGGGTCAAAGTCGGAAACAGTGTTACCGTCGGCAACGTTACCCATACGGTCGATGTCGCCAACGCTGTAAAGCATAGCCTCAGCGAGAGAGGTCTTACCGCTTCCGCTGTGTCCGAGAAGAACTACGTTTCTGATGTTTTTTGTGATAATTGCAGCCATAGTATTAGAAATCTCCTTTGTGGTTTGTGCTATTTTAACAACACTATACAATCATTATAACAACAAACCTTGAAATAATCAAGTGCATTTTAACGGATGAATGTAAAAAAGTGGAAGGTGCTTTTGGAGATTTTGCACAATTTTGCGAGAAACTTTTAAATAAATGATGAAAATAGCAAAGCGGCATTTCGAAGAACGGCAAAACGCAGGCAAGTCATACGATATCATTATTTCACGGGCCGTCGGGAAACGATGAATTTGATATTCTTAACGGACGACCGATGGTCGCCCCTACCCGGTTGGGATATTTTTTAACGCGGTAGGGGTCGGCACCCCCGACGATCCGATAATGATCTATTACCTACGGTAGGGGTCGGCGTCCACTGTCAAGAGCAAGATTGTATACAGTTGTGCAAGAGGATTGTATACACATTTTATGTCTTAAAGAAACGCTTTGGGAAGCGAAACGAAGCGTAGCGGAGAGTAGCTTCCCAAAGCGGCGCGCGGCTCAAGAAAGACGCACTATTCTTCTGTTGAGCAGTTGCTCTGCGCCCAGATCTATCTCGGCTATTTTGTAATTGCGGTAACACAACCAAGCAAAATTTCTATCAACAATATTTAGTTCAAGCTCGGCACCTGCCATAGTTTCGCTGAGATAAAATTCTTTTCTATCAAATCTCAAATAACCTTTGTAATTGACTTTTAGTACCCGATGTAATCCGCTGTACTCATAAGGTTTTATCTCAGCATGATATTTTCTCTTGCTGGGTATGTAAATATCAGCAGGACATTTCATATCAAGCGCCTCGTGTGGTCTGACCTCATTGTACTTGATCCTCCATTCCTGCAAATGTTTATCTGCATCAGTTAGATCGATAAACTCATTTCGCTTTATCAATTCATTTTTCATTGTACGATGAAATCGTTCAATTTTTCCTTGTGTCTGAGGATGCAGGGGACGTCCGTGAATAGGCAGAATATCAAGATCCATTAACCAACGTTCAAAACGTGTATAGCCACCTTTGAATCCTGCAAATTGGCCGCCGTTATCGGTAAGAATAGCTTTCGGCAACCCGTATTCTTGGAAAAGGAGCTCTACGTTTTCTATCACCCCGCGAGTATGGTGCTTCGGGAATATCCCCAAACAATAACGGGAGCAATCGTCGAGACCATCCATTGCAAAGCACCGTGAACCGTCAAGTAAAGGAAAATCTCCCTTGAAATCAAGCTGCCAAAGTTCATTACAAAATTCACGTTGGAAACGTATGAAGGCTTGATGCTTTTTGGATTCGATCTCACTTATACAGCCGTTCCTTTGCAGTATATTGTTGGCTGTTCGTATGCAGGGAAGATTGGTGTATCCATTGTTTTCAAGAACTTTCAAAATGGTTTTTGCTCCCCATTCGGGATTTTCGGCTCGCACCTTGAGAATTGCATTTTCAATTTCGGGTGATGTTTTACCGGGAATGTGGATAGGGGTATGGCTTCGATCTGATAGCGATTGATATTGATTGTATCGATCGACCCACTTATAGCCGGTTCTTCTTGTTATTCCAAACTCACGACATAGTGAGCTAAAGTTTTTTGAGGTCTTTACAGCCTCCACAAATTCTTTTCTTAATTCTTCCACAGTTTTGTCCTTCCAAGGCACCAAAACAACCTCCTTTCAGGTTATTCTCATGCCTTTATTTTATCACAAAACTGTATACAATCATATTGCACTCCCTGTATACTATCATACTGCACTGTACAGCCCACGACGCCCCGAGAACGGACGATTTGATGTTTTAAATTTGATGCACAAATAATAAATTTGCCCGTAGGGGCGGATATCATCCGCCCGAAAACGAAGGGTCTTATATTTTTAATTTGAAGCGTAGAACGAACAATTACGTAGCCTTCCCCTGGGGGAAGGTGTCACGAAGTGACGGATGGGGAGATACCCTATTCATATACTAACAAATTTGAACCTTGATCCCTGCGAATTTGGCCTCCTCATCCGCCTCGGCTACGCTCGGCACCTTCCCCCAGGGGAAGGCTCCAAGATACGGATGTAATCCGCCCGAAAATTAAGCATCTGCAGGTCGTTCTCCGCTTTCTTTGACACCGTCGGCCGGGAGAAAGCTAACAAAGAAACGCCATTATAAGAATTTCGCTCTCTGCGGAGAGCGATTCAGGGCGCCGCCCTAAAGACCCGCAAGTTTTTGAAAAAACTTGACTAAAACTTTACTCATGGGTCGCCCGTCGTCGCCCCCCGCCCGGGGGGATTTATGCAAAAAAATCCGCCCGTGCACAAATGTACTTGAAAAATTAACAAAATAGAGGTACAATATAAGGTGGAATAAAATTTGCGGAGGCAATTATGATATACCTTCTTGAAGATGACGAAAGCATACGCAATTTCACCTGCTATGCACTGAATAATTCCGGCTTCGAGGCAAGAGGCTTTGAAAAGCCCTCTGAATTCTGGGCGGCTATCGGAGAAGCCATCCCTTCTCTGGTGCTTCTCGACATAATGCTTCCCGAAGAGGACGGTCTTGAGGTGCTCCGTAAGCTCAGGGATAAGGCGGCTACGAAGGACCTTCCCGTTATTATGCTCACAGCCAAAAGCACTGAGTACGATAGGGTAGTCGGTCTTGATTCCGGTGCCGACGATTATATTTCCAAGCCCTTCGGTATGATGGAGCTCATCTCCCGTATCAAGGCTCTGCTCAGGCGCAGTCCCCGTTCCCGTGATAACGGTGAGTACGTTATGGGCGACCTTTACGTTTGTCCCGAGAAGCATATCGTCCGTGCCCACGGCAAGGACGTTACACTCACCTTCAAGGAGTACGAGCTTCTGGTGCTTCTCATTTCCCACAAGGGAAGGGTTTTCACCCGAGATAAGATACTCCAGAAGATTTGGGGCTTCGAGTTTGACGGTGAAAACAGGACCGTTGACGTTCATATAAGGACCCTTCGAACAAAGCTCGGCGAATGCGGTGAATACATAGAAACGGTCCGCGGCGTTGGCTACAAGATGGGTGAAGATAAATGACAGCCAAAATATTCCGTTCCATTCTGGGAGCGTCGTGCATCGCGGTGGTAAGTCGGAGGCCAAGCGG
>JAZSEA010000041.1:0-14776 GCA_045531455.1 Eubacteriales bacterium
CTGCAAGCCAGCCCCAACCGTACTCGGGAGAGATAGTGAAGGAGGTATCGTCGGAATGTCCTGCAGCAAGCTGCGACTTGTAGTTATAAATGATAGCGTTTGCCCAGACGAGCTTGTTGTCTGCGTGGAGCTTGTCGATGAACTCCGTCGAGCCTACGCCCTGAGTTTCGTCGTTGAATACGACCTCACAGCCGACGTAGTTGATGTTACGGCGCATCATTTCCTCGTGGATGCCCTCATCCTTCTTTACGATCGGGAGGTAGTAGACCTCGGGAGCGTATTCCTCGACGATATCGAGGATCTCGGTCTTGGGGGAGGACTTAACAACGATCTGATCGAGCATACCGTGCGCGCGGATAGCATCCGAGATCTCGCGGGGATGATCCCAGAACTTGTCGATGTTTATGTAGCATCTGCCCTTGAAGGTGTTGAGAACTTCCTCGAAGGTGCAGAGACCAAACTGGGTGTAGTCGCGGTCGTAGTTAACGTAACGGAGCTTGCGGATCTCCTCGTCGGTGAGCTGAGGAAGCGAAACCTTGCCCTCGGTGCCGAGGTAGTTGAGGTGGCGGTACTCCATCTTGGGATGGAGAATCCAGAGAGTGCCGTCAGCAGACTTATTGAGGTCGACCTCGATCATGTCCGCGCCGTGGCGTACTGCGATCTCGTAAGCAGCCATGGTGTTACAGGGGATGTTACCACCGCACTCGCCGCGATGTGCGGCAACGATGATGCGCTCGGAAGCGTCTTTCATAAGATTGAATGCCATTTTTTATTTACTCCTTTATAGTAAAATAATTAAATTTTCTGTTTACGGAATGTTCCGATCGAAATTGCCGAGAAGATTCCGACAAGCACCGAGATCATCAGGATCCCGACAAGGACGCTTGCGTGCTTGCCGAGAATTATATCCGCGGATGTCACCGTCAGCGAAGTGCCGAGAAGATCGTATCCGTATGTAACGTAATCAACGGCTGTGGAATGCAGGAATGCGAAATCGAGGTAGAAGAAGGGAGTGTACGCCGCGAAGGTCAAGCCCTCCTCGTAGAGCGCGAATGCGATTTCCTGCGCGATCGATGCACCGAAGCTCACGAGCATCGGGAAGAGGATAGAAAGTGCCGCTTTCCTCGTCATCACCGCAAAGAGGAGCGCAAGCGTGACGTAGAGCATCGCCATAAGGAATTCCTCTCCGAATACGCCGAGAAGTCCGAATATCGAGGGGATCTCCGCAATACCGTTCTTCATCGCCTTAAGATCGGGAACAAAGGCATCGGTGACTCCGAAAACGAGAATATTCTCGAGGGTCAGAACTATGACCGCGATGAGGGACGCCGCAAGCCACCAGAACGCGAGGCAAACGAGCTTCGAGCCGATGATCTTGGTTCTCGAGCGCGGCTTGATGAGAAGCAGTCTGATCGTGCCCGAGGAATATTCGTGCGCCATTGTGACGCCGCCGTAGCAGATGAAGAGGATCGCGAGCATTCCCGCGAAGGAGCGGAACTGATCGGTTATCATAGTCTTCGTCGATTCGGTCTCGAGCATCTGCGGAAGCGGAATCGATTTTTCAAGGCTGTAGAGAGCGTAATCAAGTGCCTCGAGGGCGACCTGCCGCTCCTTTGCCATATCCTCGGCATACTCCGAGGCGTCGTCATACTGATAGGTGTAGTAGGTTTCGCTGAATTCGCTCTCCGTCATCGGATAGCAATACTGCGCCGTGCTTACGGCATTGTAAGCGAGATCGGCGACCGTCAGATACTCCCAGCTGCCGTATTCGCAATCGCGTTCGGCAACGAGCCCGATCGCCTTTTCGTATCCTTCCGCGATTACGATGACGTCCTCGCAATAGGTAAGGTATGCTTCGTAATATTTTTTGTCAGCCTCGGGGAGATCTGTCTCGAGACGCGATCTTGCAAGCTCGAGCTCCGACTTTGCCGATTCCTTGGTATCGGTAGCCGAGGCAAGCATCTGCTCGTAATAGAACTTCATACTGAAATTCTCGATATTGAAGCGCAGATTCGTAAGCTCGGTCTCAACGGCGGTCATAATTCCGTCGACTCCGCGCTCGTCGATCGCGTTCTTAACGACGGTCATTACGTTGTACTGATAAAACCCTTGCGCGTCGGTGTCGTCATAGAGCCCGTAGTCAACGAGGAAGAGATAGACCTGATCGAGCGAGGTATAATAGGAATCGTTCAGCTCCTCGGCGGTGAATTTACCCTCCGAGAGGAGCTTGAGCGACGATCTTGCAAGCATCAGAGCCTCGTATTCCAAATAATAGAGCGAATACTCCGCGCTGTTTCCGCCAAAGCCGTTGTCGGCAAAATACTTTTCCGCCTCGTAAAGCGTTTCATATTCGATAGCCTCAAGCTCATCGCCCGACTCGCGTGCCTCTGCGGCATCGTCAAGGTAATCCTCATAATCGAAGCCGAAATTGAAGGATCCGAGGATCTCGTAGAGCAGGAAATTGAAGAGCGGAGTCAGAACGAGGAGAACCGCAATGATTATCGCAAGCACGCGGAAGCTCGTCTGTCCCCAGAGCTTGAGCGATTCATTCTTGACAAGATTCACGAATTTCTTCATTGCTCGCCGCCTCCTTCCTTATTTTCTTCGGTGGGTGCGGGAATATACTCCTCCGCAGGCTTGACGGCAGACATCGTCGGAACCGTCGGAACCGTCGACGTCGTTCTCGTCAGCTCAAGGAAAACGTCCTCGAGCGAGCGTTTCTTCTGATTTACGCCCATGATCTGTACGCCCGCTATTGCAAGCGAGGATATAGTCGCGGGGATCTCGTCCTCACGGAGCGATCCCGTAAGCTTTCCTTCGGAAAGTGTGAGAGGGCATCCCTCGGGGATGAGAGACGCCGATTCGGGAGCGATGTCGATGACGACCTGAACCTTTCCGTCCTCGGTGGGATTTCTGATCTCATCGATCGTGAGAGTGCGGAGTATGTTGCCCGAATTGATCACGGCAACGCGGTCGCACATAAGATCGAGCTCGGCAAGCTGATGGCTCGATACGAATACCGAAACGCCCTTCTCCGCCGCAAGCTTTTTAAGCAGATCGCGCAGATCCTTTATTCCCATAGGGTCGAGACCGTTCGTCGGCTCGTCGAGAACAAGAACCTTCGGGTCGGCAAGCAGAGCCTGCGCGATTCCGAGCCTCTGGCGCATACCCAGCGAATACTTTGATACCTTGTCGCCAAGCCTTTCGGCGATACCGACTATGCGCGCGACCTCATCGATGCGCTCCTTCTCCACCGAATCGAACATTCTGCGGAAGAGCTCGAGATTCTGTCTGCCCGTAAGATAGCCGTACATTTCGGGATTCTCGACGATACCGCCGACGTTTGCAAGAGCCGCCTCGAATTCGTTTCCGACGTCCTTGCCGCATATGGTTATCCTGCCCGAATTGATCGGGAGGAGTCCGAGCATCAGCTTGATCGTCGTGGTCTTGCCAGAGCCGTTCGGCCCGAGAAATCCGAATATCTCGCCGGGGTAGAGATCGAAATCGATATCCTTGAGCACAAGGCGCGCGCCGTATGAAAAATGCAGATGTCTGACAGACACCACGGGCGTACGCGTCTCGGGCTCTTTGTTATCGATCCTGCCCTCGGGAGTCATGATGATCATTTCTTCCATATATTTTTCTCCTTTCGGATATATTTTCACATCTATATTGTATCATAAACTTTCGCTCTTGTCATCACTTTTTTGCAAAAAAAAATATTTTTATTATATATTCAATTGACATAAAATCAAATATGTGATAAAATAAGCTGAGTTTATTCTCCCAAGGAGGCAAAATGAAAAACAAAGCAAAGCTTATATGTCTCATACTTATAGTGCTTGCCGCAATTCTTACCGGATGCACTGTTGGCGGAGACGAGATCACATCCGAACCGCCGCAAAGCTCGGAGATTATTCCCGAAACAGAACCGTCAACTCTTCCCCCCGAGGAATACACGATCGTTTCGGGCGGCGAATCCGCGTTCAGAATAGTACGCCCCGCCGATCTCGAATCCGAGGATATTCCCGTACAGGCGGCACTCAGCATCAAGAAAGTCCTGACCGAGCAGACCGACGTCTCATTAAAGCTCGGTGACGACTGGCTGACCCCGGGCACCGAGCACGATAAAGCAGCCTTCGAGATCCTCGTCGGATACACCTCCTATCCCGAGACGGCAGAGGTTGCCGCTTCGATCTCCTACGGTCAGTACGCGGTCAAGGCTATCGGCAACAAGATCGTCGTCTTCTCCTACTCGGAAAAGGGCTACGACAAGGCTGTCGGCAAGCTTACATACATCCTCAAAAACGCGGTCACAACAGAGGCTGACGGCTCGAAGACGATAAAGGTCGCGTCCGCGTCGCTCGATGCGGTCGGCACCGTAGACGAGATGATCTCCACTCTCCCGATGTACACGGACGGCGTATTCTCGAGCGTCACCGATATGGGCGACGATTGCTACGGTCTCATCATCGAGGACACCACCGCCGAGCAATACGATTCCTACGTCAAGCTCCTCGCGGACGGCGGCTACACCACCTATTCGACAAACGAGATCGTCGGAAGCCAATTCACGATCCTCTATAACGATACCTACACGATAAACGCAGGCTTTTACAATAACATAAACGAGGTTCGCGTCATCATCGAGCCCTACGAGGACGATACCCTCCCGACAAAGAAGGTCGAATCCGCGCCCGTTACCACCACACAGCTTACTATGCTCGGCGTCGAGGGCATCTACAACGGCAACTATCAGAACAACGGTCTTTCGCTGATCTACCGCCTCTCGGACGGAAGCTTCGTCATCGTCGACGGCGGCCATTCGGCAAATTCCGCGATCTACGCCGTCAATATCGTTGAAGCACTCCGCGAGCAGTCGAAGGATTACGTGAAATCCTACAAGGACATCCGCATCGCCGCCTGGATCATCACTCATCCGCACAGCGACCACTCGGGCACTCTCGTCAAGGAGTACAAGCGTTTTGCAGATTTCACCGTCGAGAGAATTATGACCAATTTCTGGCCCTCCTCGGCATTTGAACAGAACAAAAACGTCCAGTCCAATTTCTCGGGCAGCTTTTCGAGCCATACCAACACCCGAAGCGTAGCCAATGCGCTTAAAGCGGATTACGTCGTACCGCACGTCGGTCAGGTCTGGCACTTCGGCGACACCGAATTTGAATTCCTCTACACCATCGAAAGCTTCCTGCCCCGTATGGCAGTTGTCTATAACACATCCTCCCTCGTATTCCGCACGACCACGACCGATCCCTCGGGCAAGCAGTCGACCACCTTCATCCCCGGTGACGCGACAGGCGAGGCACTCGAGCTCTGCACCAAGACCTTCGGAAGTTACATCAAGAGCGATATCGTTCAGGTCACACACCACGGTCTCGGTAACGGCGGCTCGGAGAGCAAGATCAGCAAGGCTTATTCGTTAATCAAGCCCTCGGTCGTTCTCTGGCCTCTCGGAATGCACAGATACAATGCCGCAAACGACGAATACGTTGCAAGCTTCAACCACGCGCTCTTCAAGGAGCAGAACCCCGAGTTCCTCGAGCTCTATATAGCGGGCTGGCAGGGCAACTCGGTAACGCTTCCCCTTCCCTACACAAACGGAACCGCGATCCTCAACAAGGTCGTTGAGACCAAAAACTAATACCACCTTCTCAAAGGAGAACAGATCATGAAGAATATCAAACTTCTCTCCCTCGCGCTTATGCTCATTTTACTGCTGACGGCGATCTTCGTCGGATGCGCGCCCACCGCTGACCCCGAGCAGAGCGAGCCCCCCGTATCCACCGCCGCTCCCGAAGGCTCGGAGACCGAAGCTCCTTCGGCTGAGATCACGGAATACACCATCGTTTCCGCGGGTGAGCCCTGCTTCGGCATTATCCGTCCCGCAAACCTCGAAACCGAGGAAATGCCCGTAAGAGTTGCCATCGATATCCGCAAGATGATCAACAACGCCACAGGCGCGTCCCTCGAGCTCGAGGACGACTGGATCAAGGACGGTCAGTCCTATGACAGCGAATCCTTCGAGATCCTCGTCGGCTACACGGGATATCCCGAGACCGAGGAGGTCGTATCCTCCCTCACTTACGGTCAGTACGCGGTCAAGGCTGTCGGCAACAAGATCATCATCTACTCCCACACCGACGCGGGATATACAAAGGCCCTCGGTCAGTTCACCTCGATCATCCGCGCTAACACCACAAAGCTCGATGACGGCACGTTTACCGTAACGATCCCCGCAGAATCCCTCAATATCGTAAACACCATCGAGCCGATGACGGCATCGCTTCCCGCATATGAGGGCGGCAAGTTCTCGAGTGTAACCGATATGGGCGACGGCTGTATGGGCGTTATCATCGGCGATACCGACGAAAACGCGTACAACGCATATCTCAAGAAGCTCGCCGACGCGGGCTACAAGACCCACGCGACGAACGATATCGTCGGCAACCTCTTTGCCACCCTTTACACCGATAAATACACGGTTAACGCAGGCTTCTACAAGGCAAACAAGGAGGTCCGCGTCATCATCGAGGAGTACGCAGACCATACTCTCCCGACAGCCAAGAGCAATGAACCCGCCGTAACGACCTCGCAGGTCAGCATGATCGGTGTTGAGGGCATCTACAACGGCGATGTTCAGCAGAACGGTATGTGCATCATCTACCGCCTCTCGGACGGCAGCTTTGTCATCGTTGACGGCGGCCACCACGGAAACTCGGGCATCTACGCCGCAAACATCATCAAGGCTCTCCGCGAGCAGTCGAAGGACTACGCCAAGACCGACAAGGACATCACCATCGCGGCTTGGATCATCTCGCACCCGCATACCGACCACTTCGGAACCCTGATGAACGAATACAAGCAGTTCACAAAGTTCAATTTCGAGCGCATTATGGTCAATTTCTGGCCCGAAGCGGCATTTGAGCTCGCAAAGGCAACGACCTCGAGCTTTGCATCGGGTCTCTACAAGAACTACAATAAGACCGTAAGCGTTGCTAAGGAGATCGGCGTTGATTACGTCGTTCCGCACGTAGGTCAGGTCTGGTGGTTCGGCGACACCGCATTTGAATTCCTCTACACGATCGAATCCTACCTTCCCAAGGTTGCAAACGCATTCAACACCTCCTCGATCGTCTTCCGCTCGAAGACTCCCGATGCCTCGGGCAAGGAGACCATTGCGATCATCACGGGTGACGCGACCGGCCACGCATTCAACGTCTGCACCAAGCTTTACGGCGCCGAAATGAAGTGCGACATTATGCAGGTAGCGCACCACGGCGGCGGCACGGGCGGCTCGAACAGCGGAACGCAGACGGCATACACCCTGATGCAGCCCTCGGTCGTTCTCTGGCCTATCGGAGCGAGAAACTTCCCCTCCGTCCGCGCAAATACCTATAACCACGTCCTCCTCGAGGGCAAGAACCCGAACTTCGCCGAGCTCTACGTAGCAGGCTGGCAGGGAAATATGGTAACCCTCCCCCTGCCCTACACTCTCGGCACGGCGATCACGAATAATATCGTTGAGCCTACGAAATAAGTTGCTAGTTGCTAGTTGCTGGTTGCTGGTTAAATGAAAAAATCCCGCGCGAAACGCAAGTTGTCATAGGGATATCTTGCGTAAGGCGGTGTCTTGGAGTTGGACGGACAGTTTAGGCTGTCCGTCCTTTCCTTTTGTTTCAATCTGTGGGATCTGTAACAATGCATCCAACATATCTAAAGTAGATGTCGATTTGTTGTTCAGCCGTTTTCACCCATTTCTCGGTACGCTCATGAATTACAATCTTGTCTATGAAGGTTCGCAGAATCTCCGGTGTTAAATCTTGCAAGTCGGTATATTTGTTTGAAATCGTCACAAAGCGTTCCACGTTGGTTGAGGATGCTTTCAGATCTTCAATCTGCTTTTGCAGGATTGGAATCTGTTCTGCTACCGTTCTTTGCTCAGCATTATACCCATCCGACAGCATTCTGAACTGCTCATTCGTAATTTTACCGAGGACGTTATCCTCATAGAGTCTTTTGAACAAAGCGTTCAGCTCTGCGTTACGTTTCTCCAATTTGGCAAGTTCATTCGTTTTTGCGGTAAGCTCTCTTCGGTTTTCTGAGGAACTTTTCTTGTTTATGAACTCTACAAACTCGCGAGTCTTGGTACGTGCATAGTAAGTGATTCGGCGAATCTCTTCCAGAATGATTTCATCAAGGGCAACTTCACGAATTCGATGTGCGGTACATAGTTGCTCTCCAATGTGTTTGCGGTATCGGCTGCATATAAAGTTGTAATCACTCGGCTTGATGGATTTTCCCCGAACAAAGTACAGCTTTGAACCACAATCGGCACAGTACAGAAGTCCGCTGTATTTATCGATCTCACCCATATTGTTACGGCGACGTTTTCCTTCCCGAACCTTTTGAACCGCATCCCACGTTTCCTGATCGATGATTGCTTCGTGTGTGTTCTCGAATCGGTATTGCTCATTCCTCGGTACTTCGATGGTTCGTTTATCTTTGTACGAAACAACTCGTGTTTTGCAGTTAACCGTATGCCCCAGATAGACTTCGTTTTTTAGTATTTTCACGATGGTTTCCGCTTTCCATCCGTATGGCATATCGATGTCCGTAACTGCTCCGAACAATCCTTGTGTTTGATAGCGGTAAAAGGTTGGTTTGAACACCTTTTCATTTTTAAGCCAGTTTCCAATGTTCGTGGGCCCCATACCTTGAGCGCATAATTCAAAGATCTTTCTAACAATAGGCGCTGTTTCTTCATCGACGAGTAATCCGCCTTTGCGATTTGGATCGCGTTTGTATCCATACGGAATGGATGTTCCGACTCTCTCGCCGCGTTCGGCCTTTGCTTTTAGGACGGCACGAATCTTCTTACTCGTATCTCTTGCGAACCATTCGTTGAAGAGATTCTTGAAGGGAGCGAATTCGTTTCCCTCGCTGTAAAGCGAATCGTAATTATCGTTGACAGCGATATACCGAACGTTCCATCTCGGGAACAGCATCTCGGTGTAGTTACCAACCTCGATATAGTTTCTGCCGAGACGGGAGAGGTCTTTGGTGATCAGCGTGGCTACCTTTCCTTGCTCCATCATTTCAAGAAGTCTTTGAAAGTCCGGTCGGTTAAAGCTGACGCCTGAGTAGCCGTCGTCTACGAAGATTTGGATGTTTTCAAAGCCGTTGTCTTTGGCGTATTTTTCAAGGATAGCTCTCTGATTCTGTATACTGTTGCTGTCGCCCTTGTTCTCATCTTCCTGAGAGAGTCTGCAATATAAGGCTGTAATTTTTTCTGTTTGGTTTGACATATCATTTTACCTCCTTTGTCATGTCAAACCGATTGAGAGTGCAGGGGTGCAGTTATGGATTCTGCACCATCAGGATACTCCCAATCGGTTTCAATGTCCAGCGAGAATCGGGAAGTTTTAAGAAACTTTATCAATTTCTTTTTCCATAAGCCGCTTCAACGCTTCGTCGCTGTCTTTTGTGTCTATATCGAAAATAGAATTGACCTTGTACTTCATCCCGCCGATCATATACTCGGTGGTGGAAGTCAAGGTCTTTTCATTCAGATGATTGGTTTGTCTTCTTCGGATGCTTGTAGCAACGTCTTTTTCGTAATCGTTTCCGGATGGGATCCGGAAGTCAACTTCATTTTCATAAATTGCTTTTCTCTTCATTTAATTCCTCCATTCTTACATATACAATCCATAGCCCAAGCCGTTTGCCTGCTCGTACTCTTCATTGGTACAGTAGCAGACGAACGCCTGAGGGGATATCTTGCGTCCGAGTATTTCTTCGAGACGCTCTTTTTCTTGCCAATCCATTTCGGTGAGTTGTCTTGGCGTATAGGTTTCTCTCGGCGGTGCGACCGAGAGAATGTCTCCGAGCATTCGGATCAGTCCTGTTGTTACCGTCATATTCATAACCTCATCGTGTTCGGGTGTTTTGTAGCTCCGATACATTTCTGCCATCGCTCCGTTGCATCCACCCATAGCAAAATACAGCTCAATGTTGGCTTTGAGAAACCGTTCGTCGAAGAGCTTATTGTCACGGCAGGTATATCCTTCGGGTGTGGTAAAGGTCATATACTTGTAATCCGAATACCACTTGACGCTGTATCCGTGTCGCTCCATACATTCGATGAAAGCCTCGGGTGTGGGACTGCTTTCAAGCGCCCAATCAAGAAATGCACACAAACGCTGTTTCCATTTTGGATATCTTCCGTAGGTGCATTTCTCTTCGGTAACCGAGAGTCCTCGCTCACGGCACAGCTTGTTGGAGTACTCCTTTACCTTCAGCATATCGTCTCTTGACTGATGAAACTTCTTTCCGTTTTCGAAGTTCACCGAATTGAAAACGATGTGATTGTGAATATGCGCCTCGTTGATGTGCGTCGACACCACCGCCTGATAGGCGCCGAAGTACATAGCAAGCTCCATACCGATCTCGTGAGCAAGCTCGGGCGTAACGTTTTCTTCGGGAGCGAAGGACTGTATTACGTGGTAGTACTGTCTGCCGTCCTCCTTTCCGAAGCGCTCTTTGACAAACAGAAACTCTTCGTGTGCCGACTCGGGTGTGCAGTTGATGCCGTCGATCAGATCCCGATAGGTTGCTTCGGGACGGTTGATATACGGAAAGATATTGTTCATCGGACAACTCGAGGTAATGAATTTAACGATTGCCATATCTTTTTCAGCTCCTCTCTTGTTTCGTTCAGGTCTACGGCGGAGACCATTCCGGCGTTGACGGCACGGGTGATCTGATTGAGATTGTTGCCGACACGCCGCAGCTCGTCGGCAAGCTCGTCCACGCCGTTGATGATAATGATGGGTTTATCCAGCGCAGTATCACGGAGATAACGGCTGACGGTTCGGTAAGATGAGAGCGCTTTGTATTCGATCTGCTCTCGTTCCTCGGGTGAGACTCTCGTTCTGAGGATCTCAGTCTTGGGTTGTTTTGATTTCATAATAATTGAACCTCCTGTAATAGTGATATATCTCGCAAGCGAGATGTGATATGTTGCCTTGTAGCAACGTGATATAACGGCACGCGTGCCGCCATGATATTTCATTTGCAAGCAAATGAAGTTTCGCCTTCGGCGTAGGGGTATGGGCATAGCCCGATGCTTTTGCCGGCTTGTCGTGGCACAAAGGCGAAACTCGCAATAAATGCCGACTGCATTAAAATGCTGTCGGCATTACCGAATGACAGAACCGTCAGTGACGCAAGGAACGCAAGGGTCGCAAGATTTGGCACTGCCGTTTTCTGCGTCACTTACGGCACTTGCGTCACTAAATTGAGGAACAAACTTAACTTCAAGGATCCGTTCGCCGTTACTGCGGTGGCTGAGGAAGTATACACCGTGTTCTTCAAGAGTGTATCTCCATTTGTTCATCTGCTGCTTCAATGCCTTTGCAGATATCTGCTCTCCCGAGAAGAAACAATACCGCTCGGCAAATTCCGTATTGCTTCCTTCGAAGGAAGTGATACTCTGAACAAAAGAAATCAGCTTATCCATCTCGCTTGGAAGAAGCAACCGAGGATCGTCAAGACTGTCCGAGACAAGCTCCCACGTATGAGAGTCTTTGCTAAAGCGAATTTCAAGCTCGCGGTATTCGATATCCCGTCCCGTTGCAACAAGAGTGGCGTTGTCCTGACTGCGTTTGCTTTTGTCAAGTACGAACACCGCATCTACCGCACCGCTGATTCCCGTTGTGCCGGACAGCTTGTTCAGCGGATCACTGTCACCTTGCTTGCGGAGATGATGCACAAGCAAAAGTGTAATGTTCAGCTCATCGGCAAGCACTTTCAATTTGCGAAGCTCATCGTAGTCATTGGCGTATGAGGTGTCTGTGCTGTAACTTCGTATCACCTGAAACGTATCGATGGCAACGAACACGGCATCTGGATGTTCTTTCACAAAGGAACGAATATCCTCGCACAGACCATCGGCGAGCGTATGCGCCGTTGTTGCAAAGTACACCTCCTTCGGTACTTCATCGGTGATACTATTTAGTCGTTCCTGCACTCGACGGAGCGTATCCTCAAGGCAAAGATACAGCACCGTTCCTTTGTGTGTTTGCAGATTCCAGATCGGCTCTCCCTTTGCAATGCGAACGCACAAGTCGAGCACGAGCCACGATTTCCCGATCTTCGGTGCACCGCCGAGAATACAGATCCCTTGCGGCAACAGAGTGTCAACACAAAACTTGGTCGGGACAAGTCTCATGTCCATGAGGGTTTCACCGTCTATGACGGCGAGTTTGGTTTTGTCTTTCATTAAAGACTCCTTTCCGGGCTTAGCCCAATTTTTTGCAAGAGAAAAAGCTCCCGCCGATGTTGGCGAGAGCAATTTTGCTTGCGAGAGTTATCCCCTCTATTACATACCCGACATTAGAACCCTCAAAATGTTCCTGACTTGAAAAAATTTTTAGAAAAGAAAAATCCCTTTGAAGTTTTTACGCTTCAAAGGGATTCGTAGTGTTGGTATATTATTTGTTTTGCATTAACCAAAATGCTTTTTGCTTATCCTCGATCTTCTTCAAACGCTTGCCGATGGCACTATGCGTTTTGAATCCAAGACGCTCGGCAATCTGCTTCTGCGTGTATCCGTTTGCCTTTAACTTGAAGATTTTCACATCGGTCTCGTTTCCAAGAAATTCATAGAATTCTTTAATGGTTTCCACCATTTCAAGATGCGCCTGCGGATCTTCGTCCGAGAACTCCGTTGCTAACTCGGGAGTTTTATGCTCGATGTCTTCCATTTGATCCAGCGATTCCATTTCGCCGACCCTTGTACGTGTGTGATCCCATTGACGATTGAAATCCACCTTGTTGAAGTTGGTGTTTGCGGTACTGGCAAAATCCTCGTGTGCGCCGATCTCTTTCGATACGCCTAAAATATCCGGTACGCTTTCCACTTGCATCAGCTTGTTCATCATCACGGAAAGGAATAGATCCGCAAACCGATCGAACACAAGGGCGAATTCCTCTTCAGTCAATTCTTCAACTGTTTTGTTATGCGCCTTAGCATACTTTTCAAGCTCGGCGGTAATATCTCCTTCTAAGGTGGTCAACATCGAATCTATGATGCGCTCGCAAAGAGTTTCATCCGTGAGTATTTCCATCACGGCACCCGCAACAAGATTTTCGTTTGCTTCTTCCAGGCACCGCACAGGAGCGTTGGAGGTGAAGTTGATAAGAGAACCTTTGCCGGTGAGCAGTTTCATCTGTTTGTTCCAAGCTGAAAGGAAATGCTTTTTTGCTTTGATGTACACGTGGTTCTGCTCGTCGGTAGCGACCATGGGATCGTATTTAGATACCTGCGTACTGAAATCGTGATCTCTGAAAAAGGCTTTCAATTCCGCAACGGTCGGTGCGCTATCCTTTTCAAGTAATGTCATATCTATTTTCATAGGTTCTCTCCTTTCGCTGTGGTAGATATATTATATCATATTTTTACGAATTTTTCAAGGAAGGAACTGTGAACAAGAAAAGAGGAACCGCACTTTTTACACAGTCCCGCTATGCTTTATCCAATCTTTTCAAGCTGCGTAACTA
The DNA here is from genome assembly GCA_045531455.1 of Eubacteriales bacterium. Taxonomy (GTDB): domain Bacteria; phylum Bacillota; class Clostridia; order Oscillospirales; family CAG-272; genus CAG-390. Next base: position 13,582 of record JAZSEA010000041.1, read on the forward strand.
ATCTCACATACCAATCTTTGTTTGGGTATTTCTCAAAGCATTTCCACAACAATTTAGCTCTCAAATTTCGCAGAAGCTGCTTATGATCGGATGGAGCATCTGCGACCTTCCAACCGTACACCACTGGATGCGTAAGCTTATGCTCTTTTACTGTTGTTGGCTGAACTGCACATTCAAAGGGATGCTCCATCTTCTGCAATACAACGGTGTAGCATATAAAGCTGTCCTAATGATTCATAACCCACATCGTCATTTAGATATGCCATCTCGAACATATTGACTTTAACTTTATTGACAGAGACGATTTTTCATCCCCTCGTATATATTATGAGGGAAATCAAAAAAACAAGCTAATGGCACGATAAGCTCATTTCAAAAAACATGAAAAGTCGTTTTGAAGCGAAGTAGCGTAAAATATTTGGCTGCTGATGAAGAAAAGGCGGATAGAATTCAACACTTCGTCACATTTGTATGATATAATGAAAAAAACATGACAGATTGGAGGTAGGTACATGAGTATCCTTAACCAAGATCTGCTGACTTTGGATTTTGGGCAGTACAAGGTAACGTACGGCAAGCACACCGTTCCCATCGGTACTGGTAGAGCTGATACGTCTCGCCTGCCGGCTCGGTCAGTACTCAAAAATGCTTTGCATTTTGAGATCTCGACCGGAGACCCGCACCCCTCTGGACACTCGCATATTTCCCTCGAAAATGGTACCCCAGCTGTAAAAATGCAGTTTGACACCATTCCTCAGAAAATATAAAAGGAAGCTGATGAGTCTGTCGTTAACAGTCCCAAACTTCCTTTAATGCAAAAAAATTGATAATCCAAATATGGCTTTTCGATTTTTTTGCACGAAAGTACGATGTGCGGATTTTCTTGCCCTGATATAATATTATAATGGGTTGTTATGGATATCTGCCATTCAACTCTCTATCGGAAAGGAGATGAATAGTTTGAAGAAGAGCAATCGTTTTATCCAATATGCACTTGGTATCGCCGTACTGCTTATCATTGCCTATTTACTGGACGAGCTTGACGGCATAACCACAACCCCCGCGATACAGGCATTGATGCGCGGACTTCGAGGAGTAATCCATATCTCACTGCTGATCAATTGGTGTGTATCTTTGAAGCAAAGAATCATGAATGCGCAGGTGCGCCGCAGTCTTGTTGCCGTCAGCATTCTGA
>JAZSEA010000067.1:0-18842 GCA_045531455.1 Eubacteriales bacterium
ATAACCTATAACAACAAAACAAAAATACTCGGAAATCAATGAAGATAACTTCAAAGATTTCCGAGTATCTTTTTATTTACCAAATTATTGTTTATCGCAAAACAATAGTTTGTCAAAGCAAAACATAATTATTTAACTTCTAATTTCCGAGCTCGCTCGGAAATTTTCCTTAACTCTGCACTCTGCACTTTGCACTTTGCACTTACTAAATGTCGTACTTCGCCAGAATCTGCGCGGGGGTCTTACGGAGCAGAGCCGCTATCGGCAGGATACCGAAGAGGATGCAGGTTCCGATAAGGAAGACGAGCGTAAGCGCGCCGAGCCAGAAGGGGAAATAGAAGGTTGCCGCGGTGACTCCGCCGTTTGCAAGAGAGGTAGCAATATATGCGCCGATGATGAAGCCGACGGTCAGCGTCTGCAGAGCTATCGCGGTCGATTCGACGGCAAACTTGAAGATCATATTCTTCTTCGAGACGCCGACGGCGCGGTAGATTCCGATCTCGCGCACCTTCGAGAGCATCGAGGATCGCATTATGAAATAGATGCAGATGCACATCAGAAGCAGACCGAGAATGAGAGCCACGATGCTTGCGATGATCTCGATACGGTTTTCCGAGATCGCCATTCCGAGCAGGATCGTCGGGGTGATGAAGGTGTAGTCGATCTCCTCTTCATCGAGCGCGGGAAGCTCGGGAAATTCAGCGCGGAGGAATGCCTCGGTCGCCTCGGGGTCGGTGCTGTGCATAACGAGGGTGTTCGACGAGTAATTATACTTTCCGTTTTCGCTGTAGTAGTAATCCGTCAGCGCAACGGGATGTGTCTCACCAAAGCCGAGGATGGCGTTTGCGTAGTCCTCGTCCGAGAGATATACCACGGTCGGGCTGTAGCGCGAGGAATCATAGTAGTCGTTTCTGTTGTAGTAGTTTGAGCAATCGCGCAGGAGTGCGTAGTAGTCCTGCTCGTATTTTCCAAGCTCGGTTGCGGAAAGCTTTTCGGGGAGCGAGCCGTGCTCTTCACGGTACTTGCAGGCGGCGTAGTATTCGACATCGCCGACAGAGAGGAAGAGAGCGTCCTCGTTGCCCTCGATGAAGTAGCACATCAGCCAGGCATCGTCATATCCCGTAAGCAGACAATGGAGCGCGTATTCATCAAGATGGGAATAGTGGCTTACGAGCTTTTCGTAATAGCTACCCGATCCGTCCGTCTTGATGCCGTTGGATTCGAGCCAGAAGTTGTAATCCGAGAAGCCGTAGCCACCGGGATAGACCTTGCTTGCCACCAGCTCAATTCCGCTTACCTTAAAGGTCTCGCCCTCCTTCGGGAGATAATCGACGTCGACGGTCGATCCGATCATAGCCTCACCGGGTGCGATCTCGATTCCGTAATCGGATGCACAGACGAGCGAGAGGCGGTTGTTGCCGTTTCGCGTAAAGGTAGCGGCGATCGTCATAAGATCATAGTAGACCGCAAGCTCGCCTGTGTCAACGATCGCGGCAACACGCATCTTGTCCGCGCTGTTGTTGCCGTAGCCGCCGTAGCGAGTGTTCGCAAGATTGCAGTTGATAAGCTCCCCGTAGTCCGAAATATAATCGTATGTCGCCGTTTTGAGGATAATATCTGCGGCAAGCTTCGAGAGAACGACGTCGTTCTTATCGAGCTTATCGGTACTGCCCGCGAGGACCTCGCCCTCGATCAGATCGTGGGGAAGGAGCTGTGCGTTTACGCAGTAGGCATCGTAATTGCTGTAGTTGAAGGTCTCAAAGACACCCGTTGCAATGCGGATGTACTGTCCCGACATATCGAAATAGCGCGATGCGTAGTAGAAGTCAAGGCAAGCCTCGTCCTTCGCGACCGCTTCGGCAAGCTTATTCTGATCGACGATGTCGAGCGAGAGATAGAACATATTCTGATTCGTCTCGGATTCGACTGTGTCGTAGACCGCGATGCCCGAGGCACAATAGGAGAGCAGGACCGTGAAGACGAGGGAAAAGCAGATGAGGTAGGAGGCGGCAAAGACGTTTGATGCCTTGGCGACCTTCTTGCCCTTGCGGATCTTCTTGCCCGAGAGGATCTTACTTCCGCTCTTGAGGGAGGAGAAGAAGGTGAAGAGCTTGCCGTATTTCTTGCCCTCAAAGCTTGTAAGGAGCGAGAGATCAAGTCGGCTTTCCTTCTTTGTGTCTTCTTTTTTCTCAAAAGTGCCCTCGTGGAGTTTGGTCTCGCCGTATTCGTCAATAACGTGAACACCTGGCGTGTCTACGCGGAGATAGAGCTTTCCGTCGTCGTTGACGACAGTCAGCTTGATCCCGCCCTCGGCGGGCTCGCCGTAGTAGTCGATGCTGACCGCGCCCGCATCCTCGATCGATTTCTCGAATTCGCCAAGGTAGACGTGGTTTTTGTTCCTTGCAACAAAGCCCGAGGAGACGTCATTCTCCTTGACGGACGTGATCCTTCCGTCGGTGATACCGATGACGCGGTCGCAATAGCTGTCAACGAGGTTTGCCTCGTGAGTGACGAGAAGGACAAGCCTTGTCTCGGCGATCTCGCGGAGGATGTCCATTATCATAACCGTGTTGGTCTCGTCGAGGTTACCCGTGGGCTCGTCGGCGAGGATGATATCGGGCGACTTGACGATCGCGCGCGCGATAGCGATACGCTGCTTCTGACCGCCCGAAAGGGTGTCGGGATAGCGGCTTGCGTACTGCGCCATTCCGACAGCGGAAAGCGCGGACATAGTGCGCTCGCGGATGGCGTCAAAGTCCTGCTTGTCGCTCATACCGCAAAGACGGAGAGCATCCGCGACGTTATCAAAGCAGGTCGCGCCCGTGTTGAGGTTGTAGTTCTGGAAGATATAGCCGATATGGCGGTTGCGCAGAGCATCCGAATCTGTCGTGATCTTCTCGCCGTCGATCTCGACAGAGCCCGAAAGATAGGAATCGAGTCCGCCGACGACGTTGAGAAGCGTGGTCTTACCGCATCCGCTTCTGCCGAAGATGGCAACCATACCGCGCTCGGGCAGGTCGAGGGAGATATCGTTGAGAACGTGGATCTCGTTCTGCTTGCCGCGGTTGAAATATTTGTTGAGAGAATTGATCTTAATCATTGAGCTCACCTCCCGTCAGAGTCTTTTTGACGCTTCCTTCAAAGAGCTTGCTCTGCTGTTTTTGCGAAACGCGGAGCGCGATAAGAAGGAGACCCGCGCAGATCAGCGCGTACTGCCAGCCGTAGAGATAGGTGAAATAACCGTTTAAGGCGGGGGACGAGAATATCAGCGCGGCGACTCCGAAGAGTGCGGCTGCCGCGGGGATCAGCGCGATCACCGAGCGCATATACATCGAGATTTTGATGACCGAGGTCCTGATACCCATCGAGCGCATGATCGCAATGTCGTTCTTGAATGAAACGATCGAGCGCGATTGGCAAAGTCTGATGAAGAACGCAAGCGCGAGAACTCCGCCGAGCCAGACTGCGACCATAAGAAGAACGAGGAAGCCGTACGCGAATTTCTCAAAGGGATCGGGCTCGAATTTGGTGTCCGAGAGAACTGCGATATAGCCCGAATCAAGGAGCTTATCCGCGGCACGTCGCGCCTCGGCATCGCTATTGAAGAGGAGCGAGAACTGCGAATAGTCGCGCTCGGCGTAGATATCCGCGAGCTTCTTGATGAGATCGATTCCGATAGTGCAGGCGTAGTAGCCGTCATAGTCGCGCATATCCTCGGGAAGCTCGTCGGCGATCTTATCGGCAGCGATCACGATCTCGCTGTCGGGGATCTCGGGCATACTGACGACCGATTCGCCGCTCATATCGTAGCCGAGACCCTTGGATAAATAGATGCTGTCGCCGAGCTCGCGGCTGACCGATATATCATAGGAAGAGAATATGAACATTCCGTCGCCTTCCGCGCTGTTCATCATGATCTGATTCGAGCTCTGAAGCAGGGCGAGGATGCGTGACATAGTATCAAAGTCGGATTCGGTGACGTACGCCTCGGGATCGAGGTTGTTGTCGTAATAGTAGGAGATTCCGGTTACTGTGAAGGAAACGCTCTGGCAGTAGACCTTGGTCTCGCCGAGGATAACGTCCTCGTAATTCTTCTGCTCGGAGATCGGGAGCCTCAAAAGGATCTCGCCGTACTCGTCGGGAAGAGTGCCTTCGAAGGAGCCGCTGTAGTCAGAAATGGGGAGGAGACGTCCGCCGAGGTCTCTGTAGTAGTAGAAGTTGCTCGGGGTGTATCTGTTGACGATTGAGACCTTGCTGTCAAGGATGTAGTCGCATTTGACGTAGCCGAGGGCGCCGTGCTCGTCGGCAAGCGATTCGATCTCCTCGACGGTAGGGATCTCGCCGTCGCGTCTGACGGCAACGAGACGACCCTTCTTGTAGTCGAACATATCAAAGGAGAATTGCTCGACGATATCGCGGTCGAAGCAGATCGAGGTCATAAGGAAGACTCCGAGCATTCCGACAGTCATAAGTAGGCAGGTGAAGACCGCGAGCTTCGGGCGGGAAGCAAAGACGTGTCCGCCGAGGGCGATGCCGTCCTTGAGATCTGCACCGAATTCTTTTGCGTTGAACTTCTTTTTCTTCGCGGGGATATATTCGAATTCCTTTTTCTCGGTTACCGTATCTTCTGCGGGCTTTTCACCGCGGTCGAATTCGACCGAGCCGTCAAAGATTCGGATATGTCTCGTCGCGCAATGCTCGACCTCCTCGTAGTTATGAGTTACGATGATGAGGAGCTTATCCCTTGATACCTCGCGCAGAAGGTCGATGATCTCCTTTGAGGTCGCCTCGTCGAGGTTGCCCGTGGGTTCGTCCGCGAGGATGATGGGGCTGTCCTTTGCGAGGGCACGCGCGATAACGGTCCTCTGCTTTTGACCGCCCGAGAGTTTAGAGCCCTTCTGACGGAGATGCTTTTCCATACCGACTCTCGTGAGCAGCTCGACAGCACGTCGGCGTCGCTCGCGGCGGTCCTTAATATGCATCAGCGCAAGCTCCACGTTCTGCAGAACGGTATAGCTTTCAAGGATGTTGTAATCCTGGAATATGAATGAGATGTACTTTGAGCGGTATTCCTCCCAATCGGATTCGAGGTAATGTGAAGTAGGTGTGCCCTCGATATAAAGCTCGCCCTCCTCGTAGCTGTCCATACCGCTGATCACGTTGAGCAGGGTGGATTTACCCGAGCCTGATGCGCCCGTGATCGCAACGAATTCGCCGCGCTCGAAGGCAAGATCAACGCCGCGGATTCCGACAGCGACGCTTCCCTCCGAATAGTAAATCTTACCGATGCCCGAAAGCTTCAAAAGAGACATTATTCCTTTCTCCTTTCGAGTTGTTAACACTATTATAGCACATATATTATTAATATGAAATAGTGAAATGATTAAATTTTCTTAATGTTCGGAAATTATTTTGCGTTCAATTGAAATTATAGGAATATATTGTAATTTAATGTCGGATTTGAGAGAGGAGACCTGTTATCCGATATAATGATCCACGCCTCGCTTGCAGATTTCAACGGTAATACTATAGCATATATTTTTGCTTTTTTCGATTTTTGGGATAAATCGTATGTTTTTAGGGATAAAATGCATTTTTGCAAGCGTTCTTATTATGTTTTCCGAATAACAAAAAGTTTCCGATAAATATTGACAGACCACCTTCCCGGTGCTATAATAATCATATACACGAAAAGCGAGGTACCGCCTATGAAAATATACAATGATCTCGACGAGCTGATCGGTGCGACACCGATACTGAGGCTGAGGAAGACCGAGAAAGCAGAGGATGCGAAAGCCGCAATTCTCGCAAAGCTCGAATATTTCAATCCCGCGGGATCGGCAAAGGATCGCGTGGCTCTGAATATGATAAACGATGCGGAGAAAAAGGGTCTCATTTCGTCGGGTGCGACTCTTATCGAGCCGACTTCGGGCAACACGGGCATCGGTCTTGCCGCTGTCGGAGTTCACCGAGGCTATAAGGTCATCGTCGTTATGCCCGACAATATGTCTCTCGAGAGACAAAAGCTGATGAAGGCTTACGGCGCAGAGGTCATTCTGACTCCCGCTTCGGAGGGTATGAGCGGTTCGATCAAAAAAGCGAAGGAGATCGCGGCAAATACGCCGAATTCCTTCATCCCGAGCCAGTTTGACAACCCCGCGAACGCAGATGCTCATTATCTTTCGACGGGACGCGAGATATGGAACGACACAGACGGAAAGGTTGATATTTTCGTTGCGGGTGTCGGTACGGGCGGAACGCTGACGGGCTCTGCGCGCTATCTCAAGGAAATGGATCCGAACATGAAGGTCGTTGCAGTTGAGCCCGACACCTCGGCAGTCCTTTCAGGCAAGCCCGCGGGTCCGCACGGACTTTCGGGAATCGGCGCGGGATTCATCCCCGAGGTGCTTGATCGCTCGCTTATTGATGAAATTATGACAATTTCCGTTGATGAAGCAAAGACCGCTTGCCGTAATCTTGCGGCAAGAGATGGCGTTCTCGTCGGGATCTCATCGGGCGCGGCACTCGCGGCGGCACTGAAGCTTTCCAAGCTCGAGGAAAACCGAGGCAAGAATATCGTTGTCATCCTCCCCGACGGAGGAGAGAGGTATCTCAGCACGGACCTGTTTTGAGTGCAGAGGGCAAAGTTCAAAGTGCAAAGTTATAGAAAACATCCTCATCCGCTTATAGGCGAATGAGGATGTTTTTTATAATTAATCAATAGTCATATCGATCTTGAATCTTGTGATCTTGCGGAGGGTGTTCTTGGGGAAGGGAGTGGTTCTGATCTTGAGAACACCGATCTTCTTATAGGGAACGGCGGTCTTGTTGTACTCGTCGATGAAGGGCTTGATATGAGCCTTTACGTCCTCGATGTCGTTTGCCTTGATATAGTCCTCGTCGGGGAAGATCTCGGCGACGATCGCGTTGTGAGCGAGACCTCTCTTGCTCTGACCCTCGTAAACGACGATGTCGAGAATGCCGGGGGTGGCGATGAGAGCGTTTTCGATCTCCTCGGGATATACGTTCTTACCGTTCGAGAGGATGATGAGGTTCTTCTTACGTCCCGTGATGAAGAGGATGCCGTCCTCGCGCTGCTTGCCGTAGTCACCCGTGCGGAAGAAGCCGTACTCGGTGAATGCCTTTGCGGTCTCCTCGGGATCATTGTAGTAGCCGAGCATTACGTTCGGACCCTTAACGCAGATCTCGCCCTCGCCGTCCTCGTTGGGATCGAGAATGAGGATCTCATCGCAGTCAAGGGGAGTACCGATACTGCCCTGAACGTTGTTGAGCGAGCGGTTTACCGAAACGATGGGAGCGCACTCGGTGATGCCGTAGCCGTTGAGAGTGGTGATGCCCATTGCGGAGAAGAAGTCCACGATCTCGGGGTTGACGGGTGCGCCGCCCGTGATGATCATCTTGACCTCGCCGCCGAATGCCGCGCGGACCTGCGCGAAGATCTTCTTGCGGAGGTCGATACCGATCTTGCACATACCGTTGCTGAGCTTGATCATACGCTTGATGAGCTTTTCCTTGCCCTGATTCTTGATGTTCGCCCAGATCTTGCGGTAGAAGGTCTCAAGATAGAGGGGAACGAGAACGAGATGCTCGGGCTTCTGCTCGGTGAGCTCCTTCGTGATATAGCGCAGACCTCCCGAGATGAAGATCTCGGAGCCGATGATGGTGTGGCCGACGATCATAACCGAGGAGCCGAATGTATGGTGGGGAGGAAGAACGCCGACGGTCTTGTCACCGAAGTCGATGTAGGGAATAACAGTGGTCATATCCGAGAGAACTGCGCTCTGCGAAAGCATAACGCCCTTGCCCTTGCCCGTGGTTCCCGATGTGAAAACGAGAAGCGCGAGAGCATCGGGATCGATCTCTGCGTGGTAGTAGGGATCGGGATTATGCTCAAACTTCGGCTTACCCGCACGCATGGTTGCGCGGAGGTTGCGATCGGTCTCCTTAGCCGCAAGGTAAACGGGCTCTGCCTCGAGCTTTACTGCGGATGCGATGTGCTCTGCCTTAGCCTTGATATCCTCGTCGCAGAAGAGGAAATCTGCGCCCGCCTTCTGAACGGTGTCTGCAAGGTCCTCGGGCTGCCATTCGGGATCGAGGGGGACGAGAACGCCGCCGATCGAGAGAACGGCATAGTATGTGAGTACCCAGTCGTAGCTGAACTTACCGATGAGAGCGCAATGCTTGCCCGAGCAGCCCATATCGGAGAGCTCGCAAGCGAGGGCGCGAACGTCATCGCGGAGGTTTGCGAATTTGATCTTGGTGATCTCGGACTTAGGTGTGCGGCGGAAGGAGTATGCAATTCTGTCGGCATAGGTCTCACCCGCGTACTCAACGAGCTCGCGCATATTTGTGAAATTGAGTTTTTCGTGAAGCTGATACTTATTCATAATATAATACCCTTTCGGAAATTAATTTACTATTTTTAGTCCTTCAAGCAGGAAGGAGAAGCTGTATTTGAAATCCGCGATAGCCTTTTCCTTTGGCAGACCGCGTGCGACCGCATCGGTGTTGTAGCCTCGGCAGAAGCACCAGATCGAGTAGGCGAGGATGTCCTCGTCGACATCCTTTATAAGCTTATGCTCTTTGGCGTAAACTATTAATTTTTTGATCTGATCCGTCCACCAGGCGCGGTTGAGCTCGCCGATCGAATCCTCCTCGAAGATGTACTGATTGAATTTCATCTTGACCTCGTAGGAGAAGAGAAGCGAGCGGCTGAGAACGTCTTTGACGTACTCGAAGAAATCGTCCTCGAGTCTGATCGGCGATTCGAATGCCGAATGGATCTTGACGATCGTGTTGCGGTAAACGATATCGAGAACAGATTCGATATTGGGGAAGCGGTTGTAGAAAACGCGGTTTGAGATGTCGAGCTTGCGCAGTATCTGGCGGACTGTCAGAGTCGCGGCGCCGCCCGCTATTGCGATCTCCTCAACGGTATCTATAATTTTCTGTGACATTTCGTCTTGTATAAGGCTTACGGCAGCCTCGGGCATAATATCACCTCTTTCGTAGAAAAACCGAGGATCAAGAGCCTCGGCACATGCTGTGCTGATATTATAGCACACCTTGTGCTGAATGTCAAGAGTTTGGATCAATATTTACTTTTTGTTCAAAAAGAGACAAAATAATGGCGGACATAAAATCCGCCATTATATTTTAATTATCAGTTGCTTCCGTAAATTCCTTCCGCGCCATATCCTGAAGAGAGCGGAGAAGTGCGGGTGCTTTACCGCCGACGGGTTTGCCGTCGATCTCGTCTGCGGCGAGGCAGAAGGATCCGACAGAGGAGATGATGACCTCGTCGGCGTCCATCATCTCGTCAAGTGTGAAGGCTTCCTCGGAAACGGGAATTCCGAGAATGCCGCAATAACGGATGAGATTTGAACGCGCGATTCCGGGGAGGATGAGATTATCCGTCGGTGCGGTGCGGAAAACTCCATCCTTAATAATATGTACGTTCGAGTGCGCGCATTCTGTGACTCTGCCGTCGCGGTGGAAGACTGTCTCATCACAGCCCGCGAGAGCAGCCTTTTGCGAAGCCATGACAGAGGGGAGGAGATTGAGAGTCTTTATGTCGCAGTGCAGAAAGCGCGTGTCGGGCTCGGTTATGAGCTTGATCCTTGAATAGACGTCTTTGACCTTCGTCGGACGCAGTATGACCCATACGTTTCCGCGGCTCATCTCGCCGTAAACGTGATTCCTCGGTGCGGTACCGCGAGTGACCTGAAAGTAAACGAACTGCTCGCCGTCATCGACCTGAGTTACGAGTCGGCTGATGAGTGCGCAGAGATCCTCGGGCGTGTGCGGGATGCCGATGCCGAGCCTGTCGGCACTTCTGTAGAGACGCGCTACGTGCTCTTTGAGCTGCCAGACTATGTGGTTGCGCGAGTAGGTCGCGTCGTAAACTCCGTCGCCAAAATAGCAAACGCGGTCGTTCATCGGTATTCGCATATCATCGATCGGCGAAATTTTGCCGTTGTAATAAGCTAAGTCCTTCATAATTGTGCCTCCGAAATATATGTAAAAAGATATTTTCTTATATTAAAGTATATCACGACTCGGAGGAAAAGTCAAGATTGAAACTAAAAAGCCGTGAAGATTTGTTCAACCCTACAAAAATAAAAACTACCATTGACAAAACCGAATTTTTATTATATAATATAATTGTATAAAAATTTACTCTAACGGAGGAAAAAATGGATAACGCAAAGCTTCAGATGCTCAAAGAAACCGCCAAGAACATCCGTCTCGGCATTCTTGAGGGCGTACACGCAGCAGCATCGGGCCATCCCGGAGGATCGCTCTCGATCGCTGACATCATGACCTATCTCTATTTCTCGGAGATGAACGTCAACCCCGCAGATCCCAAAGATCCCGACCGCGACAGACTCGTTCTTTCGAAGGGTCACACAGCTCCCGCACTTTACGCAGCTCTCGCAGAGAAGGGCTTCTTCTCCAAGGACGAGCTTAAGACACTCCGCCAGGTTGGTTCCTTCCTTCAGGGTCACCCCGATATGAAGGGCACTCCCGGTGTTGATATGACCACGGGTTCTCTCGGTCTCGGTGTTTCCGCGGCTTGCGGAATGGCTCTCGCGGCTAAGATCGACGGCAAGGACTACCGTACATATGCCATCCTCGGCGACGGTGAGTCTCAGGAAGGTCAGGTTTGGGAGGCTGCTATGTTTGCCGCTCACTACAAGCTTGACAATCTCTGCTTCATTCTCGACCTCAATGGTCTCCAGATCGACGGTAAGATCACCGAGGTTATGAACCCCACTCCCCACGACAAGAAGTTTGAAGGCTTCGGCTTCAACGTAATTCTTGCAAATGCTCACGATTTCGAGTCGATCGAGGCAGCTTTCGCCGCTGCACGCGCTTGCAAGGGCAAGCCCTCCGTCATCATCGCAAATTCGGTAAAGGGCAAGGGTGTTTCCTTTATGGAAGATCAGGCAGGCTGGCACGGTGCCGCTCCCAACGACGAGCAGTATGAGCAGGCAGTTGCCGAGATCAAGGCAAGCCTTTGATTAGGAGGTAGTAAAAATGGCACAGAAAATAGCAACAAGAGAATCCTACGGTAACGCGCTTGCGGCTCTCGGCGAGAAGTACGATTTCGTCGTTCTTGACGCTGACCTTGCGGCTGCTACAAAGACCGGTATTTTCAAGAAGAAGTTCCCCGAAAGATTTTTCGACTGCGGTATCGCAGAGGGCAATATGATGACGGTTGCGGCAGGTATCGCGACCACCGGCAAGCCCGTTTTCGCATCCACCTTCGCAATGTTCGCAGCAGGACGTGCTTTTGAGCAGGTTCGCAACTCGATCGCATACCCCCACCTCAACGTAAAGATCGGCGCAACTCACGCGGGCATCACCGTCGGTGAGGACGGCGCGACCCACCAGTGCCTTGAGGACCTCGGCGTTATGAGAACCATTCCCGGAATGGTAGTTCTCAACCCCGCCGATGACGTAGAAGCTCGCGCTTGCGTTGAGTGGGCACTTAACTACGTTGGTCCCGTTTACATCCGTTTCGGTAGACTTGCTGTTCCGGTAGTATTCGACGAGGCTGATTACAAGTTCGAGTTCGGCAAGAACCTCACCGTCCGCGAGGGTACCGACGTTACCATTATGGCAACGGGTACTATGCTTTACATGGCTATCGAGGCTGCAGAGAAGCTCGCAGAGGAAGGCATTTCCGCAAGAGTTACCAACGTACATACCATCAAGCCTATTGATAAGGAAGACATCATCGAGGCGGCAAAGACCACGGGATGCATCGTCACCGCAGAGGAGCACAATATTATGGGCGGTCTCGGCGCGGCTGTTGCAGAGGTCGTTTGCGAGAATTGCCCCGTTCCCGTTCTCCGCGTAGGCGTTGAGGATAAGTTCGGTAAGTCGGGCAAGGTCCCCGCACTTCTCGAGGCTTACGGTCTCACCACCGAGAATATCGTTGCGAAGGCTAAGGCAGCTATTGCAGCGAAGAAATAATGAAAAAACGGCAAGCTTTCGGGCTTGCCGTTTTTAAGTGGACAGTGGTTAGTGGACAGTGGACAGAAAGATGCGGGCTGATAATTTTGCTTTGCAATAGTGGAAAAGTTTGATCAAACTTTTCAAAGTTTGCGGAGCACGAGGCAGAGCCTCGGACTAATGCGAAGGCTTCAGCCTTCGCCAATGTGCTTCAAAATCGTGAAGCTTTGCTTCTCGATTTTGGACAGAGTCAATACCTCCCGAATGTAGGGAAGTATTGCGCTCTGTCACCCCGCGCGCCTTGGGCGCGCACGATATGCCTTCGGCACGATATATTAACATACGATATGTCGGCTTGCGCCGACGCGATATGTTCCGCACGGCGGAACGTAAAGGAAAGAATCCGCCGCGGCGGATTCTTCAGATTTTTATTATATTTTTTTGCTTTTGATTTCGTTTGAGTGCGAAAATTCCGCGCCATTTTATATGGACCCCACCCCCTCGCTCCCTTCTCGCTGCGGCTCGGTCACGCCGCGGGTCTGACGGTCCCCGGACCGTCATTCAATACCGCGGCGCCGCTTCGCTACCCGTGAACCGGGGCGGGGAACCTCGCGAGCGGTCAAGTCTTGTTCAGCTACAGAGATTTTGACGATATCCTATAATTCTGTATCTGCAAATCGGGACCCATCCCCCGCCCCCTTCCCGTAAACCGGGAAGGGGAGCTTGAGAGTGCGGCCTCATTCATTTTTTCTTCTGAATAATAAACAAACGCCTGATATGCAGGCGATCGAAGGCAATATAGCCCAATATACAATTCATGCGCAAAAATTCCCCAAAAAAACCTTGACAACCGCCCTAATTAATGATAAAATAATATTTAATTATTTTCACAGGCAAAGGAGAAAGAAAATGATCAACCGCGCACACAAAATGGATCATGTTCATTCGGATATCCGTGGGCCTCTTTACGTTGAATCTCAAAGGATGATCAAAGAGGGCATAGACGTCCTCAGACTTAATACGGGTAATCCCGCGACTTTTGGCTTTACGCTTCCGGATAGCATCCGTGAGGCTATGCTTGCGGGACTCGACAACGCCGTCGCCTACTGCGACCCCAAGGGTATGCCCGAGGCGAGACAGGCGATCTATGAATATCATCTCGGAAAAGGACTTGTCGGCATTTCGCCCGACGACATATATATCGGAAACGGAGTCAGCGAGCTTGTAACGATGGCTCTCAACGTCTTCCTCAACACAGGAGACGAGCTTCTTATGCCCGCGCCGAGCTATTCGCTCTGGAGCAACTCTGCGTATCTCGCGGGCGGAAAACCCGTCTTTTATCGCTGTGACGAGGAGAATCATTGGTACCCCGACCTTGACGACCTCCGCTCGAAGATCACCTCGCGTACACGCGGAATGGTCATCATCAACCCCAACAACCCCACGGGTGCGGTCTACCCCCGCGAGGTGCTTGAGGAAATGATCAAGATCGCACGCGAGAACGATCTCGTTATCTTCTCGGATGAGATCTATGACCGACTCCTTATGGACGGCGTGGAGCATATCTCGCCCGCGTCCCTTGCTCCCGATCTTTTCACAGTTACCTTCAACGGACTTTCAAAGTCGCACGTCATCTGCGGCTTCCGTTGCGCCTGGATGATCTTTTCGGGCAGAAAGGACTGGGCGCAGGACTATATGGAGGGTATCTTCCAGCTTGCGGCGATGCGCCTTTGCTCGACCACTCTCCCCCAGCTTGCGATCCCCGCGGCACTCAAGGATACCGAGAGCACACGCGCGATGATGCGTCCCGGCGGAAGACTTTACGAGCAGAGTGAGGCGACTATGCGCGAGCTATCAAAGATCGAGGGTATCTCTTGCGTTAAGAACAACGCGGCGTTTTACGTCTTCCCGAAGCTTGATATCAAGAAGTTCAATATCTCGTCGGACAAGAAGTTCGCGTTTGATCTGCTCCACCAAAAGCACATCCTCATCGTCCCCGGAAGCGGCTTCGACTGGACTACTCCCGACCACTTCAGGATCGTTATGCTTCCCGACGCGGAGAGAATGGCACAGGCGATACGCGATATCGGAGATTTCCTGAAGGATTATAGGCAGTAAAAAAGTGCAAAGTGCAGAGTTCAGAGTGCAGAGTTAAGGAGAATTTCCTCGCACAAGGCTCGGAAATTATTTAATAACAAATTAATACCACAAAATTTCGGATATTGCTATGATATCCGAAATTTTTCTTTATTGAGTATTTTTCGCTATAGCGAAAAATTACCGAAACTCTGCACTCTGCATTCTGCACTCTGCACTTCTTTTGTCCATCGAATCCCTTAATATAAAAAACACATAAAATAAAAAAGTTAATAATTTTGTCAAAAAATTTCGTAAATGGGTTGACAAAATGCTCGATGGATGGTAAAATAAAGCATCTTCAAAATCGTTCTATGTCAACCCGCCGTCAGCATATCATTTTTATCATTTTCATCTTTGTTGCGAAACGGCCTCCCGCCGGCTGAGAATGTTAGTGCCACACATTCCGCCGTAAAGATAATGATGGACAAACTCCTTGTCAACTCCCTTCTGACCGAAGAAGAAATTGCAGAACTTAAAGGTAGGGAGACTCCGGGGCATCCCTGGATATTCGCAATCGTTGGTGATATTTCGATCTTGTCGAACTATTGCCGAAGTGTGTTGCTTGTAAGCGACATTGAAGTAACCACGCACGAGTTCAATACTCATCACGCAGGAAAAACCATCCGTATCGAGGATATTGAGAAGACTCATACCCGCCGTATGTACGGAAACGCAATGCTCTGTCTCGAGCTTAAAAACGGTCTTGAAGAAAAAATATTCCGCTATACCTTCAGTGTAAATACGCTCTGCGAGGGTGCTTCCACCTTTATCAACTCGGTCGTCAAGGGCGAGGATATCGGCGAAGCTACCGAATGTATGAAGGCTATCTACGAGAAACAGCTCTCCGTCTGCCCCAAGTGCGGACGTACTTTGGCGTCTCCCGGAGCGGAATGTCTCAACTGCGCAAGCAAGAAGAAGCTTGTCGGTAAGCTTGGAAAGTACATTATCCCCGAGTGGAAGAAGCTGATCCTTTCGGTTATGCTTTCGATCACGTCGACGGCGCTTGCTCTGATACCGCCTATGCTTACAAAATCCCTCATTGACGAGATCCTGCCGAACAATGATGCCGCTATGCTTATGCAGGTGGTAGTTCTTCTGATCTCGCTGCAGATCGTCAGCCATATCATAAGCGGTACGCGCGGATACGTCCTCCGTCTCGTTGCCGACAGGATCGTATCAAACCTCCGTAACGACGTTTACGAAAAGGCGCAGTATCTGCCGATGCGATTCTACGATAAGACCTCGACGGGTGCTGTCATCAACCGTATCTCGGGCGACAGCTCAACCATCCAGTCCTTTATGCTTCGTATCACGCAGGAGGTCGTCGTTCAGTTCTTCAAGATGGTGGGCATCGTTATCGTTATGCTCGTTATGAACCCGAAGCTGACGCTCCTCTCGCTCATTCCCGTTCCTCTTGTAGTAATCGGCTCGCGTATCTTCGGTAAGAAGATCCGTCCCTTCTATCTCCGGATCTGGAGAAGATGGACAGCTGTTTCATCCATACTTACGGACACCATCCCCGGCATCCGTGTCGTAAAGTCCTTCACCAACGAAAAGAATACCACCAAGCGTTTCAAGGATAAGAACGAGGAGTGGTACAAGACCGACACGTCCGCCGCAAAGATACTCAACGCCTTCCCCGCGATCGTCGGTACCTTCATCGGTCTCGGCTCGGTCGTTATCTGGGCATTCGGCGGCAATATGGTTATCAATGCGCAGCTTTCGGGCATCGAGACGACCCTTACCGTCGGTACTCTCGTAATCTTCATCAACTATGCATCGATGTTCTACGAGCCCGTAAACTTCTTTGCAAACCTCAACGACTCCTTCCAGCACTTCCTCGCGTCCGCAGAGCGTATCCTCGATATTCTTGACGCCGAGCCCGAGCACAACTTCGGCGAGGGCAAGAATATGGTCGAGTTCAAGGGTAAGATCGAGTTCAAGAACGTAAACTTCTCCTTCGACCGCACCAAGAAGACGCTCAAGAATATCAACCTTGTTATCGAGCCCGGCGACATCGTCGGTATCGTCGGTACCACGGGTTCGGGTAAATCGACCCTCATCAACCTCCTCCTCCGTTATTACGACCATTATGACGGCGAGATCCTTGTTGATGACATCAATATCCGCGATATTGATATGTCGCATTTCCGCGGACAGATCGGCTTCGTTCAGCAGGAGCCCCTGATGTTCCACGACACTATCTTCAACAACATCGCGTACGGCTGTCCCGACTGCCCCGTTGAGAAGGTCCTCGAGGCGGCGGATATCGCAAACGCGCACGAGTTCATCGTCCGTCAGCCCGACGGCTACGACGCAGTTCTCGGAGAGCGCGGCGTAGGTCTTTCGGGCGGTGAGAGACAGAGAGTATCGATCGCCCGCGCGATGCTGAAGAATCCTTCGATCCTCGTATTCGACGAGGCGACCGCATCGGTCGACTCGGAGACCGAGCATCTGATCCAGGAGGCTATCGAACGCCTCATTTCGGGCAGAACCACCATTATGATCGCGCACAGACTTTCAACCCTTTCGAAGGCGAACAAGATCGTCGTTATCGACAAGGGTGAGATCATCGAGTGCGGCACTCCCGAGGAGCTTCTGGCTCTTAAGGGCAAGTACTACCGCCTGGTCGAGATCCAGTCTATGTCCGAGAAGGTCCTTGAAGCCAAGAAGGCTGACAGATTCGAATAAGGAGGGAAGACAGATGGCACTCAGATATCTTGATAAGACCGCAAAGATCGAGATGACAGACGTTTATTACGTTCAGCTCACGCTCGCGGACGGCACAGTTTACGAGAACGTGGAGCTCCGCAGGCTCTTCCCGATCTCGGATAAATTCAACTACATTTCGCTTCTCGATAAGGACGAGCACGAGATCGCAATGATAAAGTCGCTCGACGATATCACCACCGACAGCGCGGCGGCGATAAAGGCTTGCTTCTACGACTACTACCGCATCCCGAAGATCACGAAGATCACGGAGTGTGACGACAAGACGGGAATGCTCAAGATGACCGTTGTGACCGACCACGGCGAGGCATCCTTCCGTATCCGCAACCGTCACAGCGATATGAAGACCTACCCCGGCGACCGCGTTATCATCCGCGACTCGAACGATAACCGTTACGAGATCGAAAATCTTAACAACCTCGACCGCAAGAGCTGGCTTCTCGTTGCAAGTTTTCTTTAATATTTATATCAAAGGGGCTGATTCATTAACTTGAGTGATTCAGTCCCCTTTTTTGATGTCCTTGACATCCTCATACACCGCGCCTCCGCCCGAAGTATTTGCTTAGAAATAAAAAAAGCGCGATCGCGTTCTCCTTCCACCACACGTTCGTGTGGCCCCCCTCCCTCCCGGAGGCAGGCTGAGTGGTTAGCGCAAACTCCTTCGGATATTCAGCGAGCATCGTTTTAACTTAAACTAAAAAAGCAAATAGGAATATTTTATTTAAATTAATTTGCACTCATAACAGAGTTTTTGCAAATCTTTT
Organism: Eubacteriales bacterium; assembly: GCA_045531455.1. Taxonomy (GTDB): domain Bacteria; phylum Bacillota; class Clostridia; order Oscillospirales; family CAG-272; genus CAG-390. The sequence continues at coordinate 17,616 of JAZSEA010000067.1, forward strand.
GAATAAAATAATCCTATTTAAATAAGCAAAATTACAGATACAAACGATATTCGCTGTACAAACAATTGAATTTGCACAAATTCTTAGCCTCCCTCCGGGAGGGAGGGGGACCGACGCAGGTCGGTGGAAGGAGCCCGCGATCGAACCTCTATGTATTTTACGCGCAAGCTTTGGGCAGAGAGTGATGGCTTACGTTTTTGAAAACTTTTTCAATAAAACATTCCTGTTTGATATTTGATGATTTATTCGAGATCTTCACATAGTTAAATGGCTGATCCATTGATTTGTTAATGAATCAGCCCCTTGTTTTAGAATTGAGAATAAAATGCTTTGTTGATCCTATCGGAGATCTCGGCCATATCTTCCTTTTCGACCTTTACTACCTGTCTGTCGTAGGTGACAAGACCGTTGGTTTCGTCCTCGACGTCGCTGACCTGTGTGTAGACGGCGGCGCAGAGTCCGCGGTCGATCATGGGGATGACCTCGTCGAGGTAGAGCGATTTGAGCGCCTTGCTGAACTTTTTGGTATCGGTAAAGAAGCTGTAGCCGTAGGTCTTATCGAGATTGAAGGAATGTCCCTCGATCTTGCAGGAGTAGCCTCCGAATTCGGAAAGAACGAGAGGGCGATAGGGATCGTTCTTGAGGTCAAGCTTCTTGAAATAGATATGCTCGCTCTGCACGTCGCTTTCCTTTTCGGTGAACCATCCCGAGGTCGCGTCCCAGATGCGGGTAGGATCGAGAGCCTTTAGACGTCGGTAGTTTTCGTCGGCGTCAAACTGTCCCCAGCCCTCGTTGAAGATCGTGTAATAGACGACGGAGGGATGGTTGTAGAGCGCGTCGATAGTTTTTTCGGTCTCGCGCTTGAAGGACGCGCGGCGAAGATCGCTTGCCCTATGCGTGATGCCTTTGCGCAGACCGATCGTGGGCAGGGCGGTGTCGATAAGGAAGCTGTACTTGCCGCTGTTGACCATATCCTGGAACACGATCATACCGTATTTGTCGCAGTAATAATAGAACAGCTCGGGCTCTACTTTAATATGCTTGCGGAGCATATTGAAGCCGAGCTCCTTCATTTTGAGGATGTCGAATTTATATCCTTCCGGCGTTGCGGGGGTATAGATTCCGTGGCTGTAGTAGCCCTGATCGAGCAGACCGTGGAAGAAATAGGGCTTTTCGTTGAGGGTTATATAGGATTTGTCACCTATCTTCGCCGTGCCGACTGTGCGG
>JAZSEA010000113.1:0-58049 GCA_045531455.1 Eubacteriales bacterium
GAAGAGTGCTACGATAACGAACCCAAGGATCACGTATGTGACGAATGCGGAGCTGAGCTGAGCAAGTGCGAGGACAGCGACGATAACGATCACAACTGTGATTACTGCGGTAAGAAGATCGAAGAGTGCTACGATAACGAACCCAAGGATCACGTATGTGACGAATGCGGAGCTGAGCTGAGCAAGTGCGAGGACAGCGACGATAACGATCACAACTGTGATTACTGCGGCAAGGAAAACGTAACAGAGCACAGCCATTCCGAGTATGCTTACGACGCCGATTATCACTGGAGCGTATGCGCTTGCGGTGAGACGATCGAGGAAACCAAGACAGCTCACACCTTCACCTCCGGTGAATGTGTATGCGGACTTGCTCCGATCGAGGTCGAAGTTTGGTGCGATGCATACGCCGAGGTTGACGGACGAGTTATTACCGTATACAGCGATATTGCTTGCAAGGCGGGTTACCTCAAGGACGGCGCGTACGTAGCTCTCAAGGCTACCGAAAACGCTGACGGAAGTTACAGCTTCGAGGCTCCCGTTGATGCCGAAAGAGTTATCATCGTTATAAAGGGCGATGCTAACCTCGACGGCAGAGTGACCGCGGCTGATATCGCAAGGATCAATGCGGCGGTTCTCGGAAAGACAGATCTCATCCCTGAAGAGATCTTTGCAGGCGACGTCAACCTTGACTGCGCGGCAAACGCAGAAGACTTTGAGGATATCAAGGCGGATATCCTCAAAGCCGCCCCACTTAAGTGGAACTAATTTATGATTCATTTTTTGAAAATAAATTTACAGAAAGGCGAAAAAGATGAAAAAACTCAAAAAACTCAGCGTAGCGATCGTTGCTCTGGCAATGTGCGCACTGTTGGGCATCTCGGTATGGGCGGCAAACTGGCACGACGTCAGCTACACGGCTACGTTTGATAATGCAAACCTCTGCGTAACCAATGCCGTTCAGGAAGCCACAATGACAGTCAGGGTAAGCTCGAAGGTTGACATGGACTCCTTCACCGCTCAGCTCATCGTTCCCGAAGGCCTTACAGTCAAGGAGGTAACGTTCGGAGATCTTACGAACGCTATCTATGACGAGACCGAGAACATGATCATATGGTGGTCGACGAGTGCGGACAACGTCAGCAACGACATCCTTGCAGTAGTAACGGTCGAGGTTCCCGCGAACGCGAAGGAAACATACGAGATCGGCTTCGAGATCACCGATATCTCGAGCGGCTACGGTAACGTATGGGAGACCGGCGAGACCGTCTATGCAACCCTGACCGTAGCAGACCACGAGTGGAATGAACCCACTTACACCGACAACGGAGACGGCACACACACCGCAAATTACACTTGTAAGAACAACGAAAGGCACACAAAGTCCGATGCTCCCGCACCTCATGACTTTACAACCGGCACGTGCGTTTGTGGGAAAGAGGAGCCTGTGACAAACATTTCGGTAGTTTACAAGGGTAATGCTCTTGCTAGTGCTTATAAAGTTGATGGCAATGTTGTTACCGTAACATTCGCTAAGGCTTGCAAGATTGGCTATCTCGATGCAACTACAGGCAAGTACGTTGCGATTTCGGCAGTATCAAATGTAGATGGCAGTTACAGCTTCACTGCTCCCGAGGGAGTAACCGAGGTTCTCCTTGTTGTTAAGGGTGATGTGACAGGAGATGGTAATCTGAATGTTCTTGATAGAGTTCGTCTTAGTAAAGCATTGCTTGCTAAGAACAATGCCAACTATGAAGCATTAACAGAAGCATGGCAGGTATTTGTTGCTAACGCAAATGATGATAGTAATCTCAACGTTCTCGACAGAGTCAGACTTTCAAAAGCGCTTCTTGCCAAGAACAATGCTAATTACGATCCATTTGTATGGTAATGTATAATTATGAAAGGAGTCATAAATTATGACAAAAAATGTAGGAAAAATAGCTACATTATTGCTTGCAATTGTGCTGTGTGTTTCATGCTTGAGCATATGCATGTCAGCGAGCAGTAGTGGATTGGCTGCAGAAAACGCAAGTGTTACACTTGATGGTACTAATGACGGAGAAGTTACTGTTAGTGTGATCGCAACCGCGGATATCAGCATTTATGCTATTCAGGGAACTTGGAGCGTAACAGAATCTGAAGGTACAGGTTATCTTACCATGACAGATATCGGATCTGATAGCTTTGTTTTCCAAGGAATGAATGACGCGGATCCTGAAACCGGATATTTGATTTGGGCAGATGATACATTTGCTAGTCCCGCAGTATTCGCTACGGGTGGGAAGATGATTACAGCAACATATAAGGTTGCTGCAGATACTCCTGCCGGAACCTATACTGTATTGTTTAATACTGAAGCTATTTTGGATGGAAACTGGACTGAAATCTATGACGATTTCACAGCAACTATCGAAGTTGTTAGAGAGTCCACCCCTTCTTGCGAGCACACTCCCACCAAGCTCGTTCCCAACGGAGACGGCACTCATAACGAAGTTTGTGCTGACGACACTTGCGGATTTGTTGTTGCCGAGAAGGTAACCTGCACCGTTGATGAAAGCAAGACTACTTATGACGTGGCTGAGAATGCAACTTGCTGCGAAGCAGGAGATCAGTGGAAGTACCTCTACTGTGCTTGCGGAGCTAAGTTGGACTCTGTATTGATTGAAGGCACCATTCCCGCAACAGGCGAGCATACCCTTGTGAAGTATGAAAAAGAGGCTGCTACCTGTACTACCCCCGGACACAAGGCGTACTGGATGTGCGATAAACTGGGCTTCTCCTTCACAGATGCAGACGGTAAGAACAAGATCGAAGATATCCATGCTTGGCTGAGCGAAGGCGGCGATGGCTATATCTCTGTTGATTCCAACAACCATACCTCTTCCGAGGTTATCTACACCGACAATGGTGAAACCCACTCCGCAATATATGCTTGCTGTCACGCTGAGTACAGACCCGACGAGCCTCACGACTACAAGAATAATTACGAGTGCGTCTGCGGCGCTAAGTACACCGGTTGGGATACCGAAATTGACGGCGAAGATGATGTTACCGTACACACCTTCTATGTTATCAACGGCGTTCGCCAGTTCAGCGGTTGGACAAAGATCGATGGTTACTGGTACTATCTGAGCACTACAAGCGGTTACCGCGCTGAGGGCTTTAGCCGCGTACCTTACAACACCGAGCTCGGTCATGCTCCCAATGCCGATGACCTTGCTTACTACAATGCAAACAAGGATACCTCGAAGTATACCGACGCTGAAAGCGCAGTTTACTACTTCGGACGCGACGGTAAGCTCCAGCACGTAACCGATATCGTTGTTGACGGCGATACTGAACGTTACGCTGTTGACGGCGTAGTAGCATGGCACGTTGGTCTCGTTGAGGTCTACGGCGAGTACTACTACTTCGTAGGCGACGTAAACGGCGGCGGTAACAAGGCTGCTGAAGGCGACGTATGGGTAACCCGTACAAACAGAATTGCAGCTCTTGAGGAAGGCTCTTGCTACAACTTCAAGGACGGTCAGCTCAGCGGTCTCAGCGGAATCTCGAACGGTAAGTACTATGAGAACTCCAAGCTCATGCGCGGCAAGGGTCTTACCAAGGTTGGCGAGAAGTACATCTACGTTCGTTCCACGGGTCAGCTTGCAACAGTTCAGTACTACATCCCTGCAGGCTCTGAGCTCGCAAGCGGTATGTATCAGATCGATGAGGACGGCTTCATTATCGATCCTAAGCCCAGTGACGTAGACGGTATCGTTGACGGTTACTACTACGAGAAAGGTAAGCTCGTCTATGCAGGTCTCATCGAGATCGATGGCGATATCTACTACGTCAACTCCTCCGGTAAGGTCGTAACCGGCACTTACTACGTAACCAAGACCAACGGTCTTGCAGGCTACGAAGTAGGCGACAAGCTCGTCTTCGGTGAGGACGGCAAGATGGAGACCGTAAAGAACGGTATCGTTGAAGAGAACGGCGCTCTTTACTACTACGAAAAGAATCACGTACAGTACGGCGCAGGCGTTGTTGAACTTACTGATGCAGAGGGCGAGACCTTCTACATCTACGTTAAGTCTGACGGAACCCTTGCAACCGGCGAATACTGGCCGACCACCACAAACGGCGAGCTTGAGCGCGGATGCTACGATTGGGGCACCGACGGTAGATACTACCCCGCTAACTGATTTATCATTCATATGCTGCTGTGCTTTATGCACAGCAGCATAACAGATGCAAAATGAGAAAAAATGCTCAATACCTTGGGTATTGAGCATTTTCTCCGAAGTATGATATAATAAGGATAAGGTGATTGTCCTTGTTCTATTGTTCTTCGGCGAGGAAAAGGAGAAGCAAATGAAGGTTGGCATTTTAACTTTCCCGAATTCAACGAGCTACGGCGCAACACTTCAGATGTACGCGCTCTACCGCACGGTAAATAAGCTCGGTCACAGCGCAAGCGTGATCAATTATCATAATGAATATATGAAGGCTTACAAGCATACCCTCGGCTCGGGGTCTCTTACCGCAAGGCTGAAGAGAAGGGCAAGCTACTTTATGCATAGCAGACTTTATCGCAATTTCCGTTCCTTCGAGAAGAGAAATATGAGCTTCCTGCCCGAAAAGTCTTTTTCGGATAAGAGCAAGCTTGTCTCGATCGGAGGCGGACTTGATGCCGCGATCTGCGGAAGCGATCAGGTTTGGAATCCCGATATAACCGATTCGGATCTCAGCTTCTTCCTTGATTTCTGCGGGGAGGGAACAAGACGCATTTCGTATGCGCCGAGCTTTGGAGTTGAGAGCATTTCCCCCGAGCTTTCGGGTGCTGTAGCATCCGAGCTTGAAAAATTCCACGCCGTCTCGGTGCGCGAGGAAAAGGGGCGCGAGCTTGTCCTTGGCATGACGGGGAAGGATGTTCCCGTTGTCGTTGATCCGACGATGCTTGTGTCGGCGGAGGAATGGAGCGCGCTTGAGCGTGAGTATCCTGTGGGCGAGGGCGGATATATCCTTTATTACACCATTCGCAGATCGCACAGCCTTATGCAATTCTGTCGAGAGCTTTCCGCGCGGACGGGACTTCGCGTGATCGTCGTCGGAGGCAATTTTATAAAAAGTATGAAGACCCGCGGCTCGAGTATCGAATACGCATCCGATATCTCGCCCGAGCAATGGCTCTATCTTGTGAACCACGCGCGCTACGTTGTGACGAATTCCTTCCACGGAACGGCGTTTTCGATCAATTTCCGAAAGGATTTTTACGTCGAGTTTTCCTCTGCGACAAATTCCCGTCTCGAGCATATTACGAAAATGCTTGGGCTTGAGAGCAGAGTTGTACGCGAGGGAATGGCGGCAGAGCCCTCGGATTGTGATTATACCGTCGCACAGGAGAGGCTCCCGAGCCTCATAGCGGATTCGCATAAATTTTTGAAGGAAGCCTTGAATCAGGGAGAAAATGATGGATAAAAGAATGCGGCGGGCAAGGATGAACGCGGTTTCAACCCTGCTCCAGCAGCTTGTCGCAACTGCGGCGGGCGTAATAATTCCTTGGATCATGATCGAAAAATTTGGATCCGAGGCATACGGCGCAACGACCTCGATCGCGCAGTTTTTAGCGTATATTTCGCTTTTCGAGGGCGGAATAGGACGTGTGGCAAGGGGCGCGCTTTACCGTCCGCTTGCGGAGGGCGATGAAGCCGAGGTAAGTCGGATATATCTTGCAATAAAGAGGTTCTTCTCGATCATCGGCGTGGCTTTTGCGGGCTATGCCTTGATACTTGCGTTCTTCTATTATGATATCGCGGACGTCAGCGGCTTTACGCGCGAGTATATTTTCGCGCTCGTGCTTGCGATCGCGATCGGCAAATTCGCCGAGTATATGGGCGGGATCACGAATATCACGCTCTTCAACGCGGATCAGCGTCAGTACGTTGTAAATTCGGTCATTATCGCATCGAACGTGATCAACGTCATAATGATCGTGATCCTTGCGGGTGCGGGTGCCGATATTTTCTGGGTAAAGCTTGCGAGCAGTCTTGTGTTCGTGCTCAAGCCGATAATATTTACCCTTTATCTCAAGCGGAATTATAATATCAGAAAGACCGAGAAGCGCGCCGTTCTGAAAAATAAGGCGACGGGAATCGCACAGCATATGGCGTACGTCATCCAGAACAACACAGACGTTCTGATACTGACCGTCTTTGCCGACCTCAAGCTTGTCGCGGTCTATTCGGTATATCACCTTGTGACCTACAGCCTGCGCAGTATCACAATGTCCTTCACGGGCGGTATGGAGGCGGTCTTCGGCAATATGATCGCAAAGGGAGAAGATGAAGAGCTTATGGCAACCTACAGAAGATACAAGTTCCTTCTGACGGTGCTGACGGTCACCTTCTTCGGTACCGCGGGGATCCTGATCCTTCCTTTCGTCAAAATATACACGAACGACGTAAGCGACGTCAACTATATGCGACCCGTTTTCGCGGTACTGCTGGTTATGAGCGACGCGATAAACTGCCTCTGTTGGCCCTGCTTCAATCTTACGATCGCGGCAAATAAGCTGAAGGAGAGCAGACTCGGCGCATATATCGAGGCGGCTCTGAACGTGGTATTCTCGGTCGCGCTCGTGTTCTGGGATCCGCTTGTCGGTATCGCGATCGGAACTCTGATCTCGGCAGTTTTCAAGAGCATTTACTATATGGTATTTGCTTCAAGGAATATCCTGAAGATAAATCCGCTCAGAGTTTTGTTCGGGCTTCTGTCAACCTGCGGAGTGCTCCTGATCGTATCGATCTGCGGAGTGTTCTTAGCAGACGTTTTGCCTATCTATGACTATTGGTATTGGCTCGCCGCGGGCGTTTTGACCGTTGCCGTCATCGGACCCGTCGGACTTTCGGTCGGATGCGCGTTCTATCCCGAATCGGCGATAAAACTTGCGGTTTTGTTGAAGAAAAAGATCAAGAAATAATCGGAGAGGATCATGGGAAAAATTTCAAGAAAGATCGGCGCCGTGATATATTATACGATCGGCAAGCATCTTCCCGAATCAAGCTCGGGGATAAAGATCGGTCAGCGTGCTTTCCGCGCGTTTTGCGGCAAGCTGATGCTTAAGGAGTGCGGCAAGAAGGTAAATATCGAGCACGGAGCAATCTTTTCCGCCAGAACCTCGCTCGGAGATTATTCGGGCATCGGCGTAAACGCGCGGATCAACGGCACCTGCACGATCGGTACCCACGTAATGATGGGCGCGGACGTGACCGTTATTACGCACAACCACTCCTTTGAGCGCACGGATATCCCGATGATGGACCAGGGCTTCGAGGAGGAGCGTCCCGTTGTGATAGGCAACGACGTTTGGATCGGAGATAAGGTGACGATCCTTCCGGGCGTGAATATCGGAGACGGAAGTATTATCGGTGCGGGCGCGGTCGTGACGCACGACGTTCCGCCCTATGCGATCGTCGGAGGTGTTCCGGCAAAGATCATCAGAATGAGGAAATGAAAATGAAGAATATTGACAAGCTTTTGCTTCCGCTGATCCTTGAGGCGGGAAAGATTATGACGGGTGCGCGCGATATTGAGGATGCCGTCAGCGAAAAGGGCGGCGACAGCGCGAATATGGTTACCGTTTATGACGTAGCCGTGCAGAATTTTCTGATGAGCGAGATCTCGAAGCTCATCCCCGATGCCTTTTTCTTCGCGGAGGAGAAGGAAAACAACGCCGAGGATCTGATGCGCGATTACTGCTTCGTCATCGACCCGATCGACGGAACCTCGAATTTTGTGCACGAATACCGCCACTCCTGCATCTCGGTCGCGCTCTTCTCGAAGGGGGAGATCGAATTTGCCGCGATCTACGATCCCTATCAGAACGAGATGTTCTCGGCTACACGTGGCGGAGGCGCGTTCCTCAACGGCAAGCCGATGAAGGTAGCCGACCGCGATATGCCCCACGCGATCGTGGCTTTCGGAACCTGCCCCTACTATAAGGATACGCTCGGTGCGAAGACCTTTGAGCTCTGCTATGAGCTTTACCGCGTGTGCAGTGACGTCCGCAGACCGGGTGCCGCTGCGCTCGACCTCGCGTACCTTGCCGCAGGCAGAAACGATATCTTCTTCGAGATCGTTCTCTCGCCCTGGGATATCGCCGCAGGCAACCTGCTTATCAAAGAAGCGGGCGGTATCATCACCAATGAAAAGGGTGAGGATATCGATTTTTCCGCGCCCTCCTGTGTCCTCGCAGCATCACCCAAGGTTTACGGGGAGTTCTATAAGATCGCTAAAAGGGTTATCGAAAAATGAATTTTTCCGAATAAAACCGCCGCGTTTATGCGGCGGTTTTATTATAATGAAGATTTTATATTCGGTTTTTCATTGCAAAATCCCCCGAAATGTGCTATAATAAATCAACGACATTTTTCGAGGCGGTACAATGAAGATCTCACAAAGCGCGAAAAACGCGATATGTCTCGGCTCGCTTTGCTCGGTGGCGTATTTCGCGGTTTACATTGCAAGAAATATTCTGAGCGCGGTAACGCCGCAGATGGTGGCGGACGGCTTTACCGAGGACTATATCGGCAGCGTTTCGGCACTATATCTCCTCTTTTATGCCTTCGGACAGCTCATCAACGGTGCGATAGGCGATAAGATCAAGGCAAAATATATGCTCTCCTTCGGGCTTTTCTTCGCGGGAGTGACGAATCTCCTGCTCCCCCTCATAATTAATAAGCCGAACGCGGCGATGATCGTCTACGGTATGACGGGCTTCTTCCTTTCAATGATCTACGGACCGATGACGAAGGTGGTCTCCGAGAATACCGAGCCGATCTACGCCACCCGATGCTCGCTCGGATATACCTTTTCCTCGCTCCTCGGCTCGCCCGCGGCGGGAATCCTGGCAATATTTCTGAGCTGGCAGAGCGTGTTTTACGTCAGTACGGGCGTGCTCGTTCTGATGGCGGCAAGCGTTTTTACCTGCTTTACCGTATTTGAGAAAAAGGGACTCGTCAGGTACAGTCAGTATAAGCCAAAGGAGAAGGGCGCGGGTAATCTGAAGATCCTGTTTGAGAGGCAGATCGTGAAATTCTCGCTGATCTCGATACTGACGGGCGTGATCCGTACGTCGGTCGTCTTCTGGCTTCCAACCTATTTTGCGCAATATCACGGCTTTGAGGCGGAAGAGGCGGCAAGCATTTTTACAGGTGCAACGCTTGTGATCTCGATGACGTCATTTATTGCCGTTTTCATCTACGAAAAGCTCGGTCACAATATGGATAAGACGATCCTGATCGGTTTTTCCGCGTCGGTCATCTTCTTCACGCTGACGTATTTCATCAAGACGCCGGTGATGAATATCATTTTCATAGTGATTGCCATAATGTGCTCGAATATGGCGGCAACGATGCTTTGGAGCCGCTATTGTCCGAGTCTGCGCGACACGGGACTTGTTTCCTCGGCAACGGGATTCCTTGATTTTCTCAGCTATTCCGCTTCATCGATCGCGAACAGGGCTTTTGCCGCCGCGATCACGGAGATCGGATGGAGCAATCTGATCCTCGTCTGGATCGGTATCGTTCTGCTCGGCGTTATAGTTGCATTGCCTTACAGAAGGAGGGTGCAGAATGTTGCATAGTATATTAAAAGGGAAAAATCTCTCCGTCTTCGGCGCGAGTATGTGCACCTACGACGGATACTCGAACAATACCGAATATAATTCCACGATCGGTAAGAACAAACCCTATTACGGCACGCCCGAATCCGAGAACGTCAAATGCCGCGAAATGACGGTCAACGAGACTTTCTGGGGCAGATTGATAGATAAATACGAAATGGAGCTTTGCGTTAATAATTCCTGGAGCGGCTCGAAGATACTTGATGATAACCCCGAGGCGGCGGGCTGGAACACGAGACCGACCGAGCTTCACCGCGATGACGGCGAAGAACCCGACGTGATCCTGTCCTTTATGGGAAATAACGATTTTTCAAAGGAACGCCCAGCGGGTGAGGTCACGGAAGATCTTTTTGAGCGTGTCAAAGCTCCCGATTTTGTGCCCGAGACATTTGCCGAGGGATACGCCGTGATGCTCCGCAAGGTGACGGAAAGATATCCGCAGGCAAAAATGTTCGTCTTCAATATGGCGTGGAGAACGGCGGAGAAGAGCGAATTGCTGATCAAGTACAACGAGATCATCGAGAAGGTCACCGCGCATTACGGAGTTTATATCGTCCGTCTGACCGAAAGCCGTATGAGCGGTCTCGATTACGCGAAATATACTTGCGACGGCAAGCTCCACCCGAATTCCGAGGGTATGGCGGTCTGGGCTGAACTTATCGAGGATGCAATGACAAAATGTTATATAAAATGAGGTGTCCGAAATGAAATGTACGGAATTATTCAATACTGTTGATAGCTTGAACAGCAAATACGTAAAGGTATGGGAGGACGTCTGCAATATCGAAAGCCCTACAAAGTATAAGGCGGGCGTTGACGCTTGCGGAGAGCTTTTTGCCAAAATGGCAGAGGAGAGAGGCTGGCGGGTCGAGTATTTCCGTCAGGCGGTTGCGGGCGATCTTGTGGATATCACGATGAATCCCGATGCGGAAGAAAAGCCCATTATCTTCTCGGCGCATCTCGATACCGTTCATCCCGTCGGTTCCTTCGGTGCTCCTGCGGTGAAGATCGAGGGCGATAAGATATACGGTCCCGGCGTTGAAGACTGCAAGGGCGGCGCGGTTGCGGCATTCCTTGCTATGGACGCTCTCGACAGATGCGGATTCCGCGCAAGGCCTGTAAAGCTGATCCTTCAGACAGACGAGGAGGTCAGCAGCGTGATCAGCGGTAAGACTACGATCGCGTATATGTGCGACCGCGCGCTCGAGTCGGTTGCGTTCCTCAACCTCGAGGGATATTCGACGGGAAAGGCTTGCATTATGCGCAAGGGGACGATCACCTTCACCTTCAAGGTCGAGGGAGTAGAAGCACACGGCTCGCTTTGTGCAACCGCGGGATCGAATGCAATCCTTGATGCCGCGCATAAGATCATAGAGCTTGAAAAGCTTAAGGACAAGGACGGACTTACCTGCAACTGCGGCGTTATCAGCGGCGGAAGCGTGCCGAATACCGTCCCCGGACATTGTGAATTCAAGGCTAATATCAGATTTGCCAATTCGGAGCAGCTTGAGTGGGTGCGCGAGCACGTAAAGAAGATCGCGGCAACCGTACACGTTCCCGGCTGCAAGTGCACGGTGAACGACCCCAAGGGCAGAGTTGCAATGGAGTATTCCGAGAAGAACGCCGCTCTGCTTGCCAGAATGAACGAGATCTTTGCCGAGAACGGACTTCCCGAGCTCATAGGATCAAAGAGCAACGGCGCGTCGGATGCGGCAAACGTAACCGCGGCGGGCGCGGCTTGCATAGATTCTATCGGCGTTCGCGGCGGCAAGATCCATACGCCCGATGAGTACGCATACCTTGATTCGCTTGCCGAGTGCGCGAAGAGACTTGCGGCAGTAGCGGTGAATATATAAGGTTTCTATCTCGCGTTGCGAGAGTTAATGTCGGCTGATGCCGAGTTAATGTTGCCTTGCGGCAAGTTAATGTCGGCTTGCGCCGAGTTAATATTCGCCTGCGGCGAAGTTAAGGTGAATTTCCCCACGAGATTTTACGTAAAAATAAACGCGCCTACCTTCATAGGTAAGCGCGTTTGCTTATATTTTTTTATCCTCGATATACTTTTTGATCGCCTCGAAGGATTCTTCGCTTATGACGTGCTCGATCTTGCAGGCGTCCTCTGCGGCGGTCTCGCGGTCGACTCCGAGGGAGACGAAGAGCCCCGTTAAGATTGTGTGGCGTTCGTAGAGGCTTTCCGCGGTTTTGATGCCCTTTTCCGTGAGGGTGATGAAGCCGGATCTGTCAACCGTGATATATTCGCCCTCCTTGAGGATACCGATCGCGCGGCTGACGCTCGGCTTGGAGTATCCCATGCTCTCGGCAACGTCGATCGAACGCACCGAGGTCGATTTTCGGGTCAGCACGTAAATTGTCTCAAGATACATTTCGCCGGATTCGGCAAGTCTCATTTCGGATACCTCCTTTTGCTTTTATATTATAATGATAACATATTTACGCAGAAAATGCAAGGGGATTGAGGAAAATAACTATTGACTTTTATTTGGAATTGTGATATTATTATAATGAAATACTATTATAGGAGGCGCAAAATGATCGTTTATCACGGAAGCGATACAGTTGTAGATTATCCCAAGATCTTAGATGCTAAACGTCCGTTGGACTTTGGCGGTGGGTTCTATGTTACAACGAGCGAATGGCAGGCAGAACAATGGGCGGTTAAGGTTGCATACAGAAATGCAAGCGACCATAAATGTGTGAACTCCTATGTATTTGATTACCAAGCTGCCAAATCGGATTTGATTGTTATTGAATTCAGTGCGGCGGATGAAAAATGGCTGGATTTTATTTGCGCAAATCGTCAGAAAAAATTTACCGGAGATTATGACATTGTTATCGGACCTGTTGCGGACGACAGAGTATACCGTGTCGTTGTTGAATATGAAAACGGTGACGTTGACAAGGAAACGGCACTAAAGAAATTGAAAACCGAGCAGTTATGCGATCAGATACTTTTTCATACCGAAAAATCACTGAAGTATTTGAAATATGCAGAAACGGAGGTAGTATTATAATGAATGAACGAAGTTTTGAGACTCTTCTGTACAGTATTACCGCCAATGTTGTTCAAAGGCTCATTGAGATCAACGGATGGTCGGAAAACGAGTCTATGGCGCGCTTTACACAGTCTAAGCTATATTCATTCCTTGAGAAGGAAGAAACGAAAGTGTGGCAATACAGCTCGTTGATGCTCGCAGAACTTTTTAACGATGAGCGCTCGGGCAGATTAGTGTTCCCTGAGGTGTAAAATGAGCAAGACACTGGAATTTAAAGTATTTTGCTTTGAAGCATACCGCGCTGAAAAGAAGCTCAGCGGACGTGAGGCTATGAACATTTTTATTAAGTACGGGGTTCTTGATTACTTGGAAACCTGCTATAATGTTCTTCATACCACAGGACGGGACTATATTATTGAAGATATAGATCTGTTTATATCCGCAAGGCAGAGTGCATAAATTGCTATCCGCAGAAGCTTTTCTGCGGATTTTTTTATTTTCCCTTGACTTTTCCTTTCTTTTGTGATATCATTATGATGTATGCAAAAATCAAACCAAATCTCGAAAGGGTTAAGAAATGAAAAGAACATTTATCGCTGACGTCAAGCCCGGTGAAAAGGTAAAGATCGCCGGTTTTGTTGAAAACTGCCGTAACAAGAAGGCACGCGCCTTCCTCGTTATCCGTGATATCACGGGCAAGGTTCAGGTATACGTTGAGAAGGAAGGCAACGACGAGCTCGCTGCCATCGTTGATCAGCTCACCATCGACTCCGTCGTTACCATCGAGGGCGAGTGCATCGCTAACGAATACGTAAAAATGGGCGGTAAGGAGATCATCCCCACCTCTATCCGCATCGAATCCATCGCGGACGCGCTCCCCATCAAGGAGGATTCCGCTATCGACTCGCGCCTTGACTACCGTTGGGTAGACCTCCGTACCGAGCGCAACACCCTCATCTTCCACGTTCAGAGCGAGATCACCGCGGCTCTCCGCGACTATCTCCTTGCAAACAAGTTCACCGAGCTCCATTTCCCCAAGATCATCGGCGCGGCTTCCGAGTCGGGCTCCGAGGTCTTCAAGCTCAACTATTTTGACCGCGACGCTTATCTCGCGCAGTCGCCTCAGTTCTATAAGCAGATGGCAATGGCATCGGGTCTCGAGAGAGTCTTCGAATGTGCGCCTTGCTTCCGCGCTGAAAAGTCGCACACCAACAAGCACGCGACCGAGTTCACCTCCTTCGACCTTGAGTTCTCCTACGTTGAGTCCTTCCACGACGTAATGGCTCTTGAGGAGGAGATGCTTACCTACGTTCTCGGACGTGTCAAGGAGAAGTACGGCGAGGATATCGAACGCATCTTCGGTCTCGAGGTCGTTGTTCCCACCCGTCCTTTCCCCGTTCTTTCCGTTGCCGAGATCTACCGTCTTCTTGAGGAAAGATACGGTTATACCTGCCCCGAGTCCGAGAAAGGCGACCTTACCACGGATGCTGAGCGTATGACCCACCGTCTTGTTAAGGAGCTTTACGGCCACGAGTTCCTCTTTGTTACCGATTTCGCACAGGACAAGCGTCCCTTCTATCATATGAGAGACGAAAACGGCGTTCCCCAGGGCTACGACCTTATCTGGCGCGGCGTTGAGATCACCTCGGGCGCACAGAGAGAGCACCGCTATGACCACCTCTGTAAAAATGCGGCAGAGAAGGGACTTGGCGAGGACGTTAAGTTCTACACCGAGTTCTTCCGCTACGGTTGTCCTCCCCACGGCGGCTTCGCTATCGGTATTGACCGCCTGACAATGCTCTTCCTCGGTATCCCGATCAAGGAGGCTATGTTCCTCTTCCGCGGACCCGACAGACTGCATCCCTAAAGTTGGCAATTGTAAAGCTGCGCTTTACAATTGAGGATCGCGCGCTTATCGCCGCTTGACAAAATCGTAGATTTTGTCAGCTCCCCTCGGCGCGCGGACTCGCCCAGCTCATCTATAAGGTGTTTTTTCAGCGGCAAAGCCGCTGAAAAAACAAATAATTATATAAAAACTTGCCGCACTGACCCGCTCAATGCGGCAAGTCTTTTGAACAGGAGTTCCAAATGAGCACTACTGAAAAGAACAAGAAGCTGATTCCCGAGCCACCGGAGAATATCAGAGTATTCAACACTCGTCGCAAGCCGAAGAGGAGAAAATTCCTCCCTTGGGTAGCGCAGACGATCATCTCCTGGCCTGACCTCAAGAAGAGGGGCGCAAAGCTGACCCGCACGAATATGGAGGAGCTCGACGGCAAGCCCTATCTCCTTCTTATCAACCACGCCTCGAAGGTCGATCTCAATATGATGTACAAGGCGACTCATCCGCAGCCGCTCGTCAATGTTATGACCATCGAGGGCTTCCGTGATTTCACGCTTCCGCTGATGGACCTCCTTGGCGTTATAGGTAAGCGCAAATTCATTCAGGACCTCAATCTTATCCGGAATATCAAATACACGATCGAGGACCTGAAGGCGATCTTCGTGCTTTTCCCCGAGAGCCGTTATTCGCTCGACGGAACGACCTCATATCTGACTCCATCACTCGGACAGCTTGTCCGTATGCTGAAGGTGCCCGTGGCTGTGCTGACTCTGCACGGCAATTTCGTCACGCATCCGCAGTGGAACAAGAAGAATAAGCACACTTACGTCGAGGGCGAGATCAGACCCGTAGTCCTCCCCGAGGAGGCAAAGACTCTCTCCTCCGACGAGATCAACCGCCGTATCCGCGAGGCATTCGTCTACGACGATTATAAGTGGCAGTATGAGAATAAGGTCGTCATCGACGATCTCGACCGTGCAAAGGGACTCCACGCGATCCTCTATAAGTGTCCTCGCTGCGGCAAGGAATTTGAGACCGATTCGGCAGGCACCGAGCTCTGGTGCAACGCTTGCGGTGCGCGCTGGGAGCAGGACGTCTACGGCAGACTTCACGCCACCGACGGCGGCGAGACGGTCTACGAGCACATCCCCGATTGGACGAAGTGGGAGCGCGAGTGCGTCCGCGAGGAGGTTCGCAACGGAACCTATTATTTCGAGGACAACGACGCGCGCATCGAGACTCTCCCAAACTGGACGAAGTTCTATAAGCACGGCCACGGCAGAGTCATTCAGACCCTTGAGGGCACGCGCGTTGAGGTAGATTCCTATTACGGAGGCGGTCCGACAGTACTGTTCAGACCCGCGCTCGACCTCGATTCGATGCATATCGAGTACGATTACCTCGGCTGGGGCGACTGCATAGATATCTCGGTGCCGAAGGACTCCTTCTGGTGCTACCTCTCAAAGCGCGATCAGATCACCAAGATATCGTTCGCCACCGAGGAGATCTATTTCCTCGCAAAGGAGAAAGCGGGAGCGCGTAAGAAAGTGACCAGTGACTAGTGAAAGGTAAAAATCCGCCCGAATCGGGCGGATTTTTTGATTGATAATAATTTTTTTAAGTTGCTTTTGCGGTGTGTGGGAAAAACCATGTCATTGCGTTTTTTACATCGGCAGGTTCATTTCGGTCGGGTAATAATCGAGGTCGCGCCAATCGACCTCTTCGGAGGAGAGAGTGGCAACGAAGGCGTCGTATTCGGCTTCACTTACCTTATTGCCGCCGACGTAGTAGGTACGGGTACCGTCATCGACCTCGTGAATATGGCAAAGATCCTCGCGGAGGTAGCTTGATTCGGTAAATCCCGTTATCCTCTGGATACCGTATTCGCCGCTGACCGTGAGATCGGTCCAATCGTAGGTTCCGTCGGTCTTGAGCCCGTACTTGCTTCTGGCACCGCAGTCGTAAGCGCGGATCTCCTTGCCCGTGTCGTGCAGGATGACGTATCCGTCCATACCGTTTATTATCATCTCGGGGTTGCCGTCACCGTCAAGGTCGAGGACGGCATAGTTGATATTTCCGTACTGCGCGGGGCGGTAAAAGGAAGGAGATTCCGAGTCCTTGAAATAGGTCTCGCCCATACTTCCGTTGATAAATGTCCTTTCGTTTTTGATGACTGCGCGGATATTCTCGGGAATATCGGCGAGGTCATGGGGGACTGTGGCGCATTCGCCGCTGTAGATATCGACGCTGATTTCTGTCATGATAGGATAATAGTCGCCCGTAACCTCGTGGCTGACCGCGATGAGGTATTTCGGAGAGGCGGCGGTCGGTTCCTTCTTGACCCAGAAGACTTTTCTGTAGCCGGTTTCGGGGTCTTTGGAGTCTATGATGATGCCGAGGTAGTCTGCGGCGAGCTGTTTTGCCTCGTCGGCAGTCATAATATCGGCTTCAATATTGCCGTCCGAGCAATGAACGTATCTGAATGAGCAGTAATCCTTCCAGGTCTTGTCGCGCTCTATCGCCTTCCATTCGGCGACGGAACCTTCGAAATTGAAGCTTTCGAGCGCGGTACAGCTCTTGAAGGCGCGAAGATCGATCGATCTTACCGAGCGCGGCAGAGCGATGCGCTCGAGCTTAGTGCAATTCATAAATACCTCGGCCTCGATACTTTCGAGAGCGTCGCCGAGATTGATCTCTTTTATCGGACAGCTTGTGAAAGCGTCGCGCCCGATATAGGTAATTCCCGCGGGAAGTCCGATCTCGGACAGCGAGGTGCACATCGAGAAGGCGTAGCCGCCGATCGTAGTCATGCTTTCGGGGATGCGGATGCTTGTAAGCGAGGTGCAAAGGCTGAATGCGGCGTAACCGATCTCGGTCACGGTATCGGGAATGATGACGCTTTTTAGCTTATCCTGATCGATAAATACGCTATCTCCGATCGAGGTTACGGGATAGCCGTTGTAGCTCGAGGCTATAGTGATCTCGGTCTCTCTGCAGTCGCCGACAGAGACGAGGGATGCGCTCTTGCCGTCGGGATTTATCATATAGAGGAGCCCCGGAGTGCCGTTATCAAGCTGCTCCGATGCGAGAGGAACGATGCCATCGTTGCATTGAACGCTTGTAAATCCCGATGCATAATGCCAATTATTGCCCTTTTCAACCTCATACCAGGCACTTGCCAAGTCCTTGAAGACGAATTTTTTAAGGATCGGGCATTTTCCGAACGCGTAGGTGCCGATGGAGGTCGTGCCGAAGCCGATCTGCGCACGTTCAAGCTTCAGACAGCCATAGAAGGTGTTGTCGGGAATCACCTTGACGCTGTTCGGGATCGTGATCTCCCAAAGAGAAGCGCAGAATTCAAAGGCATTTCTGCCGATCGTGCGCGTGCTTTCGGGAACGTAGATCTCGGTGAGTGATGCGCAATTCGAGAACGCGTACTCGCCGATGGAATCGACTCCGTAGGGGATAGATGCGGTTTTGAGATTGATACAGCCGCGGAAGGTGGAATCCCCGATCGACTTTATGCCGTAGGGCAGGGAAATGCTCTCGAGGGCTTTGCACTCATAGAATGCGCCCTCGCCGAGGCTTTGAAGTGTGGCGGGAATCGAAACTCTCTTGAGCTGTGAGCAATAGATAAATGCCCTCGCGCCGATCTCGGTCACCGAATCGGGAATGACAAGGCTTGTGATCGGTGTGCCGCCGAGCGCGCCCTCGCCGATACTCGTGACGCTTCCGTCGCTCGGAATGACACATTCTCCAAAACCGACGACGAGCGTTTTCGTGCTCTTTTCGATTATACAATTTCCCGATGTGGTGTAGATTTTGTTCTCGGGATCGAGGATCAGCTCGCCAAGCTGCCAACAGCTTGCAAAAGCACCGCCTCCGATCGACTCAACGCTTGCGGGGATCTCGATCCTTTCCGCGCTGATATTCATAAAGGCGTAGGAACCGATGGAGCGGAGTCCTTCGTTGAGCTCGATGTTTACGAGAGAATGACATTCCTGGAATGCGCACGAGCCGATCTCGCGGAGAGATGCGGGAAGATTGATCTCCTCGACTCCGCTTTGCGAGAAAGCATCCCGATCGATCAGGGTTATCGTATCGGGCAGAGTAACTTTTTTGACTCGACTGAGCCAGAAAGCACCCTCGCCGATGGCGGTGACGGTCTTGCCGTCTATCTCCGAGGGCACGGTGACCTCCTCGGCTTCACCCTTGTAGAAAACTGCGAGAGTTCCGTCATCACGCAGGCGGTACTCGAAGTCACCCGAGGTGACGGGCGCGGTTTCGGTCGTGGCTTCGGTCGTTGTCGTTTCCTCGGTTTCCGACTCGCAGAGAGTCGTCTCCTCGGTATCGGAACCGAGAGTTCCGCCGGGGGAGATCAGATAGTGGCGGATGATGAGGGAGAGCGCGGGGATGCACGCGCCGATGATAAGGAGCGATGCGGCAAGCGCGATGACGAACTTGACCGAGAGAAGCGTGGTCCTGCGGTCGCGCTCGGGACTCGGATTTGCCGGCGGGATGCGCATAACGTCGAGTGCCTCGTCGATAAATTCGGGGTCGAGGTGGTCGAGGGCTTCAAGAAGCCTTTGGCCCTTGAAATTCATTTCAGATCTCATAGCGTGATCTCCTCCTTCCCGAGCTCTTCGGCAAGCTTACGGCGTGTCCTTGAGAGCGAGTTCTTGATCTTGCTCTCGCTAAATCCCGTGTGGCTTGCGATCTGAGCATAGCTCAAATCAAACCAATAACGCATAACGAATATGCGGCGGTCATCGCGGCTGATCTTGCGCAAAAGCTTATTTATGACCTCGCCCGCGCGGCGCGATTCGTAGTAGGATGCGAGGTCGGTGCCGTCGTCGACGGTCGAAAGGAATTCCTCGTTCACGATCTGAACCTGACCGCCCCGCTTCCAGGCGTTGCTTGCGCGAGTGCGGCTGATGGCGATGTTGCGCACGATCGAGGAGAGATAGGCGCGAAGGCTCTTCGGCCTCTCGGGCGGGATCGAATTCCAGAGCGCGAGAAGGGCATCATTGACACATTCCTCGCGATCCTCGCGCAGGGCGAGAAAATTCTTGGCAATATAGTGGCAAAGGTCGTTGTATTTAAGCTCGGTCTCTTTTATGGCGTCTTCGTCGCGCGCCCAAAATAGCTCGACGATTTTTTCATCTTCCATTGACTTTCCTCCTTGTTTTTGTCCTTCATATAATAAGTCGCAATTCGACCGAGCTTTGTCCCGTAATTTCGGACAAATTTTATATTATTTTATCATAATACCGCATTAATGTCAAGTGAGAGGTTTTGTGGTAGCATATTGAACAAAAATGATATGCTCTATTTGTGCAAATGCACGAAAATTCATTTGAGATAATTTTTTTGCTAAAAAATAGAGTCGTTTTTGAAAAAAACGGTACTAGTATAGTGAAGGTATAACCAAAGTGAGGTCAAAATGAAAATTATAAAAAGAATGATATTCTTTATTCTGTCGATAACAATACTGTTCTCAAACAGCACGGCGAATTGCGCCGCTATGAATCGCCACTATTATACCAATGGGGGTAATTTTTACCATATCGGCATACGTCCGCATGATAGCAAACATATACAGTATTTTCATCGGGAACCTGACGAAAACAAAAATAGAACTTTAGAGTCGTGTGCCGTTATCACAGTGACCGATTACAGCGTTTGTACGACCGATCTTACCTGCTCGACATACGCGAAGAACGAGCATAGCGATTCGATCTGGAACGGTATATACACGAATATTGCATACGTTTATCTTGAGGTTGAGCTCGACTCGAAACAATTTTTCAGCGATGAGTGCGCTGTAAAAACCAGCGTAAGCATAGGCGAGAAATGCGAGCTGGCTGCCTCGGATTTGATCGAAGCCGTAAATGCCGACACTGTCGCTCGCTTCAAGTCAACGCATAGGATATATGAATGCCTGCCGAGATATTATCTGAAAGCTTCAAGCTTTCATCAAAACAATGAGACCGTGTATCACTATACACACGAGGAGACCAGGATATGGAAAGAGCGCGAATAAAAATCCGTTTGTTTTTCTTGATATGCGCGGTTTCTGTAATACTCGGCGCGTGCACGCCGCTATCTCCCGAGCCCGAGATCGTTGACAATACTCCCGAATACTTCACGGAAGGCGGGGTCGTATGCGGATCGGCGGCGAATCTTGGGGTGATCTATGAGGGAGCGTGGGTTTACGTTGAATCTCGGCCTTCCGCTGACGGCAGACACAACTTGGAAAGGCTTGTAAAGTATGATCCCGCTGAGAACAAGGTCTCAAGTCTTTGCCTTGATCCCGATTGCCTGCATATGAGCGAGGAATGTCTGCTTTGCGCTCCGAATACGTGGATTGTGTCCTACTTTGAGATATTCGGTGATCTGATGATGTATACCTTCATGGATTTTTTTGCCGATCTTTCCCATACCGATGAGATCGACGTAAAACGGACGTACCTATATAATCTCAAAACAGGTGAGAACCGCGAGCTGCATGGAAGGACCGCCGACGGGGTGATTGTCAACACTACAACCGCAAATTACGTTATGGACGGTAAGATCTACTCCGCTCGTCTCGAGCAGAATTACACCGGCAGAGAGGAGTATAATGCGGCTCCGCACCGCGATCCCTTCAAACCCGAAACACATCAGTATATCGAGGTTTATGATCCGCAAACACAAACGCTCGAGCTTATGTTTGAGACCCGTGAGGACCTGCTTTTTGCGGGAATGAGCAATAAGCGTTTTTTCTTCAAGGATGATGACGATTGCTTTTGGTCCTGCGATTATAAGGGCGAAAATATGAAGCTTGAGCATCAGATAGACTTTGATTTATTAATGCTCTGCGGCAAATACGCTTATCCCGCGATAAATTATGATTATATCGAGACGGGCTATAATATGCGCGTATATGACGTCACTACCGATTCGATATTTAACATCGATCTCGGATTTCAGATCAGAAGCGCGCTTGTCGATTCGGGAAGATTATGTGTCACAACGACCTCAAGGATCGATGAGTTCAAGGAATTCGTTCGTGACAAAGATGCGTATCTGAGCAAATTATATCCCGACGTTACAGAGACCGGCGCGATTGCCGCGCTTGAAGCAAGTATCCGCAGCGAGCTTGAGTACGGCGGAAAAATGCAGATCTACCTTACCGACGCAATGGGCAAAAATAAGCAGCTTGTTTTCGAGGGAGAGAATATGAAATTCACGCCCTTGCGTATGTCGGACGGCATTGTGTTTGGCTTTGCATCATATGCCGATCCCGAAAACGGCTTTGCAATTTCAGTTCCCGGAGACAGCGGAAGATGTATGATCGATCTTGATACCGGCGAGGTAATTCCGATACCGTATTTGGAAATAGATGAGAGAAATTAAACGCTCCAAAGCCGCAGATTTGCTTGAGTCTGCGGCTTTTTTGAGTAAAAATATATTTTTTTATTCTTGACTATTGACATTGTGCAAAAAGTGTGGTACAATGTAAAAAATGTTTGATAGAGGCGCACCTTGTGAAGAGTACCGCGGAAAAACAGCTGCCAAAGCCGCGTGGGAAAGGTACGGGTGCCGAAGTCGGCGCTGTGGCGGGCGTTTGGCTGGCAGTTCGGAAAATATCCGTTCTGTTGTCGCTCGAGTTTACTCTTGCGGAGAGCTATCCGATAACTTTACCCGTGTTTTCGGGCAGTGTTTGCGGTAGCTTTAGCGGCTGCCTTTTTTCATTCGAAAATTCATCCGAAGAGGTAATATATTATGAAGAAAACAGTTTTCACCGGCGCGGCTACCGCGCTTGTTACTCCCCTTACCGAGTCGGGCATAGACTTTGATAATTTCGGCAAGCTGATCGATTTCCAGATCGAGAAGGGCATCGACGCGCTCGTTGCAGTCGGAACCACGGGCGAGGGCTCGACGCTTGACGATGCCGAGCACAAGGCGGCGATCAAGTACTGCGTCGAGAGAGTCGCGGGCAGAGTTCCCGTAATCGCGGGCACGGGCTCGAACGATATCAACTACGCGATCGAGCTGACAAAATATGCTTGCGGCGTCGGCGCGGACGCGATGCTTCTCGTCACACCCTACTACAACAAGGCAACGCAGACGGGAATGGAGCTTTCCTTCCTCAAGATCGCGGAAGCTTCCTCGAAGCCCTGCATATTATATAACGTACCCTCGCGCACGGGATGCAATCTTCTCCCCGCGACAGCGGCTCGCCTTGCGGAGCACGAAAACATCGTCGCTATCAAGGAGGCTTGCGGAAATATCTCGCAGATCGCGGAGCTTGCTTCTCTTGTCGGCGACAAGATGGATATCTATTCGGGTAACGACGATCAGATCGTGCCGATAATGTCGCTCGGCGGCAAGGGCGTTATCTCGGTCCTCTCGAACATTCTTCCCGCAGAGACCTCTGCGATCTGCAAGAAATTCCTCGCGGGTGACGTCTGCGGCGCGCGTGAGATGCAGCTTCATTACATACCGCTTATCAACGCTCTCTTCTCGGAGGTCAATCCGATCCCCGCAAAGGCGGCTTGCGCGGCTATGGGATTTGGAGAGAATTATCTCCGCCTGCCCCTGACTCCTATGAGCGCGGACAAGGAAGCCGTCCTTCTCGACCTTATGAGAGCCGAAAATCTTATCTAAAGGAAGCTTGAAATGAAAATTTTAATTAACGGAATCTGCGGACATATGGGCCATGAGGTGCTTGCTCTCTGCGAGTCGGGATACAGAGGTGCCGAGTGCGTCGGCGGTGTAGATCCATTTGCCAAGGGAAATGAAACCTACGTGGTCTATAAGGATTTTTCAGACGTTCCCGAGGCGCAGATCGATTGCATCGTTGATTTTTCGCATCACACAGTCACCTCCGCGCTCCTTGATTTTGCAATGGCAAGGAGGATCCCGACCGTCCTCTGCACAACGGGTCACACGCCCGAGGAAAAGGTGAAGATCGCGGCGGCGGCAGAGATAATCCCCGTCTTCTTCTCGGCTAATATGTCGCTCGGCGTCGCGCTCCTCGTTGAGCTCGCAAAGCAGGCGGCTGCGGCATTCCCCGAGGCTGAGATCGAAATAATCGAAAAGCACCACGATCGCAAGGTCGATGCCCCGAGCGGAACGGCTCTGATGCTTGCAGACGCGCTTTGTGACGTTCGCCCCGAGGCGACAGTCAATTGCGGCAGAAGCGGTCAGGGTAAGCGCACGCAGGGGGAGATCGGAATTCACGCGATCAGAATGGGCAATATCGTCGGCGAGCACGAGGTTATGATCGGCACGCCGAATCAGACCATTACTCTTAAGCACGAGGCACACTCGCGCGCACTTTTCGCCGAGGGCGCACTTGCCGCCGCGGCATTCCTTGTCGGATGCAGCGCGGGAATCTATGATATGAAATCGCTTGTAAGCGGCGCAAAGGCACCGCAACCGGTAGGTAATTAAGATGAAAATAGCAATTTACGGATACGGCAATCTCGGACGCGGCGTCGAGGCTGCTATGAAGTACCACACGGACGCCGAGCTCGTCGCCGTCTTTACCCGCCGCGATCCCGCAAGCGTTAAGACCGCGGGCGCACCCGTCTATTCCGCCGACGATATCCTCGAGTTCAAGGACAAGATCGACGTTCTCATCCTCTGCGGAGGAAGCGCGACCGATCTTCCCCATATGACTCATACCCTCGCCGAGCACTTCAACGTCATCGACAGCTACGACACCCACGCGACGATACCCGAGCATTTTGCCCGCGTAAACGAGGCGGCGGAAAAGTCGGGTCATATCGCAATGATCTCGGGTGGTTGGGATCCCGGACTCTTTTCGATCGCGCGCCTTTACGCATCGTCCGTTCTTCCCGAGGGTATGGATTACACCTTCTGGGGTCGCGGCGTAAGTCAGGGTCATTCTGACGCGATCAGACGCATCGAGGGCGTCCTCGACGCAAGACAGTATACCGTTCCCGTTCCCGAGGCGATCGAAGCGGTCAGAGCGGGTGAATGCCCCGAGCTTACGACAAGGCAGAAGCATACCCGCGAATGCTACGTTGTGGCAAAAGAGGGCGCGGATCTCGCGCGGATCGAGTCTGAAATTAAGAATATGCCGAATTATTTTGCAGATTACGATACCACCGTCACGTTTATTTCTCTTGAGGAGCTCCGCGAAAAGCATTCCGCGCTTCCGCACGGCGGCTCGGTCATCAGAAGCGGCAAAACGGGTCTTTCGGGTGAGCATAACCATACGGTCGAGTTCTCTCTCTCGCTTGATTCGAATCCCGAATTTACCTCGAGCGTACTCGTTGCCTGCGCACGTGCCATTGACCGTATGTACAAGAGAGGCGCGACGGGATGCAAGACCGTCTTTGATATCGCGCCCGCCGATCTTTCTCCGCTTTCGCCCGAGGAGCTTCGCGCGCATATGCTTTGA
The DNA here is from genome assembly GCA_045531455.1 of Eubacteriales bacterium. Classification (GTDB taxonomy): domain Bacteria; phylum Bacillota; class Clostridia; order Oscillospirales; family CAG-272; genus CAG-390. Next base: position 24,948 of record JAZSEA010000113.1, read on the forward strand.
TAGTCATTTTCAACAAAAAATACGGTTCCTTTTTGTACAAAAGAGAGAAACGCCCAAGAATTTGAAACCTTGGGCGTTTTTTTCTGTCTTATTATTTAAGGGCAAAATGGAAAAGCCTTGACAATAATTTGTTTTTTTGATATACTATAATTACATCTTACGGAGGACATGCCAATGACACATAATCAGAATAACAGTAACGCGGGAAAGACGATAACGATCCCCGCTTTTTCGGACCGCGCAAGAAGACTGACGGCTTTGTCGATCGGCATCATCTCCGTGGTACTGATCTTCACCCTGCTTTTCGCGCCATTCTATAACGCGACCTTCTTTGACGAATACGGCGATAAGGAACAGAGCGCGGTGCGTGCGATCGACATCCTCCGTACGCGCGATATTTCCGCTGACGGCGATATCTCGGTCGAGGGCGACCTCTTTACGCTCGAATCGCTCATCATCTTTATTGCCGTTTGCCTTCTCGGCGTTGTCGGAGCTTGTCTTGTCTTCGCCGCCGCCAGAAAATATTCCGACACCGATACGAAATTCTACGGAGCGGTGCAGACGGTATTTTTCTATTCCGTCTTTGTTTGCGGCGCATTTTATCTTGCAAGCATTCTTTTCTCCGCGATCAGAAACGCGGGCTCCGCAAGCGTTCACTATGATTTTTCCTCGGGCGTTCAGTTCTGGATCTGCTGTATCCTTGCCGCATATTTCGCGTATCTGACAAGGAAGATCACCTTTACCGAGGAAGTGCCCAAGCCAAAGAATATAGCTGTCGGCGCACGCATCGAGCTCTTCTTCTACGGCTTGATCGTTGCCGCGCTTGCGGTCTGCTGTGCGCTCGGTGACATCCTCTGGGTCAAGTTCGATATCGATATCGGCGAGGTTTACTTCAACGGTCTCGATGCGCTTCAGGGCTATGCCGAGGTCACGGGCGGTCTTCAGGTGCTCGTATTCTTCGTCCTTGCATTCGTTGCCGCAAACGTCGCGCTCTTCCTGCTTTCGCTGACCTCGCTTATGGGCAGATCGAGACTTTTCTATCAGATCACGCTCGTTGAGATCATCGGCGGCGCGGTCACGACCTTTGTTGTCGGTCTCTTCGGCAAGTATTTTGCGATCGCGCAGGAGATCAACGCGGACATCCTAAACTCCTGGATCTCCTACCAGCTCGAGCAGTACGGCTTCGGCGGTCTTATCGACCCCGAATCGATCGGGCTGAGCTATGATATTCAAAGCCCCTCGCATTGGTTTTTCGTTGCCGTTATCGGCGTGCTCTGCCTCATTCTGCTCCGCAAGCCCTATTCCCGCGGTACAAAGGGCGAGCTGATCGTTGCAGTCGGTCAGAATTCCGCCATCTACGATCCCACGGCGGGCGAGGAGAAGATCCCCGAGGATAACGCTCCCGTGGCACCCGGCGACCACGATCCCTGTCCCGCGTTCACGGGCATCGACAGAAAGCACGAGGCTCTGAGCCTTGAGCTTGAAGCGGCAAAGGGCGCGGCATTTGAGTCGCCCTCGCTTCCCGAGCTTGTCAATTTTGTCGTAAACTACGCGCGCGATTCGCGTCTGCATCTCTATTACACTCCCGAGGACATCGCAACCTTCATCGCGGGTCTCGGAACGACCCGTCTGACGATTCTGCAGGGTATGAGCGGTACGGGTAAGACAAGCCTGCCTAAGATCTTTGCCGAGGCGATCCTCGGTTCCTGCGACCTCGTTGAGGTCGAGTCGGCTTGGCGCGATAAGAACGAGCTCCTCGGCTATTACAACGAGTTCAGCCGCGTTTATACACCCAAAAAGTTCACTCAGGCGCTCTACCGCGCACGTCTTTTCCCCGAAAAGCCCACCTTTATCGTACTCGACGAGATGAACCTCTCGAGGATCGAGTATTATTTCTCCGACTTCCTCTCGCTTATGGAGCACGAGGAGGACCGCCGCGAGATCAAGCTCCTCGGCACACCCCTTTACCGCAAGCACGGCGGCGTGAGATACCGCTATATGGGACTTACCGAGGGCACGACGATCAAGGTTCCCGCGAACGTATGGTTCATCGGAACCGCAAACCGCGACGAGAGCACATTTGAGATCAGCGACAAGGTCTATGACCGTGCGCATACGATGAATTTCAATAAGCGCGCGCCCAAGGTCCGCGTGACGGGTGAGCCGATCGCGCAGAGATTTGTTAGCTCGGGCGAGCTTCGCCGTCTCTTCGAGGAGGCAAAGGAGAGCGTTTACTTTGAGATCGACTCGAATTCGGTCATCTCCGAGGTCGAAAACCTTCTCGCGCCCTACAACATCTCATTCGGTAACCGTATCGCAAACCAGATTGAGGACTTCGTGCGCATTTATGCCGCCTGCTTTGGCGGATCCGACAGAGCGATCGCGGACGGTCTCGAGAGAATTCTGCTCTCGAAGGTCGTTGCCAAGCTCGAGTTCAAGAGCGTGGATAACAAGGAAGAGCTTGCCGAGGAATTTGAAAGACTCGGGCTTAACCGCTGCCGCGATTTCGTTCTGAGCCTCAACGAGGACTGACGGTATGCCGGATAATGTAATCAATCCGCTCGAGGGATACCGGACCCTCAGCGCGTACGCATCGTCGCCGCCCGCGCCATATTCGGATTTTGACGCGGCAACGCAGACGGGACTCAATCTCTTTGCCCTGCGCGAGGATCTTGATTTCCGTGCGCTCGACGAGATCCTGTTAAAAATAACGTCGGCACTTCCGTCGCTCAAGCGTATTTTTTCCGCGCCGATCATCCGTCTTCGCGATTCGGGCGAGATCCTGCCCGCGGAGGCGGTCAGAGTTGTCAATTCAAAGACTCTGGCGCATATTTCGGTGCATAGCGAGCTCTGGAGCAATATCAAGGGCGATGACCTTATCCCGCGCAAGCTGATGACGATCCGCTACGAGGACGATTACGCGATCTACGAGAACATCGTCTTCGCGCGCACCGTCGACGCGATACTGCGCTTCACCTCGCGCAATCTCTGCTATCTGCGTGATATGCTCTACGCAAACCGCGAGATGCGCTTCAATCTGCTCGAGCGCGAGAATCACCCCTCCTATTTCCTTGCCCTCGGCAAGCTGCATACGGGATATCTCCGCGATTACGATAAATATCTGCTCCCGATCGAGCATTGCTACGACAGGCTGACGGCGATCGAGCACGCCCTCGTGCCCCGCCTTTCAATGCCCGTCTACAAAAAATGCCGCAAGAAGAACACGAATCTGTCGCTCAAAAAGACGAATATCTTCCGCTCGCATAAGGACTATAAGAGGCTCTATTCGCTTGCGAAATATTTTTCCGAGATCGGGCTCGAATCCTTTTCGGCAACCGAGGATGAGATCGGGGAGGAGGAGTATTCCACCTTCTGCTCTATGCTCTGCGTTTTTGCCGCGGGACATTTTAACTTCAAATTCGATAGAAATCTAACGATAGATTTCAAGAACATCAATACATACGCCTCCTTCAGCAATTGGAGGCTGAATATCCGCGCCGAGGGCGGCGGAATAATGCTGACCGTGGTCAAGGATTATGCCTATAAGGTCCTGCTTTGCCCTATGGAGAGCGAGCCGACAGCTGATGCCGACGAGGTCATTCGCGTTACACCGAGCGGTGCGGAGAGCCTGCGGCTGAGCATCTACGATATTGATTCCTTCCGCCGCATCCAGCAGATCATTCTGCGCGCGATGATATATTCCGATGAATCGCACGATATATGCCCCTTCTGCGGAAAGGATATGTCGGATGGCGAGGGACGCCGCGAGTGCGGTGCCTGCAGAACGGTCATCGAGAGGGTCGAGAGCCCCGATGGCGTTTATTACAGAACCGATATCAAGCATTTCCGCAAGCCGAAGAAGCTCGCGGACAGACGCGCGCTTGAGGGACTCTACTATTACCGCAATATCACAGAGATCAACGAAAACGGAGAACTTGTATAAATGAAGCTTTCAGAATTGACACGTGAAGATATCGCCTCGATGCCCTTTGAGGCAAAGGTGGACTTCATCTGCGGCTCGATCGTCGATGAAGGTAAGAGCGCGCCCGTTGCGATCCTGCTCGGAGGCAATCCGAACAATGCCCGTCCGCGCGCACTTGCGGCGGCAGAGCTCTATAAATCGGGCAGAGCTCCCTTTATTATGCCGAGCGGCGGCGTAAAATGGGAGGTTGACGGCGAGATGATCAGCGAGTCGCACTATATGAAGCGCATCCTTATGGAGAATGGCGTGCCCGAGGAGGCGATCATCCTCGAAAATCAGGCAACGACAACTAAGGAAAATATGATCTTTGCCACCCTGCAGATCAATCGCAAGCTCCACTTCGAGAAGATCGACAGCGTGATCGTGGTCACCTCGCGCTCGCATATGAAGCGCAGTATCGCGCTTGCAAAGGCGTTTCTGCCTCGGAAGGTCACCATATCCGCCTACCCCGCGAACCACGAGGCTGTGGTAGCGGGTATGCCCGAATCGGAAGGCAAATGGATCGCAAAAGAGCTCGATCTCATCAAAACCCTCGTCGACGGCGGACTTGTTGAAGATATGGAGATCTAACAAAAATGGACTGAGTTACTCAGTCCATTTTTTCATTTTGCATTTTGCATTCTGCCTTTTGCATTCATAATGTATCCCGGCAGATAAAATAGTCCCGGCAGAATCGCGTAAAGCAGATATCCGATGACGGTCGTCACGCCGTCGGAGAGTCCGCCGAATATCGCGGGGAGGAAGAAGGAATTTGCCTTGAAGAACATATAATCCGATCCGATCAGCGAGAAATTGATGATGTTTGCGGGGATCGAGACGATCAGCATCGGCAGCGCGGGGAGAATGAGCTCGGAAAATTTCTCGATGTGGTTGTATCGGTGATAGCCCGAGAAAAGCATCACGAGCATCGTAAACAGCATCGTTCCGTGGAAGGAGAGGGTATGGAAGCCCATAAAGGAGATGCAGGAGTAGTTTGAGAGCACGTTTACGGGGTAGACGAAGTTGATCGCCGCGCCGAGGAAGCCCATCGTGAAGAGATAACCGCAAGCCGCAAGCCGTACCGCGCGTTTTTTCGAGAAGCAGAAGGGAAACGAGTAGAGATAAACGCTGCAGGGATAGAGGGGCAGGATCCCGCCGACCTCAAAGCGAGGCTCGCTTCCGCTGAGCGATTCATAAGTCGTCTTGACGACCTCGAAGATCACGAAGATGACCCAGAGCGTCATAAGTATCCGTCGGCGCGATTCCTCGGATCTCTTCGAGACTACGACCGCGAGGATGATGACCGCGGCGAGGAGACATACCGAAAAGATGATGTGCAGGGGAGAGAAGAGTCTACCCGGCAGATCAAGCCCGCCAAGGAAATCCTTATGAGTGAAGAAATTTTCTATAAGTGTAAGCATAACAGCATCCTTTTTCTTTGATTTTGCGCTATTATAGCATAAAACCGAAAGGCTTGTCAATAGAAAAATCCCCCATTCGGTGCCCGAATGGGAGATTTAAGAAAATCTTAAGAATTAGCGGTAGTAGATGCTGTATTTCGTAACGTCCTTGATGACCTCGCCGTCGATCTGGAGGGGACGGGGAGAGTCGAATTCGACCGTGATCTTCTTTCCCGAGCGGACGTCCACGTACTTTTTGTGCTTGACGTGCTCGCCCGTGAAGAAGGAGGGGAATCTGATCAGGGTGCCGAGCTTACCCGAATCGTGCCAGGTGCAGGAGGAAACGATTCCCTTGCCGTTGAGTCTGTTCTGCTCGGGACAAGGCATCATTCCGCCGCCGTAATAGTGACCGTTCATACCCGAGGAAAGCCAGATCCTCTTGTATCTGCGAGTCTCGCCGTCAACGGTGACGCTTCCGCCGCAGGTCTTGTATTTACCGAAGAGACCCTTGATCGCGATCGCGGTATAATTGATCTTCTGAACATTCTGCGCCTTCATTTCGTCGCCTGTCTGACAGCAGTAGCCGTCGATGCCGTAGCCGACGCCGTTGAGGACCTTGAAGCACTTTCCGTTTACCTCACAAACGGGGATATTTTCTATGTATTTGTTGATGCAGACGGGCTCGGTCTGCTCGCTGACATCAAGATCGCGGAGAAAATCGTTGCCCGATCCCGAAGCCATATAGTAGACGTCGCCGAGCTGAATGCCGTCGGCATCGTTGAGGAAGCGGTTGAGCGTACCGTCGCCGCCGCAGAGAATTACCGAAGCGTCAGCCTTGTCCGCGAAGAATTCGGAATAGGACTTGATATCCGTCATCGAAACGACCTCGGAGGGCTCGTACTTGCCGCTCTCACGGAGCTTTTTCGCCGTCGACTCGCTCGATCCGTTGCCCGCGTGGGGATTGTAAAGAATATAATATGCTGCCATTGAAGTTCTCACTTTCATATGTACTCAATGTTTACCAATTTATATTATACACAAGGAACTTCAACTGTTTTTCAAGTGAATATCAATTATTATTGAAGAAAAGGGATAATATGGGAAATCAGCCGTCGGCAAACAGCTTTTCGGGCGAAAGCTCGTCCTATTATCATTGTAATGACAAAAACAAGCCTCTCCTACATTCGGAGAGGCTTGCTTTTTGCAAAGTTTGATAAACTTCGCATCTTTCTGTCCACTGTCCACTAATCACTGTCCACTATTTAGTCAATCGACTTATCGATATTGAATCTTGTGATCTTACGGGAGGTATTCTTGATGAACTCTTCCTTGCGGATCTTGACCAGTCCGACCTTCTTATAGGGTGCCATATGGGTGTTGGCAACCTTGACGTGCTCGTCGAAGTATTCCTTTACGTCAACTACGCCGTCGTTCTTAAGCTGTTCGTAGTCGGGGAAGATCTCGGCAACGATGACTTCCTTCTCGGGGTTCGACTTGCTCTCGCCCGCGTAAACAACGACCTCGAGAACGCCGCGGATACGCGAGATCTCGGTCTCGATCTCCTCGGGATATACGTTCTTACCGTTCGAGAAGATGATGAGATTCTTCTTTCTGCCTGTGATATAGAGCCAGCCCTCGTCGTCGAGCTTGCCGTAGTCGCCGGTGTGGAAGAAGCCGTCCGCGTCGATGACAGCCGCGGTTGCTTCGGGCTCCTCGTAGTAGCCCATCATTACGTTCGGACCCTTGACGCAGATCTCGCCCTCGCCGTTTGCGTCGGGCTCATAGATGCGGACCTCCTCGCCGATGATGGGAAGACCGACGCTACCGTTCTTCTGCCATTCGTTTCTGTTGCAGGATACGAGGGGAGCGCACTCGGTGATGCCGTAGCCGTTGAGGACGGTGATGCCGATCGCGTCGAAGAAATCGATGATATCCTGGTTGAGTGCCGCACCGCCGCAGATGATCATCTGGAGCTTGCCGCCGAAGGTCTCGTGAACCTGAGCGAAGAGAGAACGGCGCTTGTCGATACCGATCGCGCGGAGAGCCTTGGATACCTTCATACCCATCTTCAGCTTCTTGTCTGCTCCCGTCTTCTCGGCTGTTGCCCAGATACGGCGGTAGAGGGTCTCAACGAAGAGGGGAACGAGGACGAGGTGGGTCGGCTGCTGCTCCTTGAGCTCGTTGAGAAGGTACTTGATTCCCGAGGTGATGTAGATCTCACAGCCCTGCGCGTAGTGACCGACGTAGTTGACGGTCGAGCCGAAGGTGTGGTGCGGAGGAAGGACGTTGAGGGTCTTACGGGTGATGTCAAAGAGGTACATACCCTGTGTCATATCGGATACGATATTGGTCTGCGAGAGCATAACGCCCTTGCCCTTGCCGGTGGTACCCGAAGTGAACACGATGGTTGCAAGGCGGTCGGGATCGATCTCGTAGTCGTAGTAGGAGTTGTCGCCCTCGGCGAACTTCTTTCCGCCCGCCTCGATGAGGGAGGAAAGCGCAAGATCACCCTCGCGGAGGGGATCGCCGTTCATGCAGACGTAAAGCTCTGCCTTGGTATTTTCCTTGAGATAATCGAGCTTACCTGCGATCTCGGCACCGTAGAAGATAGCGGCGCAAGACGCGCGCTCGATGGTAGCGGCGAGATCGGGAGCGGGCATTTCCTTGTCAAGCGGAACGGTGACGGCACCGATAGCCATCAGCGAGAAGTAGGTGTAGATCCATCCGACGCTTGCACCGCCGACGATGGCAACCTTCTTATCTCGCAGAGAGAGCGCGATCTCCTCGGTTCCGAGATTGCGGATGATGTCGCGCGCCTCGGAGTAGGTGACGCTCTGTGTTTCGGCGTCGCGGGGGTTCTTTTTGTAGGAGATGGCGGGCTTGTCGGGGAAGTTTTCAGCCGACTGCTCGACCATTACTCTGAAATCACGGAATACTGTAGTTTCATAAAGCGGATATGCTTTCTTTCTGTTCATATCAAAATCCTCCATAGGGGCTATTTTTTGTCACTCTAATTATACAATTTTTATTGTCAATAGTCAAGATACTCTTGAGAAATCGTGTAAATTCTGCGTAGAGTCGACTCTACCGACAGTAGAGTTGCCGCTTTATTTGGGTAAAATGTGTATTTAAAGGCAACAACTGCTGAAATGCGCCATTTTTGGCAATAATAAACTCGGAGGTGGCGCATGGAATATTTTTTGCTTTCGGTCGGACTATTTCTGCTTATCAAGGGCGCGGATATATTCGTTGACGGCGCGTCGTCGGTAGCGGGAAAATTCGGAGTGCCCTCGTTTATGATCGGACTTACCGTTGTTTCGCTAGGAACGAGCGCACCCGAGGCGGCGATCAGCATATCGGCGAGCATTTCGGGATCGGGCTCGATCTCGCTCGGCAACGTGATCGGGTCTAATATTTTCAACCTGCTGATGGTTATTGGCGTTACGTCACTTTTTACACCGCTCGGAGCGAATGGCGATCTGATCAGACGCGATATGCCCGTGAACATTATTGCCTCCGGCGCGCTTGCGGTAGTCATCCTCGACGGCGTGATCGGGCGGATCGAGGCGATATTTCTGCTCGCCGCGCTCGGAGTATACCTTTTCTTCGTGATCCGAGGCGCGATCGGAAGCCGATCGGATGACGTAGGACAAAAGCAGTATCCCTGGGTCCTGAGCATTCTGATGATCCTCGGCGGACTCTCTTCGATCGTGTTCGGAGGCGACCTTGTCGTTGACAATGCCAGGATAATTGCCGCGAATTTCGGGATGAGTGAGCTTCTGATCGGGCTGACCGTAGTTGCCTTCGGCACTTCGCTTCCCGAGCTTGTGACCTCGATCGTGGCGGCAAGGAAGGGGGAGACGGGGATCGCGGTCGGAAACGCTGTCGGCTCCTGCCTTTTCAATATCCTATTCATCCTCGGGATCACGGGAGTGATCAAGCCCCTGCCCGCGGGGAGTGAGCTCATCGCGGACACGGCTTTTCTTGCGATCGTCTCGGTTATCGTGTATATCTTTGCCGCAAGGAAGAGAAGCATCGGCAGGCTCGACGGCGCGCTCTGCGTTATCCTTTACGCGATCTATACGGCGTTTATCATTGCACGCGCATACTGAAAACCACGGTTCGATCAAAACCGTGGTTTGTAGAGTTATGTCAGTTTATTTGATAAATTGGAATTTGACGGTATTACAACAGCTTTATCTCATTGGCAATCATAGCCACGGTTTTTGCATTGGTATCAATTTTAGTGGTATTGAGTGCTTGATACATCGGTATTCTTGCTATGCTTCGCTCAATTATATCTTCAGAACGGATACCTCTTTCTACATCCATTGCCAATCTTTCACACAGAGTCTTTTCATCCGCTACAAGCGAGACGCATTTCACCTCACAGTTCTGTGTATCCAGCTTCTTAAGTATGGAATCGATAATTCTCTGCTCGTGCATCACCCAACAAAAAATGATATTCTCGTATGCAGAACACTTCAGAAAACTATTGAGTACATAACAAATATTATTTGTCACCATTGCTTTTGTTTCATCGGTTATTTGGAACGGACTTGCATCCCAGCACCAATCTCCGTCAAGAAATACGCTATTCGGCAAATTCTGTTTGAGCTGTTGGCACACAGTTGTTTTTCCAATTCCCATAGTGCCACCAATCATATATAAAGTTTTCATTATTCGCACCTACAAATTCTTATTTATCTAACTATTCGCATATTGTAATTTCTCAACTCTCGCGTTTGAAATCAATTTCAGCCTTTCTTGCCTGCGCGCAGAGGTCCTTTGTCTGCAATTTATATTCCTTGCCGTCCCTTACAAAGTGCGTTCCGCATTGTCTGAATTCGAAGGACACGTTTTTTCTTATGCATTGCTCTCTGATGTCAAGCACCCACGCGTAGTCAAGCACTCTTGCGTTCGTATCAGATTCGCCGCCGACGACCACGAGCTCGATGCCGTCAAGATAGCGTTCTATGTCGATGGCTTCTATCAGCGGCTGTGCGGTGATGCATTTGTGCTTGATCGGGAGCTTTTCAAAAATTCCGAGCTTGTAATCCGCGTTCTTTTGGTTCTCAACCGTACAGCAAACGACCACATTTTCATAGCCGTCGCCCCAATCATCGGGGATGCAACTCATAAATCTGTCGATGCGCTTTGTGAGAAAGAGGAACGTGCAATCCCCGCGCTCCTTTATCATCTGCCAGCATTCGGGACGCCACGCGTCCGCTTCCTCGATCAGAAAATCGGTGGAAAAACAGGTGTAGACAATGCCCGATTTCATTTTATAATTGCCGTTCTTCAGGCATTCTATGGGCTTTGCAAAGTCCTTGGTCTTTTCAATAATGCTCGTATCAACTCCGCGCTTTGCGTCGCCCTTGTGGATATAGCAATAAAGACAGCCGTCGCTGCATTTTTTGCAACCTCTCCACGGATTCCACATTGCCATATTCGTACCTCACAAAATCTCTAACGCTCATCGGCGGCAGCAGCCAATTCATCCCCGAGAATTCCGGGGCCGAACGGCGCGAATGCGGTCATAATGTAGGGATTGACGATGTTGTCCTTGTGCTCGCGCGCGAAGCTCCAGAGCTTTTTCCACATTTCCTTTACGATATCACCGTACGGACTCTGCGGAATGTCGCGGTCACGCAGTCCGTGCAGAAGATTGTGCATCTCGCCGGGGTCGTTTTCGAGATCGTAGAGCTCATCGTAGTCGAAGGCGTTGAATACGTATTTCCATCGGTCGTTCCATACCGCGCGCTGAATGCCGTAGACCTCGTTGCCGTTGGTCTGCGTATAGGTTTCTTTGCGCGGAGACGTATACGCTTCATCACGCAGAAGTGCGGTGAGGGAATGTCCCGACATAGCGCGTGCAGGCGCGCCCGCAAGCTCGAGGAAGGTCGGTGCCCAATCGGCAAGCGAGAGTCGGCTCATATTCGTGCGGCCTCCGTTTTTCACGATGCCGCCGCCCGCCACGGCGCAGACGTTGTACGCCTCCTTGAAGCAGGGCAAGCCCTTCGCCCACAATCCGTGCGCGCCGATGTAATCGCCGTGGTCGGAGGTGTAGAGAATGAGGGTGTTATCCATCAGCCCGCGCGCCTCAACTGCATCAAGCAGACGCCCGAAGAGCTCGTCCTCGTAGCTGCAAAATGCATAAAAGCGGCGGATCGATTCGATGTGTTCCTCGCGTGTGAGCTGTGAATATCGCTCCTTCGTCCGCCTGTACAGCGTGGGCTTGTCGGAGAGATCGTCATCGAAATTGTCGGGAAGGCGGATGTCTTCGGGATCGTACATATCGAGGAAACGCTGCGGCACGAAATACGGATCGTGCGGTCCGAGCGGTCCGACGAACATAAAGAAGGGCGAATCGGTATCAATCTCGGCAAGCTTGTCGACCGCCGCCCCAACGGTGAGGGAATCCTTGTAGGGATCATCTTTTACACCGTACTGGGTGTAGGCGGGGTAGCCGGGACGGATGATACGAGCCTCCGTGCGCGGTTCGTCACCGACGTCTGACTTTTTACGCGCATAGCGGTCCCACTCCGTGACGTCGGGGCAATTCGGATGCGGCGCATATTCGGAATGCTTATGGCGGAGCAGCTCAAAGCCGTAGGAATCGGGTCCACGCTCTGCGCTGACGTGCCATTTTCCGCTGAAATAGAGTCGGTATCCCGCATCGGCAAGATCCTCACTGAACAGACGGACGTCGTCGAAAAGGTGGTAGGAAAGCGCGTTGCTTACGTCCACGTTGTTCCAGATGCCGTGCTCTGAGGGATAAAGCCCGCTGAAAAAGGTGGCGCGGCTCGGACAACAGTGCGGCGACGGGCACCACGCGTTAGAAAAGGTTACCGACTGCTCGCGGAAACGGTCAATATTCGGAGTGATGACGGGACTGCCGGGCAGAACCGTGTCGCCCCTTTGATGGTCGGTCATAAAGACGATAATATTTGGCTGTTTCATAATAAATGCCTCATTGGTTTATTTTACACAATTATATTATATCACAAATACGGTAAAAAGTAAATGGTCAAATCATAATCGCGAATTCAAAATATTATTGCAAAAACCGCCTTTTTGTGCTATAATAAGGGAAACATCACCATCGGAGGCGCAAAATGGTCTTTTTTGCAAACTGTCATCTTCATTCCGACATTTCGGACAGCTTTCTTTCGCCCGAAAAGCTTGTCGGGATCGGTAAGCAGCTCGGTCACAAGGCGCTCGTTCTGACAGACCACGACACCGTCAAGGGCTCGCATCGCTTTGACGTTGCCTGCCGTAAGGCGGGAATATACTCGATGCTTGGAATCGAGTTCATCACGAAGGGCCTCGGCACGGGATTCCACCTTCTCGGATACGATTTCGACCGGGAGCATCCCGCAATGCGCGAGCTGATCGAGCGTTGCTCCTCTCGTCATAGAGAAAGATGCCATCTGCTATTCCAGGAATCGCTGAAAAACGGCAGTCTCCGTCCCGGAGTGACCTGGCAGGAGGTGCTCGACGCCTTCCCGGGAAATGATTTTTACTATTACACGCAGGTCTTCACCGTCCTCGAACGCAAGGGTATCTACGAGCACGCGGAGCATCCGCAGTTCATCAAGGACGCGTTTACGATCCCGAAGGAGCGCGAGCCCGAGATCGAGGCGGAGATCGGATTCTTCACACCTGATATCGAGGAGTGCATCCGCGTGATCCTCAAGGCGGGCGGCGTTCCCGTCATCGCGCATCCGCACGGTAAGCAGGAATACATAGAGGACCTTATCAAAATGGGTATCAAGGGAATTGAGGTCTACCATCCCTCTATCACGGAGGAGGAGAGACCTGCTTACGACGCCATCTGCCGCGAGAGAGGACTCTACGTCACGGGCGGCACCGACCACGCGGGTACTATCGGCGGCTTTGCCGATCTTTTCCCGAAAAAGAACCGCCCCGACGATTGCGGCGGCCTCGGAGAAGAGGATTTCTTCAGACTCTACAGGAGAGAGTTGGGGTAAAGAGAGTGAAAAGTGAAAAGTGGATAGTGAAAAGTGATGGTAAATTTCCTCGCTTCGTTCGGAAATTATTTTTCCAATACTTCTGTTTGTGATTGATAATCCAAAAAATTGTACGAACCTGAGATTTTGCTGAATTAATATTGCATAACAAAATCGAGATGTTTTGAAGTTTTTACTCCATTACATCTCGATTTTCCTATTTACTTATTATTGGTTTAATGCTAACAAAAGATTATTAAAGCAAAACAAAACTATTAGGTAAATAATTTCCGAACGAAGCGAGGAAATTTACCTATGAATGATAATTTTGCATTCTGCATTTTGCATTTAGCATTTAATCAGAATCCCGCTTTTTTCGAAAGCTTATCGACGTCGATATCGGAGATCGATCCGTCATTTTCGGGATTGCGGACGCCGAGGCGGTAGAGTCCTTGATAGATTCCGCCCTCTATCTGCATAAGCTCCTCGTGGCTGCCCTCTTCGGCGATATTACCGCCCGAGATGACCGCGATCTTGTCCGCACCGCGGACTGTGGAGAGTCTGTGCGCGACGACGATGGTGGTTCTGCCCTTGCAGAGCTCGTCGAGAGCCTGTTGAATGAGAATTTCCGTCGTGTTGTCAAGCGCGCTCGTTGCCTCGTCGAGGATGAGGATCGAGGGGTCCTTGAGGAACACGCGTGCTATCGAGAGACGCTGCTTCTGACCGCCCGAAAGCTTGACGCCGCGCTCACCGATCTCGGTGTCGTAGCCGTGCTCAAGGGTGGATACCCAGTCGTGGATGTTTGCGAGCTTTGCCGCTTCAATGACCTCCTCGTCGGTCGCGTCGAGGCGTCCGTAGAGGATATTGTCGCGGATCGAGCCGTTGAAGAGGAAAACGTCCTGCTGAACGATACCGATGTTGCGGCGGAGCGAATTCATCGTGAGCGAACCGATGCTCTTGCCGTCGATCGTGATGTCGCCGCCCGTGATGTTGTAGAAACGTGGGATGAGGTGGCAGATCGTGGTTTTACCGCCGCCCGAGGGTCCGACAAGCGCAAGCTTCTGTCCCTTTTCGACCTTGAGCGAGATGCCGTGGAGCACCTCTGCGGAATCCTTGTAGGAGAATTCCACGTTCTTGAACTCGATAGTGCCCTCAACATCTGTCAGCTCCTTTGCATCGGGAGCGTCGTGCTCGGGCTCGGCGTCGATGATCTCGAGGAAGCGTTCAAATCCTGTAACGCCGTTCTGATACTGCTCCATGAAGCCGATGAGGGTGTTGATCGGGGAGATAAAGAGGTTGATCGAGACCATAAAGGCGGAATATTCGGGGAAGCCGATTCGTCCCGCGTGGATGAAGAGTCCGCCGACGATGAGAATAATAACATTGAAGACATCGGTGATGAAGGATGTTCCCGCGTGGAACTTACCCATCGCGTCATATGCCTTCTTGCAGGCATTGATGAAGGCGTTGTTGCCGACCTCGAATTTCTCGGTCTCCTTCTCCTGATTTGTGTAAGCCTTGGTTACGCGGATGCCCGAGATCGAGCTTTCAAGGGATGCGTTGATGACCGCGTTGGAGGCGCGGCGTTCCGTGAATGCCGCGCGCATCTTCTTGCGGAAGTAGACCGCGATGACGATGAGGATCGGCACGCAGATGAAGATGATGAGCGTCAGGACCCAGTCGATCGTAATAAGGTAGATAAAGGCGGCGATGAAGGTCGCGGTACTGATGAGCAGGTTTTCGGGACCGTGGTGCGCGAGCTCGCTGATCTCGAAGAGGTCTGAGGTCATACGGGTCATGATCTTACCCGTCTCGTTCTCGTCGTAGAAGGAGAAAGGAAGCTTCTGGATATGCGCAAAGAGGTCGCGGCGCATCTGCGCCTGCATTCCGACGCCGATGAGGTGTCCGTAATACTGAACGAAGTAGCGTAGGAAGAGACGGATTATATAGAGTGCGAGAACGATCGCGCTCGCGGTGATGATCATCTTCGCCGTCTGCGTTCCTTCTTCAAATGCGGCGAGCATTTCCTTGGTTATCATCGGATAGACCATACCGATGAGGGCGATGACAAGCGACGCGAGCATATCGAGCGTCAGCATACCGCGGTGGGGCTTGTAGTAGGCGATAAATCGTTTTAACATGTCTTTTTCACTTTCGATTGGATAAAATATATTATATATTATAATACATTTTTTTGCGAAAGTCAACCACTTATGCGACAAAATCCGTCACACAGCGAGCCTCGGCGACATAATATATTATCGAGGAGACAAAATCCTCATTAAAAATTTTTTGGAGGTACACCATGAACAACAGCTGTCTTTGCGGACTTTTCAACAACAACGAGTGCCTTATCTGGGTGATCATCGCCATTCTCGTAGTTCTCGCTCTCACCTGCAACACCGGTTGCGGTTGCGGAAACTCTTATAACAACGGCTGCGGCTGTGGCTGCTGAATATTAAATTACCCTCCGAGGCTTTGCCTCGGAGGGCTTTGGTTTATTTCCGATAAACGATCTTGCCGTCGACGACGGTGACGTAGGATTCCGCTCCGACCGATGTGATCGGGTCCCCTGTCCAAATGACAACGTCGCCGTCCTTGCCCGCCTCAAGGCTTCCGACTCGGTCGGAGATCCCGAGGGCGCGTGCGGGATTGACCGTGATCGCGCGCCAGGCGTCCTCGTAGCCGAGGCCTGCCTCTGCGGCTAGACCCGCGCACATCGGAAGATGCTGGAGGGGGATGACGGGAGCGTCGGTGATGATGCTGACTTCAACGCCCGCTTCGGTGAGAACTGCGGGGGTGTTGAAGGACTTGTTGATGAGCTCGACCTTGCTCTTGTTTCCGAGGGAGGGACCGACAAAGGCGGGATAGCCTTCCTTTGCCAGCTCGTCAGCGATGACGGAGCCGTCTGTGCAGTGGTCGAGCGTGAGCTTAACGCCGAATTCCTTGGCGATGCGGATCGAGGTGAGGATATCGTCCGCGCGGTGAGCGTGAGCCTTCAGCGGGATCTCGCCCTTCATAACGGGGATCATAGCTTCAAGCTTCATATCGAAGACGTCCTTGCCCGCTTCCTTGTCGGCAAGATATCTGCGGCTCTTGAAGAGGAGCTCGCGGAGAAGAGCGGCGGTCGCCATTCTTGTAACGGGGCTCTTCTTGCTCTGACCGTAAACGCGCTTGGGATTCTCGCCGAAAGCGCATTTCATAGCCGCGGGATGCTTTACGATCATATTGTCAACTCTGTTGCCCGCGAGCTTGATGACCGCGAAGGAGCCGCCGACTACGTTTGCCGAGCCGGGACCCGTACAAGCCGTGGTAACACCGCCGCGGAGCGCGTTGCCGAAAGCCTCGTCCTGCGGATAGATCGAGTCGATCGCGCGCATATGGGGAGTGATGGGATCGACACTTTCATTGTAGTCGCGTCCCTCCCATCCGACAGCCTCGTTGTCAAGACCGATATGGCAATGCGCCTCAACGCATCCGGGAGTGACGAGCCTGCCTTCCGCGTCGATGACGGTGGCAAACTCGGGAGCTT
Source organism: Eubacteriales bacterium (assembly GCA_045531455.1). Lineage (GTDB taxonomy): Bacteria > Bacillota > Clostridia > Oscillospirales > CAG-272 > CAG-390. The sequence goes on from JAZSEA010000113.1 coordinate 41,814, forward strand.
CGATGTTTTCTCCGACAGCGATGATCTTGCCGTCGTCGCCGATGAGGACGGAGCCGTTTTCTATGTCTGAGCCAACCATGGGCTTTACGTAACCGTTTTTGATAAGAATCATGATATTTCTCCTTTATGCGTTGCGTGCTTTCGAGGCATTTCTGCTGTAAGCGGTGTATTCGGTTACACCCGAGATGCTTTCGCCGTCGATCTGAACGGCACAGGGACGGTCAAAGCGGACGGTGACCTCGTCGCATTTGACGACCTCGATGTATTTTGTGTGACGGACGTGGGTGCCCTTGAAGATCTCAGGGAAGATGGGAACGATCCGCGGGCGCGAAAGATCGTGCGCGATGAGGAAGGTGATCTTGCCGTCGGGGTCGAGTCTGTCCTGATCGGGAGCGATCTTCATACCGCCGCCGAAGTAGCGTCCGTTTGTAACCGGAGCGAGCCAGACGCGCTCATAGGTCTTTGTGACTCCGTCGACTGTGACGGTGGCGTTGCAGGGCTTGAAATCATAGAGAAGCCCCTTGAGCGCGATCGACGTGTAATTGATCGCTTTTTTCTTTTCCGCGCGCTCGCGGTTGCCGACCTCGCAGACGTAGCCGTCAAGACCGAAGCCGACGTTGTTGATGAAGGTGTATTCCTTGCCGTCGATGCGTACGAAGGGGAGATTTTTTATGTACTCGGTAAGCTCGAAGGGAGCGGCACCGCGCTCGAGTCCGAGGTCATTGAGAAAGTCGTTGCCGCTTCCGGCGCCGTAGTAGTATATCGTCTGCTTGATGTGAAGTCCGCGGGTGTCGTTGATGAAATGGTGCAGCGTGCCGTCGCCTCCCGTGAGGATGACGATGCAGTCGTCGTCGCAGGAAACGAAAAAGTCGTAGTAGCTGCCCATCGAGGCGATGTCGACGTAGCGCACCTCGCCATCGGTCAGGATATCTTCGAGCGCGTGTGCGGCAGCCTCGGCTTTGCCGTTGTTTGCAAGGGGGTTGTATAAAACACAATAATTCTTCACGTGTCTTCCTCCGAAATACTCAATTAATATATTATACCTTGTCTTTCGGAATTTTTCAAGAACTTTTTATCAATTCTTAAGATTTTTTGAAAAAACAGAGGAAAAAACGCAAAATGCAGAGTGAAGAATGCACTCTGCATTCTTCACTCTGCATTATATCACATTCCCGAATAGAGACAATGACGGAGTCTCGGGTGGACGTAGGCTTCCTTGTTGTTGAGCATATGCTGGGCGTAGAAGAGGGAGGTCTTGGTGTCTGGGTCGATGACCATAAACGAGCCTGCCGCGCCGTGCCAGCCGAATTCGTTGGGGGATGAGAGCGTTCCCGCCGCGCTGTCCATAAATGCGCGGACGCCGTAGCCGTAGCCGTAGCCGTCAAGCGCCGCCCATTTCTTGTGATAGTCGGCGAGCATTTCGTCCGAGAGACAGTTTTGGTGCATCATTCCGAGCGTGTATTCCGAAATGATTCGCTTGCCCGATGCGGTCACGCCGCCGCAGGCGAGGGTGTCAATGAATTTTGCGTAGTCGGAGACAGAGGAGATGAGTCCCGCGCCGCCGCTTTCGTACTCGCTGCCGAGGATGTACATATTCGACATCGGCGTTTGTTCGGCAACGCCGCGTTTGTCGTTGAAGCGGTACTGCGGTGCCATTCTCGCCTTGACCGAATCGGTCATAATGAAGGTCGAATCGACCATTCCGCAGGGCTCGAAGATATTCTTTTTCACGTATTCGCCGAATCTCATACCCGACATGACCTCGACAGCCGCCGCGAGAACGTCGTGGCAGAGGCTGTATTGGAAGCGGTCGCCGGGGTGGAAATCGAGGGGCATTTTTGCGATCGCGGCGATCGTCTCGCGGGTCGGACAGCATCCGCCCGTGCGGTCGGATATGTCCTGAATATAGGCGGAGGTGAGGTTGTAGTTGAGTCCCGCCGTCATCGTAAATAGGTGGCGGAAGGTGATGGGACGCTCCGCGGGGACTGTGTAGGCTCCGTTCTTGACGCGGACGTCGGCAAACTCGGGGAGCACGTTCGAGACGGGATCGCGCATAAGGAATTTGCCCTGCTCGAAAAGCTGAAGCGCCGCGATGCAGGTCACGACCTTCGTGCAGGAATACATATAGTAAAGCTCGTCGCCGCGCAAGGGCTCGCCTGCCCCGTGTCGGTAAAGCTCTTCGTGGTCACGGTAAACGATAACGTCCGCCGTGGGAATACCGTAGGCGGGGAGGGAGTTGATGAAGTTTGTGAGGTTGGTGAAGTTCATTTTGATTTCTCCGTTTGGGGATAAAGATTCTGTCGCGCGGAGCGCGAATGATGATCTTGCTTTGCAAGAATGATGATCGGCTGCGCCGAATGATGATTCGCCTTTGGCGAAATGAAGGAAATTTTTCGCCGAGGCTAAAAAACTATTAGATTATAAGTGCCAACAATCGGGGTATAAATTTTATTATTCTTCAATTAATGCGTTTGTCTCTTTATCGTTTTCTAACAAATAAATAAAGCAATTCTCAAATCGATTGGAATACTCTCCCGATTCAGTTATGTTTTCGGGTAAATAGTTATACTTAATAATCACTTCGAATTCAGGTGATTTTGGAATAACGAATGGGGTAAATTCGCGTGATCCTTTTGCAGCTTTCGGCTTTGCACCATCAACTTGTGAATCATACACAACAATTTCGTTATTACACCGATTGCACTTTGCTTTCAATGCTAATTGATTGCTTTTCTTAATAATATACGGGGTAAATATTCCTTTGGTTTGTTTGCCTGTATGTAAAAAAACAAATTTAGTTGAGCCACAGGAGCATTGCAACTTTGCAGAAAAAGCGACGCCGTTGATTTCTTCAATGTCAGTCAAATAATCCAATATTCTCAATTTCATAGAATCCACCTCTTGGGTTCACCAAAAACTTGTGCTTATTGCTCTACGAGAAATTTTTAAGTATTATTTCATCAAATAAAATCACGAGTCCGTAGGGACCGACGTCCTCGGCGGTCCGAGCCCAATGAAAATCTTGCTTTGTATTTAATCAAGGAAATAACATTCTATGTTCTTGATATTAGGCGCATATATAATTTAATGCCCACGGACCGCCGAGGACGTCGGTCCCTACAGACTCGTAGTATTACTTTGTGCTTATATATAAATATCAGTTCGTAATTAAGATTAATGCCAACTATTCACTTCTTCAAATTTTCTTCCCATAACCTCCGCGCGAATTCTCTCCGCCGCAGTCGGGTCAAGCGAATCGGTATAGACTCGGCAATCGGTGACGATGCCGTTTTTTACGTTCAGCTTCAGGGTAAATTCGCCCTCGGCGGTGCGGTATTTTATCTCGTCGGTGAATTCGGGATCCGAGCCGAGAAGCCATTCGCGTGAGGAAAGGAAGTCGGTGCGATCGGCAAATAAAGTTTGATCGGGCATCGAAAGCGTCATATCGGGCGCGAATGCGGCAATAAGTTCCTGCTCAAATGCTTCAACCGTGATATCGGGGACAAGCTCGCTGAGATTGACCACCCTTGAACGAACCGATTTTATGCCTTTGGCTTCAAGCTTTGTTTGGGAAACGGTAAGATAATCAGAAAGCCTGCCCGTATCGGACGCGATAAGGACGGTGCCGTGGTGGCATTTGTTTTTGCCGATGCTGTAAAAAGCGTTGCCCGAAAATTTTCTGCCGTCCGCTTCGATATCGTTTCTGCCCGTGGGTTTGGCATTGATGCCGAACTCGGCGCATGCGGACGCGATGACGGCAAGCTGTGCGGGCACGTCGTGGTCCTCCGCGTGCGAGATAAAGCTGAAGCAGAGGTTGCCTGCGTCGTGATAGACCGCGCCGCCGCCCGAAAGTCTGCGTGAGAGGAGAACTCCGTCACGCTTCATCCGCTCAAGATCACATTCGGCTCTCGAATTCTGATTTTTGCCGATGACGACGGTATCCGCATTCTGCCATAAAAACAGGATGGTCTCGCCTCGGCGAACTCTTTTCGTCAGATATTCCTCGGCGGCAAGATTGACATACGGATCTGTTGTATTTGATTTAACAATGAATTTCATATTCCCATTATACACCGCGGGCGCGGCTTTGTCAATAAGCTTTTCCGAAAAAAGCAAATTCGTTATGTAATTACACAAACTGCGCAAAAAATGCCGAGGTCAAAATCGAGTTTTTTCTTGACTTGTTACATTATCTATGATATACTCAAATTGTCAGTAACACAAATCTATGTAATTACACGAAAAGGAGACAAACAAGATGTCGGTTATGCCGAATAAGGAAAAAGCACTTGGTATGTACCGCAAGATGTACGAGATCCGTCAGTATGAGGAGACGGTAAAGTACCTCTTCTTTGAGGGTATCATGCCCGGAACGATTCACCAGAGCGCGGGAGAAGAGGCTTCCGCAGTTGGAATTATCTATGATCTTCGCCGCGAGGATGTCGTTTACTCGACCCACCGTCCCGCGGGTCACGATCTCGCAAAGGGCGTTTCTCTGCGCTCGATGATGTGCGAGATGTTCGGAAAGGCGGACGGCTGCTGTAAGGGTAAGGGCGGAGCTATGCACACGGGCGATTTCTCGATGGGTGTTCCCCCCGCAAATGCGATCGTAGGCGGAAATATCCCGATCGCGGCAGGCACCGCGCTTGCATTCAGAATGCAGAAGAAGGACAACGTCGCCGTTTCCTTTATGGGTGACGGTGCGACCAACGAGGGCGCATTCCACGAGGGCATCAACTTTGCCGCAACCTGGAAGCTTCCCGTAGTTTACGTTTGCGAGAACAATCTCTATTCCGCGACCACATCGATCAGACTCACCACCCTTCTTGAAAATCCCGCCGCAGACCGCGCGTCTGCTTACGGTATCCCCGGCTACGTCGTTGACGGAAACGACGTCCTTGCCGTAAACGAGGCTATGGCGAAGGCTGTAGAGCGCGCAAGAGCGGGCGAGGGTCCCACGATCCTTGAGCTGAAGACCTACCGCAAGTACGGTCACTCGAGAAACGACGCCTGCGGCTACAGACCGAAGGACGAGGAAAAGCATTGGCTTGAGGACCGCGATCCGATCAAGACTTTCCGCGCACGCATTCTCGAAGAGGGTGTAGCTACGGAAGAAGAATTGGTTGCTATCGAGGAAGAAGTAGATATCGCGATCGACGATTCTGTAGAATTCGCAAAGAACTCCCCGTTCCCGACTCTCGAGTCGGCGCTCGAGGACGTTTACGCAGACTAAGGAGGTAGTGAGATATGGCAATTATGTCAATAGCAGATGCTCTTAAGGCGGCAATAGCTGAAGAAATGCGACGCGATCCGAGCGTTTTCGTGCTCGGTGAGGACGAGGATATCCCCGGCGGTATGGGCGGAGCCTTTACCGTAACCAAGGGTATCGGTGACGAATTCGGCAGACTTGAAAATATCGGTGGCGAGATCAAGGACGGAAGATGCATCAACACTCCCATTTCCGAGATCATGATCGGCGGTGTTTGCGTGGGTGCGGCAATGTACGGTATGAGACCCGTTGCCGACCTTCAGTACTGCGACTTCCTTTTCTGTATGATGGACCAGCTTGTAAACCAGGCGGCTAAGATGAGATATATGTCGGGCGGTGCGGTCAGCGTACCGATGGTTATGCGTTGCCCCTCGGGCGCAACGAACCGCGGCGCACAGCACGCGCAGAGCCCCGAGACCTATTTTGCTCACGTTCCGGGTCTGAAGGTCATCTGTCCCTCGACCGCTTACGACGCAAAGGGTATGATGAAGCAGGCTATCCGCGATAACAACCCCGTTATCGTCTTCGAGCACAAGCTCCTTTACGGAAGCAAGCGTAAGGAAGCCGGCGCGCTCGACTCGGCGGGTGAGGTTCCGGACGGCGATTACACGGTTCCCTTCGGCAAGGCGGCTATCCGCAGAGAGGGCACCGACGTCACGATCGTTGCAAACCTTCTTATGAGCTACAAGGCGCAGGAGGCTGCGGCTGAGCTTGAAAAGGAAGGCATCTCCTGCGAGATCATCGACCCCCGTTCGCTCCTCCCCTTCGACTACGAGACCGTAGTTGAATCGGTAAGAAAGACGGGCAAGCTTATGATCGTTCATGAGGATACCTATAATTACGGCTGGGGCGCGCAGGTAGCATCCTACTTTGCCGAGAACGAGATATTCCTTCTCGACGCTCCCATCGTCCGCATCGGCGCAATGGACACTCCCGCGCCCTTCTCGCCCATCCTCGAGAATTACGTCATCCCCTCGAAGGAGCGTATTATGGAGGAAGCAAGAAAGCTCGCAAAGCTTTAAGGGAGGCAAACAATGGTTAAAAAGGTCGTTATGCCCGCGGCGGGTCAGACCACCGATATCGCAACCGTGACCAAGCTTATGGTCTCGGTTGGCGACAGCGTCAAAAAGGGAGACGTTCTCCTTGAGGTCGAGACCGACAAGGCTGTTCTCCCCATTGAGAGCTTTGCCAAGGGATTTGTAACCGAAATATACGTAAATGAATTTGATCAGGTCGATGCGGGCACGCTTCTGCTCGCGATCGGCGACACGGCTGACCTCGAGGCGGCAAAGAACAAGCCCGCCGAGGCTCCCGCACCCGCAGTCGAAGACGATGACGACGAGGACGATTTCGTTCCCGTTATGCCGAAGTCGGAGCCTGCTCCCGCACCCGTTTCCGTACCCGCACCCGCTCCCGTAAAAGTCAGCGTTTCGGGCAAGGCTATGCCGAACGCGAAGAAGCTTGCATCAGAGCTCGGTGTCGATCTTGATAAGATCACGCCCTCGAACGGCGAGTTTATCAAGGCTTGCGACGTCAGAGCGGCTGCCGAGAATCAGAAGAAGCCCGAGATCGCGCCCGCAGAGGACGTTATCCCCACCGCGCGTATGAGAAACACCCTCTCGCGCCGCTGGGACGCATTCGTTCCCACCTTCGGCATCAGCGTAACCTGCTCGGACGAGGCTTACTCGAAGCTCGCGGAGAAATCGCCCGCAGTATCGCCCGTACATTACGTTATGATGGCACTCTCGAGACTCGCGCAGAGATACCCCATCCTCCGCGCACTCAACGACGGCGGAAAGCTCCCTCTCTCGGAGGGCTCGGATATCGGTCTTGCAGTATTTGCCGAGAACGGAACCGTCACCTCGGTCGTAGAATCGGCTGAAAAGCTCGGCGCGAACGCGATCGCCGAGGCTTGCGAGAAGAATCTCACCCTCGTTGCAAAGGGCGACCTCTCGAGCGTCCGTCCCTGTCCCGTCAGCGTTTACGACGCGACAGGATATAAAGTCGACTCCTTCACAGCACCCGTCTGTGCACCCGGTGTTGCCTCCTTCGGCATCACGCTCGGCGAGGGCAGTATCGCGGTCAGCGGAAGCTTTGATATCCGCGTGATCGAGGGCAACGTCGGCGCGTCGATCATGTCCGATCTGCGCGACTTTATCGAAAATCCCGTGCTTATGCTGATATGAAAAGCTGCGAATTGATCATAATAGGCGGAGGTCCGGGCGGTTATACAGCCGCCCTCGCCGCCGCACGTGCAGGGAAGAGCGTTTGTCTTTTTGAGAAGGACGCGCTCGGCGGAACCTGCCTGAACGTCGGATGTATTCCGACAAAGTATCTCCTCGACCGCGCAAATGCGCTTGAAAAGATCCGTTCGATGACGGAGGAGGGCGTTCTCCGCGGTGCGGGCGAGTATTCCTTCAAAAGAGTTATGAAGGGCAAGGCTCCCGTCATCGAAAAGCTCGGTGCGGGTATTGCCTCTATGCTCCGCTCGGCAAAGGTCGAGGTCGTGAGAGGTACCGCTTCATTTAAAAATGCCAATACCGTCGTCTGCAACGGTGAAGAATACTCGGCAGGAGACGTTATTATCGCAACGGGCTCGTCGCCGATAAAGCTTCCTTTCCCGGGAAGCGAATACTGCATCGACAGCACGGCGGCTCTCTCGCTGACCAAACTGCCGAAAAAGCTCTGCATAATCGGCGGCGGAGTCATCGGACTCGAGTTTGCTTCTGCATTCTCGGCTTTCGGCTCGGAGGTGACCGTCATCGAGATGATGGATTCGATCCTCCCGCGCGAGGAAAAGTCGGCGGTCGATCTGCTCGTCCGCAGTCTCACCGCGAAGAGAATAAAGATCAAATGCTCGGTGAAGGTCGAAAGCGTGGAGAAGTGCGGAGATGCCTATACTGTCCGCACGTCTGCGGGCAATATTGACGCCGATTGCGTTATTTCAGCCGCGGGAAGACGCGCGAATACAGAAGGTCTCGCGCTTGAAAACGCGGGAATCACACCCGAAAAGAACGGCACCGTCGCCGTAAACGAATATCTTGAAACCAAGATTCCGCATATCTACGCGATTGGTGACGTCATAGGCGGCTATATGCTTGCCCACGCGGCATACGCCGAGGCGGAGGTTGCCGTTTCGAATATTCTCGGAAACAAAAAGGAGCTTGACCATAGGATCATGCCCCGTTGCGTTTATACCATTCCGCCCCTTGCCGCTGTCGGCGTGACCTCGGAGAACGGCGCGCTCGGACGCTTCGACTACCGCGGAAACGGTCTTGCCGTTGCCGAGGGCGAGAGCGGATGTGTTTTTGCCGTTATGGACAGAGAGACGAAAAAGACGGTCGGATTCACCCTCGTAGGTGCGGCGGCTCCCGAGATGATCGCGGCGGCTTCGATTGCCGTCGAGCGCGGTTATACGCAGGATGATTGGCGCGCGCTTACGGTCGCTCATCCCTCGCTCTCCGAAACGCTCCGCGAGGCGGCGATTTCGGTAAAATTCTGAAAAGGAAAGAGAAGAATGACTACAGTATATATTGTACGCCACGGTGAGACCGATCTCAACCGCCTCTACCGCTTCATCGGAAGCACAGATCATCCTCTCAACGAGAGAGGGATAGCGCAGGTTGAAACTCTCCGCGAGCCGATGTCGAAGTTCCATCTCGACCGCATCTATTCGAGTCCGCTGAAGCGCACTATGATGACTGCTGAAAGGATCCGGAACGGGCGCGACATCGAGATCATTCCCGTTCCCGAGATCAAGGAGATCCATTGCGGCGGCTGGGAGACCCTCAACCGCGATGAGATCGAGGCGAAATGGCCGGGTCAGATCGAGCTCTGGGAAAAGAAGCCCGATCTGCTTCATATGGAGGGCGGCGAGACCTTCCTCGAGGTCCAGGAGCGCGCCATCCGCGGAATTATCGACATCGTCAACCGCGAGAGGGGCAACAGTATCGCGATCGCCTGCCATATGCTGACGATCCAGCTTATTATGGCAAAGCTGCTCCGTGTCCCGATCCGCGACGTATGGGAAATGGTCAGACTTGAGAACACCTCGATCACGACAATGAATATTGAGGACAACGGCGATTTTGAGGTCGTCCGTTGGGCGGATGACAGCCATCTTCCCGATGAGCTCAAGAACGCGAACGTAAAGATCGCGGGAATCCATAACACAAGCTTTGACGCAAAGTACGACATCACCGACGTCGAGGGTAAGCATCACTTCGACGGATTTGCTATCTGATCCACTTGTATAACTGCGTTTTACAAGTGAGACGCGCGCTTATCGCCGCTTGGCAAAATCAAGGATTTTGCCGGCTCCCCTCGGCGCGCGGACTCGCGTGGCTCGTCTATAAGGTGTTTTTTCGTAGGCAAAGCCCACGAAAAAACGGATTTTATCGGATTATTCCGATTAACTGAAAATTCGAAAGGATAATACAATGAACAAGAATTTAGTAGAAGGCAAGATCGCCGTTGTAACCGGCTCGGGTCAGGGCATCGGCGAGGCGATCGCACGCAGACTTGCGGAATTTGGCGCAAGCGTAATTATCACAGATATCAACCGCGAAAAGGGTCAGGCTGTTGCCGATGACCTCAATGCACAGGGCTATACCGCGGCTTTCAAATACTTCAACGTGACCGATTTCGATAATCTCAAGAGCGAGATCGAGGATATGAAGAATATCTTCGGCAGGATCGATATCTGGGTCAACAATGCGGGTCTTACCGGCACTATGCGCGTTGACGAGATCACTCTCGAGCATTGGGACAAGATGCAGACCATCGACATCAAGAGCGTATTCTTCTGCACTCAGGCGGTCTACGAGATCATGAAGGAGCAGAATTACGGCAAGCTCGTTCACATCTCCTCGATGGCGGGCGAGCGCGGCGGACGTTCATCCTCCTGCGCGTACTCCTCCGCAAAGGCGGCTGTGCTCAATATGTCAAAATGCTTCGCTCTCTCGGGCGGTCAGTATAATATCACATCAAACTGCGTTTGCCCCGGCAGAACTCTGACGGCTATGGCGCAGGGCCTTTCCTGGCTTACCGACCCCAAGGACGATCCCAAGCTTACGATCCCTATGGGACGCTTCGGTACTCCCGATGATATTGCAAACGCCGTACTCTTCCTCTCCTCCGATCTTTCGTCCTATATCACGGGCGACGTGATCGACGTAAACGGCGGACTCTATATGAAATAATGAAAAATGAATAATGAATAGTGAAAAATGAATAATAAAAGGAAGATTTCCGCGCTAAGCGCGGAAATCAACCTAAATTATTCATTATTAATTATTCACAATTCATTATTCATTATCTTTTTAATATTACGCTGTTATGCTCTGTAAGCACGGGCGGGAAGACCATCCGCTTCGGCGCTCCGCCGGGGGATGATATGCGTTCGAGAAGGAGCTCGGCGGCTGTTCTGCCCATAAGGATCGGATCCTGCTCGAAGGTCGTGAAGTCGATCGGACAGGGCATATAATCGCGGCTGTAATCGTCGTTGCAGATAACGCTTATGTCGTCGGGCACGCGGATTCCGTCCGCGCGGAGTGCATCGACCATTCCGGCAGCCATAAGTCCCGTCGTTGAAAATACGGCGGTGAAGCGTTTTTCCTGCGGCATCGCAACGATCTGTGCGCCGAATTCGCAACCACTTTTGTATCTGCGGTCGCCGTAAAAGAGGTAGCTTTTGTCGATCTTGATACCGTACTCGCGCATTGCGTCGAGGTAGCCCTGCGTTCTGTCGTGGCAGGTGACCGACGTCCCGGGACCCGCGATGTGCGCTATGCGGCGGTGTCCGCGGTGAATGAGATATTCGGTGGCAAGGTAGCCGCAACGGTAGTTGTCAACCGTGACAACGTCCGTATCGACGGACCGCAAAAATCGGTTTACGAAGATCACGGGTGTCTTTATCTCTCCGAGAAGGTCGACAAGCCGCTTGCTCTCGATCGCATTGAGCAAAAAAATGCCCGAAAAGCCGTTCTTGGCGGCGTATTTCAGCGCGTCGCATTCTGCGGCGGTCTCGTAGTCGCTGAGGGAAATGACTGTTCTCATACCCTCCGCGGCAAGCCGCTGGCGGATTCCGTCGATGAATCCGAGGGTTATGGGGTTGTGGAGCTGACCCGCGATGACGAGGACGGTTCCGCTTCCGCGAAGCTCGGCAGAGCGTCTGCGCGGACGCTTTTCGTATCCGCTTTCCCGGACGGCTGTGAGCACTCTTTCCCTCGTCTCGGGGGAAACACAGTCCTCGCCGTTCAGTACGCGTGAGATCGTCGCGGTCGATACCCCGATCTCCTTTGATATTTCAAGTAAAGTTTTGCCCATCTGTAATACTCCTTTTGTTTACATTTTACATTAATTACATAGAAAAATCAAGTGTAATTTCATGAAAAATCAAGAAAAGAGGCTTTTTATGAAAAAAAGATTATTGGTTTTCTCGGTTGACGCGATGGTTTTCGAGGATCTCGAGTACCTTCGCGAGAAGCCGAACTTCAAAAAATACCTTTCGGGAGGCTCTGCCGTCGAGCGCATCCGCTCGATCTATCCGACGGTAACCTACCCGAATCACGTCAGTATGATGACGGGCTGTTACGCCGATAAGACGGGCGTTTTCTCGAACTATAAGTTCACTACCGACTCGAAGGAGGACACCTGGCAGTGGTTCGCCGACAGCGTGAAGTGCAAGGACATCTTCACTGCGGCAAAGGAAAAGGGCTACAGCACCGCATCGATCTTCTGGACCTGCACGGGCTGTCATCCCGATATCGACTACCTCATCAACGAGTATTGGATGCCGAAGAAGGGCGATACGCTTGAGTCCTCCTTTGCCGATGCGGGCTCATCCCCCGAGGTCATCGAGATCATCAAGAGCCACGCGTACCTTCTCCATCCCGATTACGTCAAGGGCGGCAGAAAGAATTTCATGATCCACCCCTACGACGACGAATTTCTTGTTGCCTGCGCGGCGGACATCATCAGGAAATTTGCGCCCGAGGTGACCTTTGTTCATAACGGACAGATCGACGGTATCAGACACACGCAGGGTGCCTTCGGCGAGCATCTTTATCCCGAGCTCGACCGCGTTGACAAGCATATCGGTCAGATCTGCGAGGCTCTCGAGGATGCGGGCGTGCTTGAGGAGACCGATTTCTTCCTCGTCAGCGACCACGGTCAGCGCGACATCAAGCGCACGATCAAGCTCAACGCGCTCCTTGCCGATCACGGACTTGTTGACGTCAACGAGAAGGGCAAATGCGTCGATTACAGAGCATATTGCCTCTCGAACGCGATGTCCTCGCTCGTTTATCTGAAGGATCCGAACGACCGCGAGCTCCACGACCGCGTTTATAAGCTTCTCTGCGACCTCCGCGACGAGGGCATTTACGGCTTTTCCGAGGTCTTTACACGCGAGGAGATCGCAGAAAAGGAGCATCTTGACGGTGATTTCTCCTTTGTGCTTGAATCCGACGGATATACCTCCTTCTCGGACAGCTGTAAGAGACCGCTCGTGGCAAAGCTCGATCTGACCGATTTCCGATTCGGACGCGCGACCCACGGATACCATCCCGATCTCGGACCTCAGCCGACGCTCGTTGCTAAGGGACCGCATATCAAGGAGGGCGTGGTCATCGACCGCAGACCGATCGTTGACGAAGCGCCGACCTACGCAAAGCTTCTCGGAGTCGATCTTCCCGATGCGCAGGGAAGAGCGATAGATGAAATCTTGAAATAGTGTTGGTTCAGTCTCGCTGCGCTCGAGTTAAGATCACGCTTCGCGTGAGTTAAGATCGGGCTTGCGCCCGAGTTAATGTTCGCCATAGGCGAAGTTAAAGGAAAATTTCCGCCCAAAAGGGCGGAAATTTTTGATTTTAATTAAATTTCGTACATTCCCGGCAAACGTACCAGCCGTTGCCGTCGTCGTGGCAGGTGACGTAGATCGAGCGGCCGCCGCCGATCCTGAAGCCGAGCTCGGCGGTTGTGGTTTTGTCGCCGTCGGCGTTTCTCGATGAGTTCTTGCTGTAACTGTTAAACCGCAGATCATCCTCTGTCAGTCCAAGCTCCGCAAATTTGTCGCTTTCGATAAGGTATTCGTATGCAATCTGATATTCCTCTGTGCTTTTTTGTGATTGCAAGATGATAGATACCGAGCTGAAAATGAAACCGATTAATGTGATTATTGCCGCAAGTATTCCGCAGACAAGAAGGAGGATCGTCTTTTTGCTCATAGGAGACGGTGCTTTGTAGCTGTTGATCTTTTCGACCTCGTTTTCCTCATCCTCGCGGTAATAAAGATCCTTGACTGTGATAACTGCCGCCCCCGCTACTCTGTCGCCGACCGAGGAGCCGCTGAAAAGCATGACAAATACATCAATCTGCATAAGCGGCAGAAATAGATTGCGAAATATTCTTTTTGAAGGCTTCGCTACCTCTCCGGTTTGTCTGTCAATTACAATCAGGCCGAGGAGCCTCTTTCCGAGCGAACGCCGACCGAAGATCACATCGCGGAGGATGAAGAGCACGGGATAAAGCAATATTGTCAGAAAAAACGTAATAACAAGCCCGGGCTCGGGTTCGTTCATTTGCTCCGCAAACAAATACATCAAAATTCCCGTAGCGAACATCTCGAATAATCCGATGATGTTCCAATCGATCAGAAATGCCGCTATACGGCGGAACTTGACTCCCATTTTATTGTGCGAATCTATCCTACGCAGGTATTCGTAGCGTTCATTTATATTCTTGACTGCCTCTGGATCGAGTTCGCTTCCTTCTATATAATGCCCCGCCATCAGCTCCTCGGGGCGGACGCCGAGTATTTCCGCAAGCTTGAAGAGGATCTCGACTCGCGGCTTTGAAGAGCCGTTTTCCCACTTCGAGACAGCCGCGGCGGTAACGCCGAGCTGTTCTGCGATATCGGCTTGGGTCAAGCCCTTTTTCTCGCGGAGCATACAGACAAAATTGCCGAAATTGTAATCGTTCATTTGAGTGTCCCTTTCTTAGAGTACCTCAATTATAGCCCAAAACGCGCGAAAAGTCAAGAAAAAGCGTGTTGAATATCGGTTGATATTCACTTTTTGCCGCGAAGACGCTCCATAATCCTGTTGCCGCCCCTGCCGAAATAGTCGTGCAGAGTGAGATATTCGGCGTAGAGCGCGTCATAGCGAGCAATATTATCCTCTTTCGGGTAGTAGATTTTGAAATTGCCGTCCGACATTGAGTCGATCGCGTTCCGGATACCCGCGGCGGATGCGGCATTGATCGCCGAGCCGAGGGCGGGTGCTTGCGCGCACCAGCTTGCCTTGATCGGAAGACCGATGACGTCCGCGTAGATCTGCATAAGGAGCGGATTTTTGCCGACGATGCCTCCGCAGGCGCGGATCTCATCGACGGGAACGCCGCTTGCTCGGTATTCCTCGATCACTCTTCGGGCACCGAAAGCGGTTGCCTCGATGAGGGCGCGGTACATCTGCTCGGGTCGGGTCGAGATCGTGATGCCGATAAAGAGACCCGAAAGATAGGGGTTCGCTAGGCAGGATTTGTTGCCCTTGAGCCAATCGAGAGCCATAACTCCGCCCGCGCCCGGCTCGAGAAGAGAAGCCTTTTCGGTCAGAAGCTGTTGGATGCTAATCCCGCGCTCGGAAGCCTCCTTGTCGTAGCGGGCGGGAACGCAGTTTTCGGCAAACCAGCCGAAGGAGTCGCCGACGCTCGTAAGACCCGAGGCGTAGCCCCATAAGTCTTTGCGGTAGATGTCGGGAAGGGAAGCGGTGACGCCCGAGACCGAATGACCCTCGCGGCTCATCAGCATCATACCCATAGAGGTGCCGATGATCATGATCATTATGCCCTCCCGCGTGATACCGAGGGCGGAGATCGGCGAATAGGAATCCGCGGTGCCGACGGAAACGGCAATTCCCGCTTGGAGCCCGAGGAGTTCAGCCATTTCGGGACAGAGAGATCCCGCGCGCTCGCCGGGGAATGCGATTACCTTTTCGTCAAATCCGTCGGTAAGTTTATTCGGCAGTCCCGCAAGATCTTGATGAATTGCAGACAAAAATTCCTTGTCGGGGTAGCCGTTGTCATAAAACGTCTTTGCCTTCATAAGCGGGAGGCTGAAGGTCGGCATGCCCGTCAGAAGCGAGGTGAGATAGTCCATCACCTCAAGGAAAGCCGCAGCCTCGTCGTAGACCTCGCGGTCGCGCTCAAATACCTCAACGACCTTTGAGAGCAGACATTCGGGCGAGACGGTGCCGCCGTACCAATCGGGGTAGGGCTTCTTCTGCTCACGGCAGACGCGAAGGATCTTTTCCGCCTGAGGCGCGGCGCCGTGATGCTTCCACATCTTCATCCAGGCGTGCGGACGGCTTGCGAATCTCTCCTTTTCACAGAGAGGAATGAAATTTTTATCGATCGGTAGGACTGTGCTTGCCGTGGTGTCGATCGCAATGCCGATGACGTCCGAGGGATCGCATTTTGCCGCAAGCTCACGGACGACGGAGATCATCGACTCGCGGAAATCTGCGGGGGACTGCAGACAAAAATCACCTTGGAGCGGCGTTCCGTCGGGCAGAGTCTCGCTCATAACAGCGTGCGGGTATGCCATCGAAGCCTCCGCCTCGATGGTGCCGTCCTTCACGTCAACGAGTACGCCCCTACAGGAAAGAGATCCGAAATCGAGACCTATTGTGTACTTTATATCACTCATTTTAGCTTTTTCCTTTGATTTGGTGACTTTATTATAGCGCAAAATGGGGAAAATGTCAAGAAGGAGGAACGAGTGAGGAATGCAAAAATCAGAATGCAAAATGCAAAATTGAGGTAGCTTTTCGAGCGTTGCTCGAAAAGCATATAACAATAATTTTGTTTTGTTTTAATAATCCTTTGTCAGGTTTAAACCTATAATAAGTAAATAGAAAAATCGAGATGTAATGAAGCAAAAACTTCAAAACATCTCGATTTTATTATTT
>JAZSEA010000050.1:0-21515 GCA_045531455.1 Eubacteriales bacterium
GCAAATATTCGGATAGACAAAGAAAAAATTCGATGCAAGATATTAATCTTACGAGGATTTTTTCTGCAGTATATGCGGATATTTGCCGATGAAAACCTTATGTGTTCGACTCTCTTCGGTTATAGGATATAATGACGTTGAATTCAAAACTTTAGCCCTCGTTCCGAAATGGAGCGAGGGCAGTTTACATATATTCAAGGCTTATTTTGTTGAACTCAATATATGGGTATGAACAATCGATATGGTCTGATGTGACTTGCGTTGGCAAAGCCAACGCCGCTTGAACTTGCTTATCCCCATAACCCTAAGGTAGCGCGATACCAACTGCGCCACACCGGGGATTCTCCCTGATGCCGTTATATCGGAAACAACTCATTCCCCTTAATCTTGCTCCGGCGTTCCAAGAGTGACGGCTGCGTTTCGGAGAATGGATAAGTACGTTTTTACTTAATAACCAAAACAGACCGCCGCACCAAAATGGTAAGGCGGTCTGTATTTTGAGTGATATTAAACGAGAAGATTTCTCTCGGTTTCTTTATCGAAGAAGTGCATTACCTTGCCTTCGAAGGTTACGTAGATAGTAGCGCCGTAAACGAGTGCGTGACGCTCTTCGTCATCAAGTGCAATGGTGGGAATGCGGACGATAAGCTTATCGCCGTTTTCCTCGACTACATGAAGGTGAAGCTCGCTTCCCATCATCTCATTGACCATGATCTTGCAGGGAATAGCGGCGGGATTGTCCTTATTCGAGAGTGTGAAGTGCTCGGGGCGGACGCCGAGGATGATCTCGCCTGATCCGACGTTCTTTTCCTTGAGCATATCAGCCTTTTTGCCGGTGATCTCGATCTTTGCACCGTAAGGAGTTACGTAATACTTGCCGTTCTCGCAGACGAGATCGGTCTTGAAGGTGTTCATCTTGGGTGCGCCGATAAATTCCGCAACGAAGAGGTTGAGAGGCATATCGAACACCTCTGTGGGAGTTCCGACCTGCTGGATGAATCCATCCTTCATAATGACGATACGGTCGCCGAGAGTCATAGCCTCGGTCTGGTCATGGGTTACGTAGATGAATGTGGTGTCGATCTTCTGACGGAGCAGAATGATCTCGGCTCTCATCTGGTTACGAAGCTTGGCGTCGAGGTTGGAGAGAGGTTCGTCCATCAGGAAAACCTTGCTGTCACGAACCATTGCACGTCCGATTGCTACACGCTGTCTCTGACCGCCCGAAAGAGCGCGGGGCTTACGTGTAAGATACTCGGTGATACCAAGGATCTCTGCAGCTGCAACGACCTTTTCGTATACCTCTTCCTGGGGAGCGTTCTTTAGACGAAGGCTGAATGCCATGTTTTCAAAAACGGTCAGGTGGGGATAGAGCGCGTAGTTCTGGAATACCATTGCGATATTTCTGTCACGGGGCTGAAGATCGTTTACTACAACGCCGTCGATTTCGATCGTACCGGCGGAAATGTCCTCAAGACCCGCGATCATACGGAGGGTAGTGGATTTACCGCAGCCCGAAGGGCCTACGAATACGATAAATTCCTTGTCGGCAATATCAAGGTTGAAGTCCTGAACCGCAACGGTGTCTTTGCCGTATATTTTCTTTACATTAGTTAATTTAACACTTGCCATAATAATCTCCTATTATCCTTTGACCGCGCCGCCGGTTACACCTTCAACATAGTACTTCTGGAGTGCGAGGAAGACGGCGGTTACGGGAATTGCTACGATTACGCCCGCAGCACAGAACATAGTATAGTTTTCGTTTACCATTGTTTTTGAAAGCCATTCAAACGTACCGACTGCAACGCTCATACCCGCGCTGTTTTCGTGAATGAGATAGCTTGCAAGCATAAAGTCGCCCCAGGGAGCCATAAAGCCCATAAGGACGGTATAAATGACGATGGGCTTCGAGAGGGGAAGAATAACTCTTTTGAACACCTGGAAACGTGTTGCACCGTCAACTCTTGCCGCCTCGTCAAGGCTCTTCGGGATCGTATCAAAGAAGCCCTTTGAAACGTAATATCCCATACCGCTCGACGCGCAATAGACGATGATGAGCCCGAGAGGTGCCATCTGCATAGTAAGACCGATATCCGCGAATACCTTGTAGATAAGGATCATAGTAAGGAATCCGGGGAACATACCGAGAATGAGCATGAGATTCATAAGAGCCTTTCTGCCCTTGAATCTGAGTCGCGAGAGAACGTAGCTCATTGAAAGTACAAATACCGTCTGCAAAACGGCGGTTGCGATGCCCATAATTCCCGTGTTGAAGAACCAACGGAGAAAATCTGTGCTCTTGAACAAGCGGATATAGTTGTCAAGTCCGAGCTGCTTCGGCCAGAAGTAGCTGACCTGACCGGGATACTCTACTCTGAAAGATTCGAGCACGATTCCCACAAAGGGGAAAAGCCAGATTATTGTGATAAGAATGAGTCCGGCGTAAACGAATGCGTTTCCGATTCTTCTGCTTGCGCGAGCGCCAAGACCGTGTTTCTTGATCGAATTATTATTCTTTTTCATCACTTGTAATCCTCCTCATTCCTCGTTGACGGAATTACGTTGTAAACGATCAATGAAAGAACGGCAACAACGATGAATACGAGAATACCGATTATCGATGCCATATAGTACTTGGTTTCCGCGCTGTTAAGCGTCATTTTGTATAGCCAGGTAATAAGCAAGTCGGTGTATGTGACCGAAACGCCGCCTGCATAACCTATTTCGGTATTGATTAGCTGGTTATTTTGCGTCAAAAGATATATTACGTTAAAGTTGTTGAGGTTACCAACAAAGCTTGTGAGCAGATAGGGACCCATAACGAACATCATATAGGGAAGGGTGATCTTTGAATACTGCTGCCAAGGGCTTGCGCCGTCGATCTTGGAGGATTCGTAAAGATCCTGCGGGATGTTCATAAGGATACCTGTTGCCATCAGCATAATGTAGGGAATACCTACCCAGATATTGAGAACTATAAGCAGAATTTTTGCGGTTATCGGGTTTTGCCAGAGCGACTGCTGATTTGCCGATATCATTGATTGGGGAAGAAAGTCATATATCAGCTTTCCGATGATTCCGGTCGAATCAAAGAGCTTGGCAACGTAAAGAAGGGATACGAACTGGGGAATTGCAATGGTCATAACCAGCACGGTTCTCCAGAACTTCTTGATCTTAATGCCCTTCTTATTGATCATGATCGCAACGAACATACCAAGGAAGTAGTTCGTGAAGGTAGCAAAGAATGCCCACATAAGAGTCCAGGAAAGGATCTCACCGAAGGCAAGTCCGAGGCCGCCCTTGCCGAAGTCGAAGAGCTCGTTGAAATGCTCAAGTCCAACCCAAGAGAATAGATTGGAGTATCCGTCATGAGCCGCATCGTAGCTTGTGAAAGCAACGAGGACCATATAGATGATGGGAAGAACGGTGAAAGCGAGAATACCGGTAAGGGGAAGAGCGAGGAGGGTCTTGTGGAACTGATCGTCAAGGAGCGAGCGCAGATCCTGCTTGCCGCTTTTGACCTTTTTGCCCTTTGCAGTGATGTTCATACAGATGCGGCACTGCTTTACCTGAAGTCTCCAGGTGTAGATGAATGCCACGATGAAGATGATGGTGAGAAGTCCGTAAAGCATTACTTTAACGGAGTCGTCACCCGTTACCCATACGTCGGTGTCGTAGATGGGGTCATACTGGAAGCCGCCCTGAACGGTACCGACTGTTTTACCGACCTGGAACCAATTTCCCTTGGCAAGCCAGTAAAGTCCGCCGCTGGGAACAAACATATATCCGAAAAATACGATTTCAAATACGAGGAAGAGAATTCCGCGCATGATCTGACCGTAATAGAAGTTTCCGAATCCAAAAATTAAGAAAGAGAGCTTGACAGCCCAATTACCTTGGGTAAAGGTGGTGATTATATCGAGAATTTCATTCTTGATTGCGATGCCGCAATTCTTGAAGAATCCCGCAATCCCAAGCCCGAGCTTCTTGAACCACATTGGAATGGCACAGAAGAAGAGCTTCAGGTTATAAAGAAAAGCTTGAAATTTACTCAGCTTCAGATAATCCAAATCATTTAATCTCTTCATAATCAAAAATATAAACCGAGTTTATACTATCTCCTTTTTATATTTTTATTTAAGAAGGCATTGCTTACCGATACTGAAGACATTTTCTGTCAAATTGTGTCGGCGAACAATGCCTTTTCTTTTCCTGCACCCTCGGTCACAAGTGACCGAGGGTGCAAAGGATATGTAATTCTATTATTCTGCGGGAATAAGGGTTACGGTACCGGTCTGTGCGCCGTCCCATACGAGCTGAACCTTATACTTGCCGTCCTTTTCAACAACGATGTTTGCGCCGTTGAACTCAACGCCGAAGTTAACGTCCCAAGATGCGCCCTGGCGAACCTTGAATTCCTCGCCTGCCTTGAGCTCAAGAACATCGGAGGTGTAGGTGCCATCAGGACCTTCGGTCATGGTGAAGTCTACGTCCCAGTTGGTGCCGCAGATGCCGCCGATAACGCCCCAAGCGTTCTTCTGCTCTTCGGTCATAGAGAAGAGACCGTCAATGGTTGTCTTGTAGGAGTCAAGAGCTGCCTGAAGGTCTGCATCGGACTTAGCTGCCTTAGCGTCTGCGCCGAGAACCTTAGCGATATCCCACCAAGAACCGTGGATCTGACCCTGGGGAACACCGAACTCTCCCTGCTTAGCAAGGGCTGCAAGAGAGGGGTTAGCCTGAACAGCCTCGGAAGCCTGAGCAGCCTTGTTGGAGGGACCCCACTGGAACTGAGCGTATCTCTGGCTCTGGCACTCTTCACCGGTGAGGTACTGAGCGAGGAGGGAGAGAACTGCGCCCTTCTTAGCATCGGTCTGAGGCTTAACACCCATCAGCTTGTTACCGGTGTAAGAACCGAGATGGTAGGACTTGCCGTCAACCTCGAAAGAGGGAAGGTCGGTAGCGCCGAAGTTTGCGCCGAAGTGTGCTTCAGCAGCTTCAGCGTTCCAGATACCGGTGATAACAACACCTGCATCGGTGAAGATGTCAGCGTTGCTGTCGTAGCAAGAGGACTGAGCGAGCTTCTGCATACCCTTCATAGCTGCAAGACCTGCAGCGGAGTTGAAGTCGTCGTCAACGGTAACGAACTCGCCTGCTTCGTTCATGGTCCAGGTGGAATGACAACCGGTTGCGAAGAAGAAGGAAGCGGTGTACCAAGCGTTCTCAAGAGCATAGCGGAACTTGAGGTTATTCTTTTCACAAGCTGCGATGATCTTCTCGAGGCTTTCAGCTTCCTCTTCGGAGATGATCGAAGTGTTGTAATACATGTAGTAACCGTTATCGCTGGTCATAGGATAAGCGTAGAGAGTTCCTGCAACGGAAGCTGCAGCAACGGAGCCTGCGTCGTTTTCAGACTTGATGGTCTCCTGAGCCTTCTGGCCGGGAGCTGCGAGAGCAGCAGCCTGAACAAGACGAGCGAGCTGGTCCTGCGCGAAACAGTAGATGTCGGGAGCGGTAGCGACGTCAGCAACAACCTTGGAGCCTGCGTCAGCTTCGGTTACGCCCTCAATCTGAGCGTTGATGATAATGCCGGGGTTAGCAGCCTCGAAAGCGTCGATCTGCTGCTGGAAGAGAGCGGAAACGCCGTCCTTCTCAGAAACCCACATGGTGATGTCGTAGGTGCCTTCAAGACCTGCGGCGGGATTCTCTTCGCCGGGACCCTTACAAGCAACAAGGCAGGTAAGAAGCATTACGGCTACGAGAGTGAGAGATAAAATTTTTCTCATAGTTAATGAGAACCTCCTTTAATGATTTTTTATTGCGTACATACGCGATATTATTATAACATTTTTTACTATGTTTGTCAACCAAGATTTGGTTTGTTGAAATAAATTGGGCGATATTACCAAAAAATCAATTGCTTTTTGGGCAAAATGCCTAATGTTGTTGCATCAGAGTTTATATTTATCAAATGCAGGAAGCATCTTACCTTCATAATCGAAGAGGCATTGATTTGCCCATTCGTTGGAGGTGGACTTTCCCTCTTCGTGAATATATTTCTGTCCCGCTTCGGATGCCCAGCAGATACCTTTGCCCGGAATCCACAACGGCTCCCAATAGAATATTCCGTCAACACCCGCGCTTTTGGCATCGGCAAGGAAATCGCGTATAAAATCCGACTGACCCTTGGGGGACATCGGGTATTTTTCGGTAAATCCGGGGATGTAAGCTCTCTCCGAGTCGATAACAAGGCGTTTTTCCTCGCCGTCAAGCAGATACGGCTTGTCGGTGAAGCCGTAACCGAGCTCGGTTACCATAATCTCTTTGCCGAATCTGCGGCAGGCTTTGAGATTTGCAAAAAGCTCCTCGGGTGTTCCGTGCCAATAAGGATAGTAGGATGCGCCGATAACGTCATAGTCGATTCCTGCTTGTTCAATTTCTTCAAAGAACTCCCGATACAGAGTACTATCATTGCTTCTTTCGAGATGAAGCAGAATTTTTGCCTCCGGAGCGATCTCACGGCAAGCGCGGCAGCCCGCATCAACAAGGCTGAGAAAAGCCGAATAATCGGGCTTCATTCTGCTTTCGCGTTTGAGCTTTCCGATGGGCCAAAGCATACCGTTGGTTATCTCGTTGCCGACCTGAATGAGCTCGGGGAGAACACCGGCGTCTTTTGCCTTGATAAGGCTTTCTTTGGTGAATTCGTATACTTTACCTGTAAGCGCGTCAAGGTCATATCCGGACCACGCTTTAGGAATGATCTGCTTGCCGGGGTCTGCCCAGAAATCGCTGTAATGAAAGTCGAGAAGCAAGTGAAATCCCTTGGATTTTGCCAGCTTGCCAAGGGCGATGTAGTTGTCGATGTTGCAGTTGCCCGCAAGATAGGGCTCGCCTTCGGGACTGAAAGGATCGTTCCATAAGCGTATTCGTATATAGTTTACGCCATTCTTGACAAAGGAATCGAGAGGATCGATCTCGCCTTTTTCATCATAAAATTTTGCGCCGTGCTCAAGTTCTTCGAGATATGTTGAAGCATCAATTCCGAGAATCATTTTATTTCTCCTTGATAATAACACTGGTTTGCGCGCCGATGGTGAGGGTACTTCCCTTGATAGCGACAGCTTCGCCGACTCCGATGAAGTCGCAAAGCGTGTAGCCTTCAAAATCGGTATACTGACTTAAATCAATTACCTTTTCCTCTGTGCTTGTATTGTGTATTATCGCGATTCTTTCGCCTTCATAGTTAACAATGAAGCCGCCAAGGTTCTTGTCAGAGCAATTCAGCGACGTATATTCTCCGCGCGCGATTGCGGGATATTTGTGGCGGATCGTGAGTAGGCGGCAATAATAGCTGTATAGGCTTCTTTCATCCGAGAGCTGATCTGCAACGGTCGTTGTAATCTGCTTGTTTACGGGATAGGTCGAGCCTGTCGGGTCTTTTATGAGATCGCCGTCACCCCAGAGCATTGCAAGTCTGCGGTTTGCATCGGTCGATTCGCTGCCTCGCGAACCTCTCATACCGATTTCCTCGCCGTAATAGATAACGGGCGAGCCTGAGCAGAGAAGATAGAGATTTGCAGCCATTCGCATATTGTTTTCGGTGACGAACGAGCCCGCAATTCGGTCCATATCGTGATTTGAAAGGAAGGGCATTATCATACCGCTCGGATTTTTATCGAGGATTTTGTCCTGATATGATTCGACGTAATTTGTGAATTTCGAGATCGAGTTACCCTTTGCTGCCGCAGCAACAACACCTTCTGCCTGCGACATTGCAAAGTTGAAGCAGTTCATTGCGGGGTAGTAATCGAGTATTTCGGTTTCTCCCGACCAACATTCGCCGACGCAGTAA
The DNA here is from genome assembly GCA_045531455.1 of Eubacteriales bacterium. Taxonomy (GTDB): domain Bacteria; phylum Bacillota; class Clostridia; order Oscillospirales; family CAG-272; genus CAG-390. The sequence continues at coordinate 7,853 of JAZSEA010000050.1, forward strand.
ATTTCGGGGTTGATCGCGCGGAGCTCATTCATATACCATTCCCAGAAATCAACGCTTCTTGCGGTATCACCGTAGTAAATATACTTGACAGCATCGAATCGGAATCCGTCGACGCCAAGGTTGAGATAGTATTTTGCTACATCAAGAACCGCCTGACGTACTGCGGGATTGTCGTAATTGAGCTCGGGCATAGCTCCGTCGAAGTTGCATTCATACCAGCAATCGACTCCGGCGATCTTCTGATATTGGATGCCGTTTGCCTTGCCCTCTGTTGTCGCACAGGAATAAAAATCGTAGTATTCGTTCGCGGTGTCGCAGTTTACGCGCGCATCTTTGAACTCCAGGAACCATTCGTGCTGATTTGAGGTATGGTTGATCGCAAGGTCGAGAATGATCTTTACGTTTCGCTCGTGACAAAGCTCAATAAGTTCCTTGAGGTCCTCTTCGCTGCCGAAACGCCAATCAAGAGCATAGTAATCCTTGGCGTCATATTTATGATAGGAAGGAGAAGAGAAGATCGGAGAAAGCCAGATTCCCTGAACGCCGAGACTTTTGTCCGAATTCATATTGCCGTCATTCAGATAGTCAAAGCGGTTGATAATGCCGCGAATATCGCCGATACCATCTCCGTTTGAGTCGGAAAAAGAGCCGACAAATATCTGGTAAAACGTTCTGTAATTGTCATCAACGGGATCGGGAATGCTTTTTTCGCCTCGCAGAGCGAAAGTAAGGGTAGCAGCTACAATAACAGCTGCAAACAGAATCAGTGTTGAAATGAGTATAATCTTCTTTTTTGCCATTATTAGTCACCTTTGTTCTCCGACCGAATTCAAGAGAGCGTCATCAATCTTGCCCCACGCGTTTGGTCCCGCGCATTTTACATAAATGCCGACACTAATGGCATCGCCTTCGGAATACTCAATATTATTTATCGTTGCCGTATGCCATTCATTATATACGCTGATTTCGGTCATTTCTTTGTATGCGATCTCACCGTTTATCTTGACGTAAGCGTAAATGGTCGTTTCTCCGCCGTCGCCTCCCATAATTGAGATCGCGTAATTATATTTGCCCGATTTGAGGTTGTCAACCTGCTGCTCGAGCGTAAATTCGACAGTATTTGCCGAAGCACCCCAGAAATGATAGTGCTTGGTACCCGTCAAGGAATCCGTCACCTTGTCTTCAACCTTGAGCTCGTCGAATTTGCCGATAGCGGTTGCATTCCAAGCATTTTCGCCTTCCTCAAAGCTCCAGTTCTGAAGGAAGTTGTATTCGACCATCGAAACGTAACAGCGCGCTCCCATTCCGCCCGCCGTACCTTTAATCTCATACTTTGCAACACCTCCGTTTTTCATAGCGTCAATATTGACGTTATGCCACTCGACGGGAATTTCATTTTTAGAGTTGTCAAGCATAATGGCGTTAACCGTTTCTGGCAAAATTATGTCGCCGTTGAGGTCTATGATGAGATTTATATCCTCAATGGCATCCGCTTTGTTTTCGACTATATTTCCATTTTTGACAAGACCAAACACCTTGAGTGATTCGAGTGCCTTGCCGCTTGCGTCAAAGAACGCCTGATTGTCAACGGCGCATCCGCCGTACCATTTGCCTGCGTCATCGGGATCATATTCAGCCGCATATGAAGAGGCCCATCCCGAGCCGTGTTTTTCCCACTTTGCAAGATTGGATTCATAGCTATCACCGCCAACCGAGATCCACGTGCCTTCCCAATAAAACACTCCGATGCAGTTCTTAATTTTATTGACAGCGGTATCGATCACATTTCGTACAAGGTTCGCCTGTCCTTGGACAGTGAACGGATAGTCCTTAACGATTCCGCCTCCCTCACCGATTGTGTTTCCGTAGAAATCGGTATCCTCGGCGGTGAAAGCATAGGAGGTTTCGGCAATCATAACTTTCTTGCCGTAAGTGTCGGCAATATTTGAAAGAACCGATGCGAGATTATCAAGTGTGCCGTGCCAGAAAGGATAATATGAGGAAGCAAAAACATCGTAATCTACCTGATAATATTCAAGGTTCTTGCCGTAGCTTTCGTAATTTGTTATCTTTTCGGGGTTGGCGAAATGCACCGCGACAAGGGCGTTGGGACACACCTCACGAACAGCCTTTGCACCTGCATTCATAAGTTGAGTTATCTTTTTCCAACCGCCGAGCGCGGAGCTTGATTCGCCTGCCATTGCCCCGTTGGTTTCATTACCTATCTGAACCATACCAACATCAACTCCCGCGCTGACGAGCTTTTCAAGGCATTCTTTGGTATACTCGTAAAGTGCTTCGGATTTTTCGTCGATAGTCATACCTTTCCAAGCCTTTGGAACCATCTGCTTTGCAGGGTCTGCCCAGAAATCAGAATAGTGAAAGTTGACAAGTATCTTCATTCCGTATTCGGTGGCACGCTTGCCGACGGCTATGGCATTTTCAATGTCGCAGTTTCCGCCGCCATACCCATTTCCCGACGAATCAAAGGGATCGTTCCAGATGCGGACGCGAATATAATTTATACCGTTTTCCGAAAGGATCTGATAAACATCCTTTTTTGTTCCGTCAAAGTCATAATATTTAACTCCCGAAGCTTCAAGAGCAGGAACACAGGATGCATCCATACCCATAATAAATTCATCCGTGATGTTATCGACCTTCCGGACGTAGAGAGAATCCGAACTCAGATTCACTCCGAGATCATTCGGCACCCACGTACTGTTGATCCTATTTCCGCAAGAAACGAGAGGAAGCATCAGGGAAATAATCAAAAAAATGCAAATGAGTAGTTTTTTCATTTTTATCATCCTAAAATATAGCCTATACCGAAGCATATTTGGTGCGCGATATAGGCTATAGCCGAAGAGAGTCGAACACATAAGGTTTTAATCCATATATTTTCCCATATACTTCACTGCAATTTTCTTAAATATCCGCATATACTTCAGAAAAAATCCTCGTAAGATTAATATCTTGCATCGAATTTTTTCTTTGTCTATCCGAATATTTGCTCGATGAAAACTGCTTCGCACTCTCCGGCGAATAAATTTTTGATGGATTTTGGTGGGATGTAGCGAAGCAAGGTATTAACCTTGCGAGATATATCACGCCGAAAGACGCGAAAATTTATCGCCGCAGAGCTTATTGGTTCGGCTCTCTTCGGCTATGCAAAAACAAGTGCGGCAAGAGGTTTTCGGAAAAGAACAAAAAACAAAAGATCCCCGAAAGCGGTAAAGCCTTCGGGGATATTTCTCATAAGAGCAGGCTTAATGCAATCAGCAACACCGACGATTATGGCTTAAATATCAGTCTCTCTTCTTAACGATAAGAGCTGTTCCGAGAATTGCGATGATCGCAACCGAGCCTGCGACGAATCCGCCGCAGCCCTTCTTCTCCGGAGCGGGAGCATCGGTGGTGGGAGCCTTTGTTGCTTCGGGAGACTCGGGAGCATCTGTAGCCTCGGGGGCTTCTGTGGGAGCATCGGTTGCCACGGGAGCCTGGGTGGTCTCGGGCTCGGTAACTACGGGAGCTTCGGTGGTCTCGGGCTCGGTTACTACGGGAGCCTCGGTGGTCTCGGGAATTGTGGTCTCGGGAGCAAATTTGCCGATATTGTACTTGACAGCGTCAGCATCAGCGTTCAGAGCGATCTCATAATCAGCAAGCTCACGATCGTAGAAACGAATGCTGTGAATGTCGCCGATCCAGTAACGCTTGGGCTGGAAGTGACCCAGAGCGAGGGTGTCAGCTTCCATTGCCTTGCCGTTCTGAGGCATTTCGCCCATCAGCACGCCGTCAACGTAGATGCGGACCATACCGCCAAGGGTATAAGTAACCGAAACGGTAGACTGGTTCATCAGGTTCTTTCCGTCGGGGATAACAACACGCTCAGCCTTGGCGTCGTTGCCCTTGAACTCGATACTGTCGTTGTTGGTACGGCGGAAGATCGAGAAGTGGTCGTTGTCGGAGAAGATGAATGTGTCGTAGGAAGAGCCGAGGAGCTCGATATTACCGAGGGTAAGTTCAACAGTCCAGGAGGTACCGTTAATAACTTCAAGTGCCTTGTCCGGGAAGTAGAAGAAAGCGCCATCAACGTGGAGAGCGTTTTCGGTCCACTTGACGTACTCGTCGATTTCAATGGTGAAGTCGTTATTGTTGCCGGAGATGTCCTTCCAAACTGTAGTCTTATTATCCTGACCAAAGCCGGTGTTGTTTGCACCGTCGTAGTGGATAACGAGACCGTGGTTAATGATAGTAGGATCAGCTGCGTTCATGGGAAGTACGAAGACTGCTGTGAGAGTCAGCAGAGAGAGTATGAATGCAAGTATTCTTTTCATGGTTTTTACCGCCTTTCTGAAATATACTATTACTATACCATAGTTTTAAGACTTTGTCAAGATGATTTGTTCATTATTTCGGCATATTGTGGAAGAATTATGAAAGGATTGGTTCAAAAGCAAGGCACAATACCGAAACTGTTTTTTGAATAGGATATTACGTAGTAAAATATCAAATAAAAATAACGAAAAGCGGCTTGGAATTGTCTTCCAAGCCGCTTCAAAGCTTTATTCAATTATTCCCACTCGATCGTTCCGGTGGGCTTCGGCGAGAGATCGTAGAGCACGCGATTGATGCCTTCGACCTCGCTTGTAATGCGGGATACGATCTTATGAAGCACCGCGTAGGGGATCTCCTCGATCGTAGCAGTCATTGCGTCCTTGGTATTGACGGCGCGGATGATCGCGGGCCAGCCCTCATAGCGGCTGTCGTCCTTAACGCCGACCGACTTGATGTCGGGGATGACTACGAAATACTGCCATACCTTCTCTGCGAGACCGCACTTATCAAACTCATCGCGCAGAATCGCGTCTGCCTCGCGGAGTGCGTGGAGACGGTCGCGGGTGATCGCGCCGAGACAGCGAACGCCGAGTCCGGGTCCGGGGAAGGGCTGACGGTATACCATTGCGTGGGGCAGTCCGAGTGCCTCGCCGACAACTCTTACCTCGTCCTTGAAGAGGAGCTTGATCGGCTCGCAAAGCTCAAACTTAAGGTCCTCGGGAAGTCCGCCGACGTTGTGGTGCGACTTTACTGCCTTCTTGCCCTCCGCCTGCTTTACGCTCTCGAGAATGTCGGGATAGATGGTTCCCTGCGCGAGGAATTCGATGCCCTCGAGCTTTCTTGCTTCCTCAGCGAAAATTTCAATAAATTCCTTACCGATTATCTTTCTCTTGGTCTCGGGATCAGATACGCCCGCGAGAAGATCGAGATAGCGGTCGGTGGCGTCGATATAGATAAGGTTAGCCTCAAGAGTCTTGCCGAACATTTCGATAACGGCTTCGCTCTCGCCCTTGCGCATAAGTCCGTGGTTTACGTGAACGCAGACGAGCTGTTTGCCGATAGCCTTGATGAGAAGAGCTGCAACAACGGAGCTGTCAACACCGCCCGAAAGTGCCAGAAGGACCTTTCTGTCTCCTACCTGAGCGCGAACGGCGGCAACCTGTTCGTCGATAAATTTGTTTGCGAGTTCAAAATTTGTGATTCTTTCCATAGAATCGGGTCTGACGTTGGGATTCATTAAAGACACCTCCGAGAAATATAATATAATATTATAAAACTTTTTTTAGACGATTGCAATAGTTTGCGCGAAAAAAATCATGAAATCAGTCAAAAAATATTGTTTTTCCGCTCTTTGCCGACTCATACGCGGCGCAGATAACGCGCAGAGGAAGGAGTCCCTCCTCGACCGTGACTGCGGGATCGCGGTCCTCGAGTATCGCGGCGCAGAAATCGTCAACCACTCTCTTGTGACCGAAAAGTCTGCCGCGGCAGAGCTTCTGCGCTTTGCGATTACCGACCGAGTAGCGCGAAAGCTTTTCGGCTTCCTCCTCGGGCGTGGCACCGCGAAGCTTCCAGAGCGTCAGCTTATCGGCATCAAGCGCGACACTTCCCTTCTCGCAGGTCAGCGAGATCTCGGTGCAGATACCGGGGTACGCGCAGGTCGTGCTCGTGAATGTCGCAACCGCGCCCGACTCGAAGGTCAGGGTCGAAACTGTCAGGTCCTCGCTCTCGATATCGTGACCGCAGAGGCGCATATGCGAGGTGATCGAGGTCGGCTTGCCCATCAGATGAAGCATCAGATCGACTGTATGTATCGACTGGTTCATCAAGGAACCTCCGCCGTCCATTTCCCAAGTACCGCGCCAACCGCCGTTTGCGGCATAATATGCGTCGTCGCGATGCCACTTGACCGCAAAGGTGCCGAGATGGATCTTGCCGAGAGTACCGTCCGCGAGTCCCTCATATACGGGATCGAGTCCGAAATTATATCTGTTCTGGAAAACGACTCCGCACTTTTTGCCCGTTCTCTTTGCCGCCTCGATGACGGGAAGAGCCTTTTCAACCGTAACGTCGATCGGCTTTTCAACGAGAACGTGAACGCCCGCTTCCATAGCGCGGATGGAGTAATCGGCGTGCATACCCGTAGGCAGGCAGATGCTGACCGCATCAAGATTCTCAGCCGCGAGCATTTCCTCGAGGGTGTTGTACGCGGGAACGTCGGGATATTCGGAGTGGAAATTAGCCTTGCGGGATTCGTCAAGATCGGCGACTGCGCAGAGAAGGCATTTGCCCGAAGCCGCGGCGGCACCGACGTGTGCCATACCGATTCCAAGACCGAGAACACCGTAGCGAACAAGTCCGCTCTGATCAACTTCCTTTGAATACAGCATAGTTTTTTCTCCTTAATTATGGTCGATAATTTATTTAATAAATTCTGTTTTTTGGCGAGCCGGGCGAGCCCGCGCGCCGAGGGGAGCCTTAAAAATCGAAGATTTTTAAGGCGGCGATAAGCGCGCGGTTTCACTTGTAAAACGCAGTTTTACAAGTGGTTATTACTCCTTTTCGTATGCAAGTTTGACAAGAAGCTCGCAGAGCGCGTCGTATCCGATACCGACCGCGGCGGCTTCCTGGGGGAGAAGCGAGGTGGGGGTCATTCCGGGAAGGGCGTTGACCTCGAGGCAGTAGAATTCACCGTCCGCACCAAGGATGAAATCGGCTCTGCCGTACATCTCCATACGGAGCGCGGAGAAAGCCCTCAGTGCCGCATCCGCAAGACGTGCGTTTTCATCATCTGTAAGCTGTGCGGGGCAGATCTCCTCGGTCAGGCCGCTCTGATACTTGTTTTTATAGTCGTAGAATCCGCATTTTGGGATGATCTCAACGGGAGGCAGAGCCTTGCCGTCGAGGACCGCGATCGTGAACTCACGCCCCTTGATCATCTCCTCGGCGAGGAGGTAACGCTCGTATTTTGCCGACGCCTTGATAGCCTCGTCGATCTCATCGACGTTATTGATGATCGAAACTCCGACACTCGAGCCGCAGGATACGGGCTTGATAACGCAGGGAAGTCCGACGGTTGCGGCGATCTCCTTTGCGCTCGGATGTGTGGTGTCAACGTAGACCCAACGAGGAGTCTTGACGCCCGCCTCGACCATAAGCCGCTTCGAGATATCCTTATCCATCGAAAGGAGTGCACCGATATATCCCGTTCCGGTATATTTCTTGATTCCGTGGCAGTCAAGAGTTGCCTGAAGCTGACCGTTCTCGCCGATCGAGCCGTGGAGCGCGAGAAAAGCGACGTCCGCGGCACGGCAGATATCGATAACGCCCTCTCCGATAGGAGCGCGTCTGCCGCCGTTCGATTCGATAAGAGCCTCAAGGTCGGGCTCGGCGGTCTCAACCTTATGCGAATAGCTTCCGCCCTTGACGAAGAGCGAATCAATATCCTCGGGCATATTCTTGACTCCGAGGTAGAGGTCGACAAGCGCGACCGAATGTCCCGATCTAGAAAGCGAGGTCGCAATGAGCGAGCCCGATGTCAGCGAAACGTCTCTTTCGGGCGAAAGACCGCCCGCAAGTACTGCAATCTTCATTTTATATAAGTACCTTTCAAAAAGTTATTGTGTCAAAGTTTTCTGAGCAGAACGGCGCGCGGGATACCCGAAAGATCGGGATAGATCTCTGCCGAAAAGCCGTTTTTCTCTCCGATCGCTGCAACGTCATCCGCCTGACCGATTCCAACCTCGTAAAGAACGAAGCCATTCGTTTTGAGCACGTTCTTTGCCCTCTCGGTGATGGCGCGGTAGAAAACGAGTCCGTCCTCGCCGCCGTCAAGAGCTCGGTGCGGCTCGAGAAGCACTTCACACTCAAGCGTAGGAATAACATCCGCGGGAATATAGGGAGGATTCGATATCACGGCATCGTACTCTCTTCCCTCAAGGAAATCCTCCGCCAGCGCATCGGCTTGAGTAAACGTAATCCGCTCCGCAACCGAATTGATATCCGCGTTTCTTCTCGCGGCTGAAAGCGCACCCTCGCTGATATCAAAGGCATCGGATGTCGTGTCTCCTCTGAAATGAAGAATCGATACAGCGATCGCGCCGCTTCCCGTTCCGATATCGCAGAAATGCGCGTTTTTCGGTAAATACTTTATCGCAAGCTCAACGACCGTCTCGGTGTCGGGTCTCGGGCAGAGGCAATCCGAGTTCAGCTCAAAGCGGAGTCCGCAGAATTCCCAGAAGCCGAGGATGTACTGCAAGGGCTCGCGCCCGATCCTTCGGGCAAGCGCACCGTCAAGCGCGGGCGAATCGATCTCCTCGTCCTTTCTGAAGGGAAGAGTATGCCCCGCGACTCCCGCGAAATGCTCGAAAAGTATGGCGGCGTCTCTCTCCGCATTTTCGATCCCCGCTCGGCGGAGAAGTCCGACGGCTTTGTTGTACGTCATTTCGACCTCCGAAAATTTCCTATTATATATTTTATCATAAAACATGGAAAAAATAAATACTTTTGGAGCAAAAAAATTAGAGGTTTTTGAATGTTTGAAAAATAATTGAAAAATTCTCGCAAAAAAGTGTTGCATTTTCAAAAAAATATGATATAATATACTTGTCAAAAAATTTTTTGGAGGTACACCATGTTTCTGTTTCAGAAGAAGGAAGAAAAGACTAACTATTGGAAGATAGTTGGCATTACCCTCGGCATTATCGCTGCTATCGGCGCTGTTGGCGTTGCTATCTATGCTCTTCTCAAGAAGAACGGCTACTGCTGCTGCGATGATTACTGCGATTGCTGCGACTGTGACTGCGACGATTGCTGCCTCGACGATGAGCTCTGCGAAGAGATCGAGATCGAAGAGGTTGAGGAAGAGGAAGCAGCTGCTGACGCTGAGTAATTAACCATCCTTTCGAAAATCGGCTTTGGTCCTTTCCTACGGGAAAGGACCTTGTCTTTTTTCATAGGATAATTTATTAGCAAAATCAACTACCGACAAGAAGACGACAAATAAAGCGCATACTCCTTCTCTTTTCGGCGGATTTGATATTGACTTATTTTTTTATTTTTAGTATAATATATACTATGATAAATTTTGCCAAACGGGCAGAAAGGACAAACCAAAAATGATAAAAAGACTGCTGGGCTGTGTCAGGGAATATAAGCTCCCCTCGATACTGACCCTGATCTTCATTATCGGCGAGGTCATAATCGAGGTTCTGATCCCCTTCATAACCGCGGACCTTGTCAACAGCATCGAGGCGGGTGCCGAAATGAGCGAGCTTCTGAAAACAGGCGGAATTCTCGCGCTGATGGCGGTGATCTCGCTGACCTGCGGCGGAGTTGCGGCATTCACTTGCGCAAAGGCGAGCGCGGGATTTGCAAAAAACCTCCGCGGCGATCTTTTCAGAAAGATCCAGACCTACTCCTTCGAGAACATCGACAAGTTCTCGACAGCCTCCCTCGTCACACGTCTGACCACCGACATCGGAAACGTTCAGATGTCCTATATGATGATAATCCGTACCGCGATCCGCTCGCCGCTGATGTTCATCTTCTCGATCATTATGGCGTACACTATGGGCGGCGCGCTTGCAACGACCTTCGTTGTCGTCGTTCCCGTACTTATCACGGGTCTGCTTCTTGTATCGCGCAAGGCTATGCCCGCATTCCGCAGAGTCTTCAAGAAGTATGACAGACTCAACGAGTCGATCGAGGAAAACGTACGCGGTATGCGCGTTGTCAAGGGCTTCTCCCGTGAAGATTACGAGCGCAAGCGTTTCGGCGAAGCAAGCGAGGATATCGCGCGCGACTTCACAAAGGCTGAGCGCATCGTTGCACTCAATACGCCCATTATGCAGGTCTGCCTCTACTTCAATATGGTCTTCGTTCTGACCTTCGGCTCATACCTCATCATCTCGGGCACGGGCGCGAACATCGGCGTCGGACAGCTCTCCGCTATGCTGACCTACGGTATGCAGATCCTTATGTCTCTTATGATGCTCTCGATGATCTACGTCATCCTGACTATGTCGACCGAGTCCTTCAAGCGTATCTATGAGGTTCTCGGCGAAGAGCCTACTCTTACAAGCCCCGAGGGCGGAAAAACAGAAGTCACAGACGGCTCGATCGACTTCGAATCGGTCTCCTTCAAGTATTCGAAGAAGGCAAAGAGAAGCGCACTTTCGGATATTGACATCCATATCCAGTCGGGTATGACCGTCGGTATCATCGGCGGTACGGGCTCGTCAAAGACCACACTCGTTCAGCTCATCCCGAGACTTTACGACGCAACCGAGGGCTCGGTCAAGGTTGGCGGCGTTGACGTCCGCGATTATGACCTCCGCACTCTTCGCGATTCGGTCTCGATGGTTCTTCAGAAGAATCTTCTCTTCTCGGGCACGATCAAGGAAAATCTCCGTTGGGGCAATCCCGATGCGACCGACGAGGAGATGATCGAGGCTTGCAAGCTTTCTCAGGCGCACGATTTCGTATCATCCTTCCCCGAGGGCTACGACACCTTCATCGAGCAGGGCGGAACGAACGTCTCGGGCGGTCAGAAGCAGCGTCTCTGTATCGCACGCGCACTCCTCAAGAAGCCGAAGATCCTCATCCTCGACGACTCGACAAGCGCGGTCGACACACGCACGGATGCCCTCATCCGCGCGGGCTTCAAGAAATTCATCCCCGAAACCACAAAGATAATCATCGCACAGCGTATTTCCTCGGTTGAGGACGCGGATATGATCATCGTCCTCGACAAGGGCGCGATCTCCGCAGTAGGTAAGCACGAAGAACTCCTCGAATCGAGCGAGATCTACCGCGAGGTCTACGAGCAGCAGACGGGAGGTAAGGAAAATGAGTAAGAAACAAATGCCTCCGATGAACGGCAAGCCGATGAAGCGCAAGATCAACTGGAAAACTCTCGGCAGAACGATAAAGATGCTCTTCGGCTTCTATCCTGTTCTTATGCCGCTCACTATCTGCTGTATCCTCTTCTCCGCGGCTTGCGCAACACTTCCGGGTCTCTTTATTCAGAACGTTATTGAGATCATTGAAAACGCGCAGGAAAACGGTCTTTCCTGGGAGGAAGCAAGCAAGGAGCTCATCCCGCTTATGACCCTTCTTGCAACCCTCTATATCCTCTCGCTCACGTCGATCACGATTCATACTCAGCTTATGGCTTACATCACGCAGGGCTTCCTCAATAAGATGCGCCGCGCGATGTTCGACAAGATGCAGAATCTCCCCATCAAGTATTTCGACACGCATAAGCACGGCGACATTATGTCGCATTACACGAACGACATCGACTCGCTCCGTCAGCTCGTATCGCAGGCTCTGCCCTCGATCATTCAGGCGGGCGCGATCGTATGCTTTGTCGTCTCGATAATGCTCTATTTCAGCGTCTGGATGACGCTCGTCGTAATGGTCGGCGTCTGCTTCATGATTTTCGTATCGAAGACGGTCGGCGGCGGCTCGGCAAAATACTTCATCCGTCAGCAGAAAGCTATGGGACGCACCGAGGGCTTCATTCAGGAAATGATGAACGGTCAGAAGGTCGTCAAGGTCTTCTGCCATGAGGACGAGGTCATCGCCGACTTCGACAAGGTCAATGAGGAGCTCTTCCGGGACTCGAGCCGCGCGCACGCTTACGCGAATATGATGGGTCCCATCATCGGCAATATCGGTAATATTCTCTACGTTCTTATGGCTCTGGTCGGCGGTATCTTCATCATCACCGAGATCCCCAATCTCTGCCTCTCGAAGGATCCCACGATGGCGGTCGTCAATATCAGTATCGCCGTTCCCTTCCTCAATATGACCAAGCAGTTCACGGGTAACGTAAATCAGCTCTCACAGCAGTTCAACGCGATCGTTATGGGACTTGCGGGTGCTGAGCGAGTATTCTCGGTTATGGACGAGGAGCCCGAGACCGACGACGGATATGTGACCCTCGTCAACGTCAAGGAAAATGCAAACGGCGAGCTCGAGGAGACTGACGAGCGCACTCACAAGTGGGCTTGGAAGCATCCCCACGGCGACGGTACGCTGACCTACACTCCTCTTCGCGGCGACGTAAGGCTCACCGAGGTCGATTTCGCCTACGAGGAAGGCAAGCCCGTCCTCCACGACGTCAGCGTTTACGCCGAGCCGGGTCAGAAGGTCGCGTTCGTCGGCGCAACAGGCGCGGGCAAGACCACGATCACCAACCTTATCAACCGCTTCTACGACATCGCCGACGGAAAGATCCGTTACGACGGCATCAATATCAACAAGATCAGGAAGGACGATCTTCGCCGCTCGCTCGGCATAGTTCTTCAGGAGACCAACCTCTTCACGGGCACGGTTATGGAGAACATCCGCTACGGACGTCTCGACGCGACCGACGAAGAATGCATCGAGGCGGCAAGGCTTGCGGGCGCGGATGATTTCATCACCCGCCTTCCCGAGGGTTACGACACGATGCTTACGGGCAACGGAGCGAACCTTTCGCAGGGTCAGAGACAGCTTATCGCCATCGCGCGCGCCGCTGTCGCAGATCCTCCCTGCCTCATCCTCGACGAGGCGACCTCCTCGATCGACACCCGTACCGAGGCTATCGTCGCGGCGGGTATGGATAAGCTGATGGAGGGACGCACGGTATTCGTTATCGCGCACCGCCTCTCCACAGTCCGCAACTCCGACGTCATTATGGTCCTCGACCACGGACGCATCATCGAACGCGGCAGCCACGATAAACTCATCGAAGAAAAAGGAACCTACTATAGACTCTATACCGGTGCCTTTGAACTTGAATAATCAAAAAAGAGTTGTCCGAAAGGGCAACTCTTTTAGTTATCCCACTTCGCAAAAGATATATATAAAAACTTCGGCGAGTTGTTTAGGTTTTGTCGACAGTAATAGTAATGCAATTCCGGTGCTGATTTAAAATTTTGGCAAATTTCGCGTTCTCCTTCCACCGCTCCCCCGCGGTCCCCCTCCCTCCCGGAGGGAGGCTAAGGAGTCAGCGTAAACCCGTATGAAAATACAGCGAATATCGTTCAAATTAATAATTATGCATATAAAAATAGGAATATTTTATTGAAAAAGTTTGCAAAAACTCTGTTAAAAGTGCAAATTAATTCAAATTAAATATTCCTATTTGCTTTTTTGGTCAGCCGTACGGGAGTCGAACCTAATTGCCTCACGTCGATTACTTTTCGCGTATTTCGGCGTGCTTTTACTCGCAAGGTTAATACCTTGCTTCGCAAAATCCCACCAAAATCCATCAAAAATTAATTCGCCGTGAGGTGCGAGCAGTTTTGACGGAGCAGATTTTTTCGAGAACAAG
>JAZSEA010000044.1:0-1634 GCA_045531455.1 Eubacteriales bacterium
ATCGTACTTCGGCATCAGGTTGACGTCACGGTAGGATTCCATCACGCCGACGTAGCCAGCCGTTCCTTCGATCATCTGCGCCTTGATGGCGTTGTAGTTATCGTTGAAAGCCTTTTCGTTTGCGGGATCCTGCCATGCACCGCCGCCGCATATATATGCAAGATAGCTTTCGGCAAACTTTTCAGCCGCCGCAATGCGCTCGGCATCGAAAACGTCGCCCGCGGTGTAATCGAAATCGCATCTCATTTCGTAGCCCGAAACGCTCTTGCCCGCAAGCGGCAGCTCGATGCCGCCAAGCTTTGCGGTCACGTTCGGCTCGGCAAGATAACCCGTGAGGGTGTATTTGTCGAAATTCGGCACTCCGCCCTCGATGACTCCGAGCTCGGAGACCTCATATCTGCCAAGCGCGGTGAAACCGTAGGCAATGTCCTCGGCGGTCGCGGAGGTTTTATCGTTGGCGGCTATCGCCTTTCCGTTGACGAAAAGCTCTGCGCCCGTGGGAAGGATGACTGTGAGAGTATACTTGCACTCCGCGGGGGTGTCGAACTTATAGTTTCCGCCATCGTTCGACAGCAACGCGACCTCGGTTTCGCCAATCTTCGCCTCGACCTCGACCTCGCCGAAGAGGTTGCCGACCGTCCAGACGCTGAGACGAGGCAAAGTTCCGGTTCCGCCGTCATCAAGCGCGCCGAGCTCGCCGTCGATCTCCGTGCGGCTTGCCCATTCCTCTGTGAGCTTGATTCCGCTCACGTATGCATCAACGCCGACGGGGACTGTGACGCTGATCGAATGCATTGCGCTTTCGGGGTAATAGAAGAAGTACTCGCCCTCGCCCATCTGCTCGCAAACAAGGCTCGCGCCTTCAAGCGTTGCGGAAAGCTCGGGGAGGAAATACACGTCATTGAAAACGTAGATGTCGCAGGAAGCAACGTCGTGCCCCTTCTCCGCTATCGAAAGCGCGGGGTATGTCGCGCTCTTCTTTTCCTTCATAGCGGGATCGATCGCCGCACCGTTGACGGTGAGTGACGCGCCCGCGGGGAGGATCACGCGGTATTCGGGGAATTCGACGCTGTCGAAGAAATCAATATCAAATTCAACGCGCACCGCCTGCCACTCGCCCGTCGAAAACAGACCGACGGAGCTGTCGGAAATAACGAGCGCGGCAAAATGTACGCCATCCGAGAAGAGCTCATAAACGGGATAGCCATCCGCCGAGGGAGTCATTCTTCGCAGATATGTGATCTCGCCGAGCTCAAGCACGGGCGAGAGAACGTCGTAAGCAAGCTTTGAGGCGTCCTCATAAGCGGGATAGGTGTTTGGAAGATTCAATCTGAGCTGCTGACGCCAGCCCTCGATATCCTTTTCCGCGATATAGTTTTCAACAAAAAGGTCGGCGCGACCCGCCTCGCGGATCTCGAAAAGCCGCCACGCGACAACAGTGAGGATTCCGATCACAAGTACTGCGGCGCTGAAATAAGCAAGCAGACCCTTGAGAAGCGCGTTCGCCTTGGGGTGCCTTCTTCTTTCCTTGCCCGCAAACTGCGCGTCAAGCCCAATGCCGATCTTCGAATTCACGTCACCGCGCTTGCCCGAAGTTTCCGACATCGAGATTATATTCTTTACCTTTCCGATAT
>JAZSEA010000037.1:0-6718 GCA_045531455.1 Eubacteriales bacterium
GCAAAGGTCGAGCGGATCTTCGAGGGATACTACGGATTGCAGATCGCTGTCAGCGGCTGCGCTCCCGAAAGACTCGAAGCATTCTCAAAGATGCTTGCCGGTGAGTGCAGTATCGAGGAAAGCGAACGCTGGATCAATCCCTCGGAGAGCGGAGAAAGTTTTGAAATGAAATCCACATAAGGAGAAAAAGAAATGAGAAAGCAAACATTATGCGTGCAGTACAGCACACCAAAATACAAAGCACTCGAGTATTATCTCGAGAAGCAGAACAAGAAAATCGAGGACATGCTCGCCGAGCATCTCGAAGAGCTTTACAAGGAGCAGGTTCCGAAAGACGTTCAGGAATATGTCAAATCGCAGAATCCCGACGACGAAGAACAGAAGGATAACAAGCCGACAAAACGTCAGTCCTCTCGCATGAAAGCAGAGGAAGTAACAGATGCTCCCGCTGTGTCGGGCCCTAAGCTCTCGATGTAATAAGCCGTGGCACACGGAAAGATGAAGACCTTATACGGTCTTTACAAAAGGCTTGGCCGCGATGCCTTCCTCGAAGCGGCAAAGTTTTATTCAAATCATGTCGAAGATACTGTCGAAGCAACACTCTCCGAAATGGAGTCGCGTTGGTATGATGCGTCACACACTCTGACCGAAGCCGAGAAGATGGTCGAGGATTACAACAACGGATACCTTATATTTCAACTTAACGTATCCATCGAAGCCCCAAGCGAAAGCGTAACAAATATTACTATAAAAATGTAAAGGAAAAACAAATGAAGAATACATCAATAGAATTCAGCTTCGATGATGCAAAGCTCGAAGCAATAAATATTTATCTCAAAGAAAAGAACAGCAAGCTGAGTGAAGAGCTGGATCACTTTATGGATTCACTCTACAAAAAGCATGTGCCTCAGGCTGTGCGCGAGTTTATAGATAAGAAGGAGAGCGAGGGAATGACCTCAACGCCTCAGCCTTCAAAACTTACTCGAAGAAAACCGAATTCGAGCATAAATGCCGCGTCTGGAACGGAATCCCTCCCCAAAGCAACAAGCCGTGGAGATGCCGAAAAAGCCGACGTTGGCGATCGTGAGGGCTCGTGAGAGATGTTTGCGACAAGTACGGCTAACGATGAAAATATGGGCAGAAAATGAGGGTTTTGAGGGGATATGGGCGGGAATTTATTTTTAAGCGGGTTAAAGTATTAATTGCGGTTTCCCGCAAACAGCAGCCCGCAACAGCGGACTGCGGGAGAAAAAGGGCGAAAAACAGAGCTTTCGAGAGATTTGCAATAATGAGAAAACGATAGCGGTTTTGAAAAGACGATTGCAAACCGATAGCGTGGCAAATTTCGCCCTTTCGGAGGCAAAATGAAAGAAGAAAAAGACAAAAAGCAAGGATATTATTTCTGGCTTAAGCCGGGAACTTCCGAAATGATTACCGCACACGTAGATGCGGCAGATACGAGAAGTCGATCGCAATTCGTTGATGCCGCTATACGTCATTATTGCTGTGTGCTTGATGCGGAATCAAACAAGGATTTGTTGAGTGATGAAGTACTTCGTGTAGTGAAAGCTTCGGTTAAGGACTCGGAAAATCATATAGCAAGTATGCTATTCAAAATATCGGGAGAGCTATCTCTTCAAAACTATCTTCTTGGCGTTATGGGATTGGAACTCACAGAAAAAGAAATTCAAGCGTACAGAAATCTTGCATATGATAAGGTCCGTAAACAACACGGTTTTGTTAAGCTTGAAGATGTACTGCAAGACTTTGAAGAATAAGGAGAAATTCGATGCCTCGTATTATTGTTAAGTGCAGATACTATCAAAGTGAGAAAACAAGAAAGAGCATCGGCGGTCTTCTGCAATACATAGCAACGCGCGAAGGTGTAGATAAACTGAGCGATGCACAGAAAAATAAATCCGCGACAGAAAAGCAAAAAGAATGTATCGATCAATTTATTAATGCGTATAAAAGCATTGTAAATATGCCCGAATACGCTGCATTTGAAAAGAGCAATACACGTGGTGATGCGTCGGAACTTATTGCTGCGGTTATTGAAATGCATCCCGAACTGCTCAGCGGAAAAACATATCTCGATTATATCGCAACCCGTCCGCGTGTTGAACGTATCAGCGGTTCTCACGGATTGTTCAGCGACGAAGGTTTTGCACTTGTTCTCGCCGATGAAGTTCGCAAGATGGAGGCGTACAGTGGCAACGTCTATTCCGTAATCATTTCAATAAAGCGCGAAGATGCGGAAAGACTCTCATATAACAATGCTGAAAAGTGGAGAGATATGATACGCGCAAATAAAGACGTTATTGCAAAAGCACATGGTATACCTCTTGACAAACTCTGTTGGTACGGTGCTTTTCATAATGAGAAGCATCACCCTCATGTGCATCTTATGATTTATTCAAAGGATACTATAGAGCGCGGATATCTTAACAACAAAGGCATTGAATTGATGCGCAAAACATTTGGTAAAGAAATCTTCCGAGCGGATCTGCAAGAGATATACGATAGACAAACACAATATCGCAACTTGCTTACATCTAAAACTATAGAAGAGTTTGATTCACTTGCCGAAAGCATAAAGCTTGGTTTGTGTTATAACCCAACGATAGTCAATAAGGTGGCAGAGCTTGCCAGACGTTTGCAAAGAGTCAAGGGCAAAAAGGTATACGGTTATCTTCCGCCGGAAGTTAAAAGAAAAGTCGATGACATTGTCGATGAGCTTGAAAAAGACGAGACAGTAAAGCGATTGTATGATGTATGGTATCTTGCGAAGTGCGAAGTTGAAAATACATATACAGATCATTTCTCGCCACAACTTCCGCTTTCCGAAGAAAATGTATTCAAACCTATACGAAATGCTGTGATCAAAAGAGCGTTTGAACTGGGCAAAGAATTGAACGAAACAAATACCGAGAATGAGAAAATAGATAAGGGCAATTCTGCTAACAATACTATGCCATATAATACACATACAAATACGGCTGCGTCAAGTATTGCAAGAGCAAAAGTAATTACTGCTGTTTCTCGCCTCGGTAAAGATATCTCAAATATCTTTCGTCAAGAATTCGACGGATACGCAAATGATCCCGCTTGGGGTGTCGACAGCAAACTCCGCCGTGAGATCGAAGCCAAGAAGAAAGGGCAAAATATCAGTATGTAAGGAGGAACTATGCCGCATTATACGGAATCTCAAATTGAGTCGGCGAATCACACTGATCTCGCCGCTTTTCTTTTATCCCGAGGTGAAGAACTCAAACGCTTTGGTAATCAACACTTGTGGGAAAAACATCAAGTATGGATTCGCGGACACGAATGGTACACGCACTATGAATCCAAAGGTGGATATGCCGTAAGCTTTGTGATGCGTTTCTTCGGAATGACATTTCAAGAAGCGGTTGCAGAGTTGATCGGGAATACGGTAAGTAAATCTGTGACTTCTGAGAGAAAGGCTAAAGAAACAAAAGAGCTTGTCCTTCCGGAAGCAAACCGAACAATGAATCAGGTGTATGCTTACTTGATGAATAAGCGCTTTATTGCTCGTGATGTTATAACTTACTTCGCACGTGCAAAAACGCTCTATGAAGATGCGGTTTACCATAACTGCATTTTTGTCGGACTTGATGAAGAAGGCATTCCTAAGCATTGCCACAGACGCGCAACGGTAGGCAGCTTCAAATGTACCGAAGTAGGAAGCCAAGCAGAATATTCATTTCACCATAACGGTGAAAGCGAATGGCTTTTTGTATTTGAAGCACCGGTAGACATGCTCGCATTTATTACTCTCCACCGCGAGAATTGGATGAAGCATTCATATGTGGCCTTATGTTCTGTATCCGAAAGAGCCATTCTTCACAGACTCAAAGTAAATCCGAATCTAAAGAAGATCGTTCTTTGCCTGGATAACGACAATGCAGGTATAATTGCTTGCAAGAGAATCAAGGAAATACTCGAACTGCGGGGTTACAAGAGTGTAAGAATTCTTCATTCAACCAACAAAGATTGGGATGAGGATGTAAAAGCCATGAACGGCATTGCACCAATCCCTGCAGAGACAGATCACAGCGAAGCAATACGCAACCTATGTATTGATGCTGTCAGAAACGCGGAGAAAGCCAAATTGCCTCCAATGCTGTACCGCCGCGTATGTGATTCATATACCGCAATCGTAAATTCGGATAAATACAATCTGCGGGAGCGGATCGGGAATTACCTCGGTCTGCTCCTTTGGCTTGCAAAGGACGAATGCAGAAAAAGTCTCGACCCGATCGAGTGGAATGAAATAGAGACGGAGCTTCTTAAAAGCTATATACCTTATGCAGACAACGGAGATCTCGCAAGCAGACTCCGTCAACTGAACAATGACACAACGGAGTTAACCAAAGTTTATGACAATCCGCAGCTCACATGCGACCGCAATATCTTTTTGCGTCCCATACTTAAAATCTGCATGGACTGCATAAGGCTAATTAATTATCTCGACAGAAAGGAGAAATAATGAGTGATTCAATTACAACATTAATAGTTGTTGCAATAATAATGTTCTGCGTACTGAGCGGTATCTCTGTTCTTGCACATATTTACAATCTAAACAACATCAAGGCCAAGACCGTTGGTGACGGTCAGCACGGAACTGCGCGATGGGCTCGAAAGGCAGAGATTAAGAAAACATACAAGCATATCCCTTTCACTCCCGCGCTTTGGAGAAAGGGCAAGAATCTTCCGAAATCAGAGGAGCAAGGAATAGTTGTTGGATGCGATTCAAAGAAGACAGGCACAACTGCTTTGATTGATACAGGAGATGTTCACGCTCTTATGATAGGCGCGGCGGGTGTTGGTAAGACCGCGTACTTTCTGTATCCGAATCTTGAGTATGCATGTGCATCGGGTATGAGTTTTATATCTTCCGATACCAAAGGTGATCTTTACCGCAACTATGGTAAGATTGCAAAGGAATGCTACGGATACAATGTCGCTGTTATTGATCTTCGCAATCCTACGAGATCTGACGGCAATAACCTATTGCATCTGGTAAATAAATATATGGATCTGTGGAAGAGTGAGCCGGATAACCTTGCTTACAAGGCAAAAGCCGAGAAATACGCTAAAATTATTTCGAAGACCATCATCCTATCCGGTATGGACGGTGCATCCTTCGGCCAGAATGCCTTTTTCTATGATGCTGCGGAGGGTTTGCTTACAGCGTCAATACTTCTCGTATCCGAATTCTGTCCTTCCGAAACAAGGCATATTGTTTCGGTCTTCAAGATCATTCAGGATTTATTAGCTCCGTCCGGACTTAAAGGCAAAACTCAGTTTCAGATACTCGTATCAAAGCTTCCTGAAGAACATAAAGCGCGTTGGTTTGCGGGTGCAGCTTTAAATACTTCCGAGCAAGCTATGTCATCGGTTATGTCAACCGCCCTCTCGAGGTTGAATGCTTTTCTCGACTCCGAACTTGAGCAGATCCTTTGCTTTGACACAGCCATAGATACAGAACAGTTCTGCAAGAGCAAGTCTGCTATATTTATTGTCCTTCCCGAGGAGGACACATCTAAACACTTTATGGTATCCCTAATAGTTCAGCAGATGTACCGCGAGATACTTGCTGTAGCTGATGAATACGGAGGTAAGCTCCCGAACAGAGTAATGATGTATCTTGATGAGTTTGGTACTATCCCGAAAATCGAGGGAGCTGAAATGATGTTCTCTGCATCACGATCGAGACGCGTATCTATTGTAGCGATTATTCAATCCTTCGCACAGTTACAGAAAAACTACGGCAAGGAAGGCTGTGAGATCATTACCGATAACACACAGCTGACAATCTTCGGCGGTTTTGCACCTAATAGCGAGTCCGCGCAGGTACTTTCAAAAGCCCTCGGCACAAAAACGGTACAATCAGGCTCGGTGAGTCGAGGCAAAAATGATCCCTCTCAAAGCTTGCAAATGATAGAGCGACCTCTTCTCACCCCGGATGAGTTGAAGTCGCTTCCAAAAGGTACGTTCTGCGTTATGAAGACGGGGGTCTATCCTATGCAGGTAAGGCTGAAGCTCTTTTTCAAATGGGGTATTGTTTTCTCGAAGGAGCCGTACATTGTTCCCGACAAGGGTAACAGAAAGGTTTCGTATGCCAATAAAAGCAATCTCGAAGATAACATCATTATGCTCTATGCTGTGTCGAGTGTTGGTGACAAGCTGAGTGATGTAGAGATGGCTAAGAAAGCTAATCACCGAGCGGGTGCAATCAGATCTTCACGAGGAAAGAGATTGGATCTGCCACAAGATAGCGACAACGACGATAAAGGTGACAGCATGCTTATGACCGAGCGCAATTACCCCAAGGATGCGAACACTGATATAATCTTCGATGAGAAGGGGGTGATACTGGATGAGAGATTTCGAGATGATTTATCTTGACGAGGTGTCCTCAAAAGCCGTGCTTGTCTATCGCTATCTGCGTGATAGGCAGGGCAAGAACGAGAATTGCTACGTTTCGCACAAGAGAATTGCGGCGGATAATAAATGTAGCGTATCAACCGTCAAGAGAGCAATAAAAGAGCTTGTAAGTAAAGGCTACGTGACGGTTACTCATCGCAGACGTGCGGATGGGTCGAAACAATCTAGCCTATATAAGTGTAGACCATAAGAACAAAAAAGATGTCCACAACCAAGGGATTAGTCTGCCTTGGTTGTGGACTGT
>JAZSEA010000012.1:0-12810 GCA_045531455.1 Eubacteriales bacterium
TTCGTAACCTCTGCGGGGTTGTTTGAAACAGCGTTGACGTAACCCGAGGAGAGGGAGTGGCTGTTGATAGCCGCAACCATCTTGTCGTAGTCTGCGCTGTAGGAGCCTGCGGTCTGGGTCTTGCCGACCGAGCGGAAGAGGTTGATGAGCTCGTTGAGACGGTTCTGTGCGCGGTCATTTGCGGCAGATGTGATGGTGTCGTCAACGTCGGTGGCATCCGAGCCGATGGTCTGTGTGCGGTAGTCCTGAAGACCTACGATATCGGTCGAGTACATGGTGGAAGAGCCTGTGTAAACGGGATCGAGGTAAACGTAGAGGTTGAAGAGCACGTCCTCCATGGTCAGCGGATGACCGTCGGAGAATACGATGTCGTTCTTGAGGACGAAGGTGTAGGTGGTCTTGTCGGTTGCGGAATCGTAGTTTACTACGTAGTCGAGGACTGCAACAGCGTGATCCTTACCGAAGGATACGGTTACGTCGCCGTTCTCATAGTGAGAGCCGAGCATACCGATCTGAGTCATCGAAACGATGTTGGCGTCGGCACCCGTGGTCGAATAGAAGGGATTGAAGAGTCCGTCGAGGTCCTCGGTCATAATAACGAGGGCGTCGGGAGCGGTGGTTTTGTCGCCGCATGCGGTTGTTGATGCGAGAACGCCGAAGAGCATAACGGCGGCAAGCATCAGTGAGATAATTCTCTTTGACATTTGTTTTTCCTCCAGATTTATTTCAAAATAATTTTTATCAGTTAAGAAATGTGAGAGTGATCTCGCCGGATGCGGGATCGGTTACGATGGAAATTCTGCTTTCGGAGCCTTCGGTGAGCGATACCTTGATGCCCGAAATATCGATGCCGCGGTTGCCGCCGCTTCCGATAAGGGTTCCGATAGTGTATTCCTGCGGGTAGATATCGCCCGAGATCGCAAAGCCCGAGGAAGAGATCGTGATGCCCTCGAGGACTGCGTCCTCGGAAAGAGTTCCGCAGAGGAGTCCGAAGACGGGAGCCTGCATACGCGAGCCCGCACCGAGGGTGTAGCTTACGTTTTCGAATGCAATATCCTTGACGATTGCGCCCGAGCCGATAGAGCCGAAGAGGCCGCCGTTCGTCTTTGAGTTGTCAGCCTGGATAAAGCTGATGTTCGAGAATTTATGGCCGTTGCCGTAGATCTTGCCGGTGAACGCGCCGCCCGAGAGAGCCGCGGACCAGTTTACGCCGGTGAAATCGAGGTCAGCCTCGATGTAGTAGCAGCCCGAAAGCTTTGTAGCCGCGAACTGCTTTGCGCTCGTGATGCGGTACCATTCGCCCTCGGCGAATTCGGTGTAGACCGCGATCTTCGAGGTCGCGCTGACGCCGTGCTCATAGTCGATCTCGCCCGAAAGCGTTTCGGTGACGGGCTTTGTCATCTCGGGGTCGAGGTAAGCGGATACGAAGGTCTTGCCGTCGATCTCGGGGAAGTCCTTCATATCGATCTTGCCGGTTTCCATGTTCCATTCGGGGATCTCGAGCGAGATGAGCTGCTCGGAGGTGTAGAGCTCGTATGAGCCCTCGGCGTTCTTTACGTAGAATTCAAAGTTGAAGTAGGGGATCCATGCCGCATAGAGGGTCATGTAGGGTTCCTCGGAGCTGTAATTGCCCTCGGGAACCGAGAGGGAGTCGGTCTCGAAATTCCAAAGACCCGAGTAGGTGTAGCCCTGCTCGAGACCCGACTCGGAGGTGGGGATGCCGTAGCAGTCGAGGGGATTGCCCTGCTCGTCGGTACGGGGAGCACATTCGCGGTACCAGCCCGCAAAGAAGCAACCGTTCTTCGAGACGCTGAAGGCTCTGTCGCCGCGGCGGCTGTCGTCGGGGGTGATAAGCTTGATCAGCTTGTTGCCCGCCGAGTCGCTCTTGGCGTCTGCGAGGCTGAATACGTCGACCACCTGCACGTTTTCGGTGTTTGCAAAGGCACCGCCGCAGGGATCGAAGCGCACGCTCACGGTGTAGCCCTCGGCATTGAGATCCTCATAAGGCAGCTCCCATTGGGAGCAGCCTGTAAGGACGGTGATAAGCGCAATTACCGAAATAAGCAGGAGTCTGATCTTTGATTTACTTGTCATTTTCGTCGTTGTTTTCTCCTTCCTTTTCGGATTCTGCCTTTGCCTTCTTGCCGAGGCGGACGCAGTCAACGATTATGACCGTGACCACAGCGGCGGCGAGAAGAGCAGTAAGGATAATGATGATGATCGTGGTGGGATCGAGCTTAGGATCCTCCGGAGCGGTGGGAGGAGTGGTTTCCTCGGGATTCTCAAGAGTGAGGAGCTTTTCAATTCTGTCCTCAGCCTCTGTGAGCTTCGAGTAGTTGGTCACAAGAGCACGCTGCTCGAGCGTCGAGATCGCATCGTAAGCGGCGCGTGCGGCTTCAACTGCCGCGCGGTCGTCGAGGGAGACCGTCTCGGGGAGCTTGTCGATGAGGCTGATCGCCTCGAGGGTGATATCGTCTGCGGCAGATGCGCCGAGGATGACGGTGTCGAAGTACTGACCGAAGATGAAGGAATCGTAATTCTTACCGTTCGAGGGATAGACCATCGTGATCGGATTTTCGATATGACCGATGTAGTCGATGAAGCTTGCACCGTAATAGATGACGTAGGGAACGTCGGCGGCATTCCACATGAAGTAGGGAACGACCTCGATACCGTTCTTGATGATAGAACCGCCGTTCTGATCAACGAAATCGTATTCACCGGTTGCGGGGATGTTTTCGAAGGAGGAGAAGTAGTTGTAATCGAATTCCTCCTCGAGGATGGGGGCGTCGTAGCTCTTGAAGGTCACGAGAGTGAGCTTTTCACAGCCGTAGAACGCCTTGTGTCCGATGGCATTGAGCTCCTTCGGAAGCTCAACGCTCTTGACGTCATTGCCCGCGAAGGACATAGCCGAGAGACGTACGGTTCCGTCAGCAATGACGGCGTTCTTGCCCTCGCCCGCGTAGGTGATGAGCTCAAGACCGTTCGGAACTTTACGGTAGAGCGAGCCCGCGATAACGAGCACGTTTTCGGAAAGGTTGAAGTCGTAGGAGATCTCCTCGTAATTCTTGCCGTTGAATTCGGTTATGATAACGGTGGAGAATGCGGGGATATCGCACATTGCGAAGGGATTATCGCCGATGTCCGCGAGCTTTTCGCCGAGGACTACAGCGAAGGGTGTGACCTCCTCCTTGATGAAGGCGTGAGTTCCGATGAACTCTGCGGCGGAGAGGTCGATAGAGGTGATCGCGGAGTATGCGAATGCGTAATCGTCAACGCTTGCGATAAGCTTGTCGTTCTTGATCTCGGTGAGCGCGGGAGTGTAGCCGAACGCGCCCTTTCCGACCTTAACGCCGTCCGCAAAGGTCACCGACTTGAGTGTGTCGATGAAGGCGAATGCGCTCTCGCCGATCTCCTTGACGTTCGAGAGGTCGATCGAGACGAGTGCGGTCTCACCGAATGCACTCTCACCGATCTTTTCGATCTTTGCGAAGCTTATATCGGTAAGCGAGGTTGCCATATAGAATACGGCGTCGGAGATTTCGGTAAGCTTCGAGCCGAGCTTGACCGACTCGAGCGAGGTGATGTAGGAGAAGGCACCCATACCGATGCTCTCAACGCTCGAGAGGTCGATGCTCTTGAGGAGAGGCGCGTGGTAGTGGCGGCGGTAGAGACCCTCGTCGTCGGTTGCGATAGCGGTAAAGCCGCTGTCGAGGTACTCGTAGGTCTCGTCGCCCGAGAAGGCGAGCTCGCCGATCGAGACGACCTTCGAGAGGTCGATCTTCTCAAGGCTCGATGCGTTGTAGAATGCGTATGCACCGATCTCGGCGCCCTTGCCGAGGGTCACTTCCTTGAGCTCTGCCGCGCCCTGGAATGCGCCGCGACCGAGCTTTGCGCCCTCGCCGATCTCAAGCGAGTGGAGGGGCGAGGTGTAGATGTAGTAGTAAACGCGCGAGTTGTCTGCGAGTCTGTAGTAGCCGAAGGTCCAGTTGTCGGTAAGGTCGAGGGCGAAGGAGTAATCGCCTGCGGTGACGTTCTTGCCGAGCTTGACGCTCTCGAGGCTCTTGCAGCCGCGGAAAGCGTTCTTGCCGATCTCGGTGTTGTCTGCAACGGTGACCTTGGTCACGTTGGTATTTCTGAACGCGCCCTCGCCGATATAGGATACCGAATCAAGCGCGGGAGTTTCGGTCAGAATCGTGCCCGAGAAGGCGTGGTCGCCGATGTAGGTAAGCTTACCGAGCTCGACCTTTGCGAGTGCCTCGCAGTCGGCAAATGCGTAATTGCCGAGCTTGGTTACGCCCGAAGCCTTGATCGAGGTGAGATTCGGGTTGCCCGAGAAAGCACCGTCGCCGACTGTGGTAACGCTTGCGGGAAACTCGACCGATTCAGCCGTGGGAGCGCAGAGGAGGATGGTCTTACCGTCCTCCGAGAGGAGGTAGGGCTTGCCGCTCTGGGATTTAAAGGTCTCGTTGCCCTCGGCAACCGTGAAGGATTCAACCGCGGTGTTGCGGAACGCGTGCTCGCCGATAACGGCAACGTCGCGTCCGATGGTCACTTCCTTGAGCTTGGAGCAGCCCGAGAAGCTTCCTGCGGGAATAACGGCGGCATTGACCGAGATAGCGGCAAGCTCACGGCATCCCGAGAAAACGCTGAGACCGAGCTTGATCTTGTCAGCCTCGATTGTCACCTTCTTGAGCTTTTCACAGCCGCTGAAGGCGTAGGAGGCAACCGACTTGGTCTTTTCCGAGAGGGTAAGATTCTTGAGGTTCTTGTTGTTTGCAAATGCGTATTCGCCGAGCGCAACAGCCTCCTTGAGGTTCAGCGCACCCGAAAGGTTACATCCGAGGAACGCCGCCTCGTTGATGAACTTGACGTGCTCGATGCCGCTGACGGTGATAAGCGAGGAACAGCCCGAGAATGCGCCGTAGTCGATGGTCTTGAGTGTGGAGGGGAGAACGACCTCGCGGAGCGCGGTCAGATTAGCGAACGCGAAGCGTCCGATCTTCTCAACTCCCTCGGGGATGACGACCTTTGTTATCGTGTCGTCACCGATGTACCACATCTTTGTGGTCTCGGGGACCTCATCCGAGATCTCATCCTCCTCGGTCTTGGGAACGTAATCGAAGTTCGAGAACGCGAACTGACCGATCTCGGTGACCGCGAGGGTGGAGGGGAAGGTCACCTCTCCGCCGAGTCCGAAGTAGTGCGAGAGAGAGGGACCCGATGTGATCCAGGGCTCCTTGACCTCAACCGAGATCGACTTGGAGTAGTAGGTCGGGTGGTAGACCGTCTCGAGCTTACCGTCGGCGTTTGTGATCTTCTCGATGCGCATTACGTTTGCGGAGATCGAGGCAAAGCCCTCGCGCACAGCCGTGATCTGTCCCTTTTCGTCGACGGTGACGATATTATCGTTGCTCGTCTCGAAGCGGACTGTGTATTCATCGGGGAAGTAAGCGTCGAGGATGTAGCGGAGGGTTACCGACTCGGAGGGGTAGAGCGAGAGGAAGTAATTCTCGCCGACGAACTTCTGCTCGTCGCCCGTGCTTCCGATATCGCGCTCGGTAGCGTCGAGCTGATAGAATGCCTTATTGGTGTAGAAGCCTGTCAGAACGAAATTGTCTGTGACGGGCTTATCGAACTTGCGGTATCCCTCGTCGCCCTCGGCGAGGACGGTGAGCGAAAGCTGAGCCGTCTTCTTGGTCACGGGGTCGCGGGCAACGATTCTCGTTACGCCGGGCTCGATAGCGATGATCTTGTTGCCGACGATGTTGGCAACCTTCATATTGGTCGAATAGTATTCAAGGAGCTCGCCCCACTCGGTACCGGGGTAGAGGATGGGCTTGAGCTCGTATGTTTCGTTGGGGCTGAGCTTGAGGCTCTCTTCCTCAAAGTACATATCAACGAACTCGTCGGGAAGCGAGACCTCGTAGGTTGCGGTATTGAGCGCGTAGTCGTAGGTTACGACGGTGAATGTGTTTCTGTGATATGCGTTCTGCTTGATGCGCTGAACGTAATCGGTCAGCTCATATACAACGTATGAGGTGGAGTTGAAATCCGAGTAGATAGAGGTGATGTACTTGTCGAATGCGTTGAAGACGAAGCCGTTTTCGCCCTCGTTTGCCACGTATCCGAACTGCGCGCCCATCGAGTAGTGGTTGTCGTAGATGGCAACCTTTGCGAAGAGACGGGTCTTTTCAGCCGAGCGGTCGTACTCGGTGTAGTACTCAACGCCCGTGACGGCGGGAGCCTGGAAGTCAACGTAGATGGGGAACTCGAAGGTGTTGTTGAGGTTGTTCGCCTCTCCGCCGTCTCCGTAATCAAGGTAACCCTTGATGAGACAGGTGAATTTCGAGTTGTTTTCAAGCTCCTCGTCGATGGCGTCGAAGCCGACCTTGATGTTTGCGGGGTAGATCGATCCGCCGTCGCCGTAGGACTTGCGGACGTCGTATTCGGTCTTCGAGAAGACTACCTCGCCCGTGGCGTCGTTCGTGATGGTGATCTCGATGCGCTCCGCGCTTCTGAGAAGTCCGCCCCAGACGTATTCAAGCGAGTGGACGGTGCCCTCGACGTTCGAGATCGAGATATATTTGCGGTCGGCGGCGATGAGCTTCGAGGAGGGATTCTGCTCGAAGTAGTATCCGCCGAGGAAGGAAACGTAGTCGTCGTAGAGCGATCCGACGGGTCGGGTCGCGTACGCATCGGGAAGGGTCTTGTCTGCGAGGTCGATCGAATCGTCGATCTCGTCTGCGTTGGTCTCAAAGTAGTCGATGTCGAAGAGGGGAGCTACCGTCCAGTCGCCGTAGAAAGCGAGGAAGGGAGCCGAGAGGTTGATCTCGGTGCCCGCTGTAGCGGTGAGCTTGACGAAGCCCTCGACGTACATACCGTTCTCGAATCTGTTCAGATACTCCTTATCGGCATCCGAGATCGTGACGGTGACTGTGACGTTGGCGGTCGCGCCTGCGGCTACCGTGAGGTTGGTTCCCGAGAGAGTGCCGTTCGATACCTCGGTGATCTCGACTGTGGTGCCGTTCTCAAGGAGGTAGCCCTGCTCGTCAACGGTGTACTCACCGTCGTTTGTCTTGGTATCGCTGATACCCTCGGTCATAACACATGCAGATATATCATAGGAAAGAGAAGAAGAACCGAAATTATAGACGCTGAATTTGAGAGTATATTTGCCGTTCTTTGCGGGATCGTCGCCGAGCTCGATCTTGGACTTGTCCATTATGGAGCCGTCCTTGCGGTCGTAGGTAAGGATGTAGGCGTCGGTCGCAATGGCGGAGGTAAGATTAGCAAGACCCGCGCCCTGCTTTCTTACGGCATAGGGCAGACCGTTCTTGTTGCTTACGATGTCTGCGGTGGACATCAGCAGGCGGTTTACAGTCGCCGCGATCTCCACGTTATGGTCAGCGATCGCGGGGAAGTTCTCGCGAACGTACTGACGAAGGATGGCAACGAGGCCCGATACGTTGGGGCAAGCCATCGAGGTACCCGAAATTCTGTCGTATTCCTGACCGGGTACGGAGGAGAGGATCATTCCGCCGTGAGCGGTGATCTCGGGCTTGAGCTCGAGGTCGGGAGAGGGACCCCAGGAGGAGAAGTCGGACATAAAGGGACCCGAAGCCTGGCTCTTGGAGATCTTCAGCTTGCCCGTGCCCTGAGCGGCGAGCATCTCGCCCTCATCCTGGCTGATCGAGCAGACTGCGAGCTTCGCGTCGCCGACCGTCATCTTGATATCACCCGCAACGTTGTTGTAGATGATGATACCCGCCGCGCCCTTCTGCTCGGCTACGATAGCCTTTTCCTCGAAGGTGGTCGATCCTCGGCTGACGAGAACGATCTTGCCCTCGACCTCGATGCCGGTATAGTCGGCGGAGCGTCCCGCGCCGGGGATGGTCACGAAGTCGTATTCAGCCTCGTCCTTGCCGTCACCCAGAAGATCAGCGACGAATTCCTTTTCCTCGGAAACTCGGTCGGTCGCCTCGATGTAGTAGATGATGGTCTCGCCGAAAAGCATATAGGGAGTCTTCGCGCCGTTGATAGATGCAACCGAAAGCGCGCCCTTGTATGTAGAGGGAGAACCGACGGTACCGTTGTCGGGGTTGGAGGTCAGACCGAGGTTACCGTTCTTCTCGGAGCCGTAGGTGGAGGTGAAGCTGTTGGAAGCCGCAACTACCATACTGATTCCGAGATCGCGGATGCGGTCGTAAACGCCCGTGATCTGCTCCTTGTCGTTTTCACGGGAGAAGCCCGCGGAGGTACCGATCGACATATTGATGACGTCGACCTCGAGCACGACGCAGTCCTCGAGAGCCGCAAGGATCCAGGAGGTACGCGCGGTGTCAACGATATCGGAGAAGATCTTCATGATCGCGAGCTGCGCGTTGGGCGCAACACCCGTGATAACGTCGTCCTTACCCGCGATAACGCCCGCAACGTGTGTTCCGTGGTCACTCTGGATGGGGAATACGTCAGCGTCGCCGTCGGCGTAGTCAAAGCCGTAGGGGACCTTGGTGCTGATGTAAACGTCGGATGCGGTAAGACCCGACTGCTTGTCGGATGCAACCGTGTCGCCGATGAATTTTTCAACGTCCTCGAAAGTCATTCCGAGTGTGTCGGAGGTGAAATTGTCGGTCGAGAATGCCGTGTGGTAATAGTCAAGACCCGTGTCGAGTACGGCAACTACCGTGCCCGAGCCGTCGTATCCGCAGCCGATGCTGTTGAAGATACCCGTGTCCTGAACGTTGACGGTGTTCTCGACGAGCTGAGTCTCGGCTCTTTCGTAGACCTCGCCGACGATGACGTTGGTCTTCTTGCCGAGCGTCTTGCATACGTCCTCGAAATCGCGCGCGGTGATGATGAGCTCAAAGCCCGCGATAACGGTGTCGTAATTGATTCCGAGCTCGTAGGAAATGCCCGATCTTTCGAGCTTTTCGATGAGAGCCGCGCTCTCAGCCGAGATATTCTCGCGCAGAGCCGCAGCCTCGTCCGAGAGTGCGAACTCGGAGATGCTCATGGTCTTGTCGGAGTCCTCGTACGCGTCGAGAAGACTTTCGGCATCAACCTCAACGATGAGGGAGATGACCTGGTCATCCTTGACCGTATCGGGGAGAGCCACGATCGCGTTCGAGAAGTACTGCGAAATGTCATTCTTGACGGTGCCGTCGAAGAGCCCGATGTAGGCTTCGGCTGCGGCATCGCCCGCGGCATTCACGCAGACGCCGATGATCGTGGCAGTCAGCAGCAGCAACGAGAGCACTGCCGACAGGATCTTGGTTCTTTTCTGATTCTTCATTTTTCCTTTGCCTTTCGCGAATTGCTAACGATAAAAATATATAATATATAAAGATTTAAAAGTTTTATATTAAAAAGATATATAATATAAATTTAGCGCGACTGAACAATTATACCATATCTGCGGAGAAAAAACAAGTCCTACCTATAATATATAATAATTTGTTTCCAACTCGGCGGAAAGTAATTCATAAATGCTCTTTTTGGGCAAAAAATAACGGATGTAATTTTACAAAAAATTCATTGATATTGAGTCCTACAAATGATATAATAGGACGGAAAAATGATCAGACAAGGAGAAAAACCATGAAGAGAATAATTATGATCGCGCTTGCGCTCATCCTCTGCCTCTCCTTCGTTGCCTGCAACGAGGAGCCTGCAGAGACCACCGAGGGCGGGAATAATAACACCGAGGCTCCCGCAGTTTCGGATGAGCCCACCGCAGAGGGCACCGAGGACGCAACCGAGGCTCCCGCCGCTTCGGGCTACAAGGTAACCGTTACCGACAAGGACGGCAATCCTATTGCGGGCGTAGAGATCCAGATGTGCGACTCCAAGGGCTGCAGAATGCCCACACCCACGGGTGCAGACGGAAGCGTTTCCTTCGATTACGACGAAAGCGATTTCCACGTTCTTCTCCCCACAGCGGTTGCCGGCTACGTTACCGACCCCGCTGAGGAGTACTACTTCGAGAACGGCTCCAAGGAAATGACCATCGTGCTTGAGAAGGCACAGTAACATAAAAGTCCCATTAGCGCGCTAATGGGACTTTTATGTTATTTGTTTTCAAGAATCTTCAGCATTTCCGAGGGAGTGACGATGAAATCCTTTATTGGATAGTGCTTCAGATTACCGGTGACGAGCTTAGCATCTTCTTCGCGCTTTTCCATTGCAACCTCATAGAATATCAAGTCGTCCATATCGATCAGGATTTCGCCGGTTGGCTGAGGAAAAACTTCGACCCCGAACCTTTTGATTGCGGAGATCACGATTTCAATATCCGATTTAGCGAATTTGAATTTCGGACGCGCAAGAACTTCTGCGTATTCTGCCAGAATGTCTTGATGATACAGCGGCGTGATTCTTCCTGAAAATACGGCGCTTAATACTTGAACCGTAGCCGCATCATCCCTATGAGAGATCATAGCGGAGACAAGTACATTGGTGTCGATTACGGCGTAAATCATGAATTTGCCTTTTTTTCAGTACGAGCGGCGGCTATTTCAGCATTTATCTCATCAAGCGACATTTCGGGCGAGTTTGCAGTACTTGCTCGCATACGCTCAAATGCTGATAATGCATCGTTACGGGTAACCGTTCCCTCGGGAATGGTTACGCTGAAAGGAATTCCCTTGACCATCTTGCTCATACTCATAAACATCCTTAATGCAGTGGGAAGGTCCATGCCGAGGCTTTCATATATCTCGGAGACCTCCTGCTTTAAGTTTTTATCTGCGCGGAATTGTATCAATACCTGCTCTGACATAAGAACTACCTCCTAATTAAATGCAAAACAAATGCAAAATGCAGTTGTTACAAATATATTATACTATACTTTTTCCTAAATGTCAATAATTATTCTGTATTTTTGTTAGAATCCCGAAATTTTTACGTCTTATAGTGTGAGGCGCCATCAAATAGCCGTACGGCTGAGAAAGGAGAATGACATGGACGACCAAAAGATAATTGAGCTGTTTTTTGCCCGCGATGAACGTGCTCTGCGCGAGAGCGAGACGGTTTACGGCAAATATTGCAAAGCCATCGCGAAAAATATCCTCGCAAGCGACGAGGATGCGGATGAGGTCTTCAACGACACGCTCCTGCGCGCGTGGAACACGATCCCGCCCGAGGAGCCGAAGTCGCTTAAAGTGTATCTCGGAACGCTCGCGCGGAATATTTCCTTTGACAGATACCGCAAAATGACCGCCGAGAAGCGCGGCGGCTGTGAGGTCGCGCTCTGCCTTGAGGAGGCGGAGGAGTTTCTTGCCGACGGCTCGGAGGAGCTCGAAAAGGGCGAGCTTTCAAGGCTTTTGAATGATTTTCTTCGTTCGCTCCCCGAGCGCGAATGCGATATCTTCGTCCGCCGCTATTTCTACTGCGACAGCACGGCTGAGATCGCGCGCAGATTTGCGCTGAAGGAAGCAAACGTCCTCGTTATCCTCTCGAGAACAAGAAAAAAGCTGAAAGAAGCACTCAGAAAAGGAGGCTACACACTATGAAGAATGATTTTTTTGAAGCAATGAGCAATATCGATGCGGATCTGATCGAGCGCGCCGACAGAGAAGTGACCGTAAAAAGAAGATCGATCCTGAAGATCGCGGCGATCGCGGCGTCATTTGCCTTGATGATCACGGGACTTGTCATGGGCTTGCCGATGCTGATCGGCGACGGCGATGCACCCGGCGATCAAGGCGACGTGATCGTCTGGGACAACGTATTCGATCTCTTTGTTCCGTCGAAGGGAGGCGGAGAAAAGATTTATCATGAGACGGGACTTGCCGAGTACTCGTTCTCCGAGATCCTGACCGCGAAATATGAGAAATACGAGATCGGAAATGCTTTTCCGCTTGACAAAAACGGCGAGTTTATTGGCGGCAAGCTTGATGAAATCGAGGCGCGCAACGGTTGGAGATGGAATATTGACGGCAAGGAGCGCGACGTTATCACCGTCAAAGCCGAGATCTACGGGATCAAGGGCGTATCAACCGATGCCGCCGTTGCGGTAAAGTATCTTGAAAAGGGCGGCTCGCAGACAACGGAGCATTACTATGTCGCAGTAAATACAGAGTACAAATGCGAATCTCTCTCGGGATTTTGGGACGATTTCAACGCCGCAGTCCATATGGAGATGGCAAAGGAAGTGCTTGCCTGCGAGTATGCCTTCGGAACTCATAGGAACGGAGTTGAAAAATACCGTATGAAGGACGGCGTTCCCGCGGATATCTGCAAGCTGATCCTCGGTCTCGACGCCGAAGCCGAGTACGTGGGATATTACGAGGGTGTCGATGCAAGGATCCGAGGATGCGAGAATATGCTTCGCTTCACCTTTGCTATGAATTCCGCGGGAAGATCGATCAATTTCCTCTACGTTCTCGACAACGGATACGTCGCAATTCAGGGCATCGGCGAGGGCTACGTGCTTTTCAACGTAGGCATCGAGAACACGGACGGCATTTTTGATATGCTTGAGGGCGGTTCGGAGCTCGTGACCGTCATACCGGCTGACCCCGACGGCGACGGCCTCGTTGAGGTGACCACAAGCGCACCCGTGAATGAGGCAGTACCCGAGTAAAAGTTGCTGGTTGCTGGTGAAAGGAGATTTCCGAGCCTTCGGGCTCGGAAATTTTTGTTTGTATTAATGAAAACGCGCGCCCGATCAGGGCGCGCGGGGGTGAAGGAGTAAAACCGCCCGTAAGGGGCGGTTTTACTCCTTCCAAACAGCCTGCGGGGGCGCAGTCTGTTTGAAGCGCAAGGAGAGTTCCGCACTCTGCGGAGTGCGGCAAGGGCACCGCGCCC
>JAZSEA010000010.1:0-2221 GCA_045531455.1 Eubacteriales bacterium
CGCGCTGACCTATACCGAATTCAAGATTCTCGAGCTGCTTGCCTCGCACAGAAAGAAGATATACTCGCTCGACAATATCTATGAGAGTATATGGAACGAGAACGCGGTGGGCAATGACGCGATAATGGTTCATATCAAGAACATCCGCAAGAAGCTCGGCGACGATTCGCGCAATCCCGCATATATAAAAACCGCGTGGGGAAGGGGATATTACATTGACTGATTCGAGAAAGAGCAAGCTGTCTTTTGAAATACTCGGCGATCTTGCGGTATCACTTGCGGCGGCGGTATGCCTTTTCTGCCTGCTTGTGTTTCTTGCATTGCATATAGCCGATAGCTTTGTTTACTCGCAGAATATCGAAATGACGGATATCGATCTCGACTATATGACAAGCCGGATATTCAGCCTTGGGGCGATAATATCGGTTCTGGTCTTCGTTATGCTCTTTTTGTTCCTGCTCGGCCAGCGGCTTTCATATATTCCGAAGATCGCAAAGGGCATCGAGGCGCTTCATTCGGGCGAGGAGCACACCGTCCCCGTCGAGGGCAATGACGAGCTTGGCGATCTTGCGCGCTCGATCAATTATCTTTCCGAAACGCAAAAGCGCGTTCGCGCCGAGGAGGCGGCTTTGCAAAGCGAAAAGGAAGAGCTCATCCGCTCGCTTTCACACGATATTAGAACTCCGCTGACATCCATTATGTCCTATTCGGAGCTTTTGACGTCGGGTGATCTCCCCGAGGCAGAGCGCCGAAACTATCTTGAGCTTATCCGCAAAAAGAGCTTGCAGATCAAGGAGCTGACCGATATTCTTCTTGACGGCGGCGCAAGGAAGCTTGAGCGCTTCGATGATGCCCGCTTGCTGTTTTGTCAGCTTGTCGATGAATTTGAATCCTCTCTTGAGGATGATTTCAGCATCGAGGCAAAGGTTACGCTTTCGCCGTTTGCCGGCAATTTCGACGTCCGCGAGCTTCAAAGAGTTTTTGACAATCTTGCGTCAAATATAAGAAAATACGCCGATAGGCAAAGCCCGGTTACAATCTCACTTTTCCTCGCAGATGGCAAATTGACGCTTTCGCAGGAGAACCGCATCCGCGCGGATATTGAAAAGAGCGAAAGCTACGGCATCGGGCTCAAAAGCATCAAGCGCATTGCGGGGCTCTACGGCGGCAGTGCCTGTGTTGAGGAAAAGCACGGTATTTTTCGCATAACCGTCCATTTTACCGATTTTTCATAGATCTTCTTTAGAATTCTTCAGAATTTCCTCGCTGTTTTCTTCAGAAGTCTGCGGTATAATATAGACACAAAAGAAAAGCAACCCAAAAACAAACAATGAAAGTGAGGAAATTAAAATGTTGACTTCTCTTGATCTTTTGGTAATCGCCTTTATGGTTATCACAGCGCTCAGCCTGCTCGCGGCACTTCTGATGTTCCTTATCAGAAACAAGACCGTCAGAAGGGTCAGCCTCTATATCGTTTCTGCGCTCGCATTATATCTTGCGGCAATGGGATTCTATATTGCGCTTTACGGCTTCGTCGGTCAGGCATTGATCGCGCTCCTTGCAGGCGCGGCGGCGATCGGGGCTGTAGTCCTTGATATCATCGGCGCAAAGAAGGGACTCGACCGCCTCAGCCTTGCTTCAAGGATCTGCGCGGCAGCGGCTCTCGTTATCGGCTTTATCAACGCCATCTCCTGAAACATCTGCGGAGGCATATAATGCGCTACACAAAAATGCACGGCATCGGGAACGATTATCTCTTCGTTTTCGGAGAGGTTCCCGAAAACGCCGCACAGCTTGCGGTGAAATATTCAAACAGACAAAGCGGTATCGGCTCGGACGGGATGATCTATATCAACTATTCGGACATAGCCGATTTCTCGATGCGTATCTTCAACGCCGACGGAAGCGAGGCGAAAATGTGCGGCAACGGCATTCGTTGCGTGGCAAAATTCGTCCGCGAAAAGGGATACACCGACAAGGATGAGCTGACCGTCGAGACTCTTTCGGGCGTCAAGCGCCTCCTGATAGACGGGGGCGGTGTCACGGTCGACATGGGAAAAGCGGAGATTTCGGATGATTTAATGCTTGATCTTGGCTTTGAATGCACACCCGTCAGTGTCGGAAACCCGCACGCGGTGATATTTACCGATGACGTTGCGCTCATTCTCCTTCGCGACATCGGGCCGAAGATCGAATGCAACAAGGCTTTCCCCGGCAGGGT
>JAZSEA010000063.1:0-8453 GCA_045531455.1 Eubacteriales bacterium
GGATATGATCGAGGTCGACCTCAACAAGTCCGCTGACGGAACCCTTTGGATTCTTCATCCCAAGATGGAGTATCGCCACCTCAACTACCTCGGCACCGAGGGCAAGGTATCCCTCCCTCAGCTTACCGACGAGGAGATCCGCAAACTTCGTTACGTAAACTACGACCGCGACTACACCCAGTTCGGTCTTTGCACCTTTGAGGAAGTTCTCAACACCTTCAAGGGCCGTTGCTACATAAACATCGACAAGTTCTGGGATCATCCCCGCGAGATCTCGGACGCTATCCGCGCGCACGGAATGCTCGACCAGATCGTTGTTAAGTCCTCGCCGAAGACCGAGATCCTCGACATCGTTGAGGAGTATGCTCCCGAGGTCTACTACCTCCCGATCGTAAAGAAGGACGAGGGCATCCACGAGGAAATGATGCGCCGTAATATCAACTACGTCGGCTGTGAGGTCGTCTTCACCGACGAGAACGAGGGCGTAGGCTCTACTCAGTTCATCGACAAGCTCCACGCAGACAACAAGCTCGTCTGGGCAAACGCTATCATTTACAACTACAAGTCCCAGCTCGCAGCGGGACATTCCGACGACACCTCCTTCACCATCTCGCCCGAGTACGGCTGGGGCTGGCTTGCAGACCGCGGATACGATATTATCCAGACCGACTGGACTCTCGCGATGTGCACCTACCTCAACGAGACCGGCAAGAGATTCAAGAAATAATGGCGGCAAAGATTCAGCTCAACCCCGACGCGGAGATGGTAAAGATCGTCC
Source organism: Eubacteriales bacterium (assembly GCA_045531455.1). Classification (GTDB taxonomy): domain Bacteria; phylum Bacillota; class Clostridia; order Oscillospirales; family CAG-272; genus CAG-390. The sequence goes on from JAZSEA010000063.1 coordinate 779, forward strand.
GCGAGGGACTCAAGCAGCGCGGGGGCTATTGCCCCTGCCGCCGCGAGCAGAGTGAGGACACCAAATGTATCTGCCGCGAGTTCCGCGAGCAGATGGCTGATCCCGAATTCGAGGGATTTTGTCACTGTATGCTTTATTATAAGCCGAAAGGATAATAAGATGGAAGTTAAGATCACACTCGAAAACTTCGACGAGGAAGTGCTTCAATCCGATATCCCCGTGATCGTCGATTTCTACGCCGATTGGTGCGGACCCTGCAAGATGCTCGCGCCCGAGCTTGAGGCGGTTGCAAAGGAGCTTGACGGCAAGGTCAAGATCGGCAAGATCAACGTCGATGAGCAGGGCGAGCTTGCAAACGCTTTTTCTATCAACGCCATCCCCGCCGTCATCGTCTTCAAGAACGGACAGGAGACCGCGAAGAACGTGGGATACTGTAAGAAGGATAAGCTTATCTCGCTGCTTGCGTAAATGCAAAATGCAGAATGCAAAATGCAAAATAAAGGTAAAAATCCGCCCTTCGGGGCGTATTTTTTAATCAAAATTAAATTATCAGTTCAATTTTGCATTTTGCATTTAGCATTTTGCATTCATACTATCCCAAACTCCACTCCTATCCGATTGATCATAAGGGTAGTGTTCAGCATCATCGCCTCGGGCGGGTAGATCTTTTCAACGTAGCCGACGCGGTAACGCTTGATGTAATCGGTGGCGATCTCCTCGGCGGATTTGCCCTCGCGGAGCGCGGCGGCGTATTCCTCCATCGATTCGATCGAGCGGCGTTTGATATTATCAAGATAGAATCGCGTGCGCTTTTCTTCAAGGTCTCCGAGGTGTGGGATCAGCAGGCGGTCGATCTTAAGCGACAGCGCGCGGTCGATCGAGGCGATCGTGTTCTCGTAGCTGACGAGGAAGGAGGGAAGGATCACCTCTCCGCCGTCGTAGATGCCGAGGGTCTCGGTTGCGATCAGCATTGCCTCCTCGGGACAGTAGAAGCCGACCGAGCATTTCGTGTGACCCGGCAGATCCATTACGATGAAGGTGAGGTCGCCCGCCTTTACGACGTCGCCGTCGTTGACCTCGATATCGACGCGCATCCTGTCTCCGAGAAAGGGATAATCGGTCACGCCCGAAATCTCCGCGATCGATCGGTCGAGCTCCTCCATCTTGCGCAGAGCACCCGCGCGGCGGAAGATCGATGCCGCATATGCGCCCGCAACGACGGTGGCATTCGGGTAGCTCTCGAGGATATAGGCACTTCCGAGGGCGTGATCGTAATGCGAATGGGTCAAAAAAATGAAGTCGAGAGGGCGGTTGCCGAGATAGTCCTTGATCTTCTGCGCCATTCTGTAGCCGGTAAAGCCGTAGCCCGAGTCGATCAGTATCGCGGTCTTGCCGTCGTCGATCAGGAATCCGCTGTCGCCGGGATGGATGCGCATGTCTGTTACTTTTACGTTCTCTCTGCTCATTTTAATGGTCCTCGCGTGGTTTTTTTATATTATACGCCTTTTTTGCTTCGAATGCAATATAAAAATTCAACAAAATTATTGTTGACACGGAAAAAATACTATGATATAATTGAAAAAAACATAGGAGTTGTATTATGGCACTCTTTCACGTTACGTTCAGATCAAAATGTCTTAATCACGATACGTCGGTGAACGTCATCATTCCCGAGGAATGCGATCAGGAAAAGATACCCGTGCTCTGGCTGCTTCACGGTATGCACGACGACCACACGGGCTGGTGCCGCAAGTCGAGCATCGAACGCTATGCGAAGGATTTTGGGATCGCGGTCGTATGCCCCGACGGAGAAAACAGCTACTATACCAATATGGTATACGGCAAGAGATATTTCGACTACGTTTCGGACGAGCTTGTGAGATTCATTCGCAAGACCTTCCGCTTCAGCGAGAGACGCGAGGATAACTTCATCTGCGGACTTTCGATGGGCGGCTACGGCGCGCTTCATACGGCTCTGATGCGCCCCGATCAGTATTCGGCGGCGGCAAGCCTTTCGGGCGTTGTCGATATCGTAAGCCGCCTGCAGGTCTGCGCCTGGACGCACGAGGCGAGAATGGTCTGGGGCGACGATTTCAAGGAAGCCGTCAAGAATTGCGACGCTGACATTATGTGGCTCGCGGAGAATTTCCCGGAGGGCGCGGAAAAGCCGAGGATCTATTCCTGTTGCGGCACGGAGGACACGCTTTACCCCATAAACGTCGGCTTCCGCGACTTTATGCAGAAGACCGACTTTGACTACACCTACGATGAAGGTCCCGGCGCGCATACCTGGTCTTTCTGGGATAAATGGGTCAGACGCGCGATCCAGTGGATGCTTGAGGCGAAATAATGACAAAAACACCGTCCCGAAAATTGGGACGGTGATTTTTGGCTGTTATTTAACTATCTTACTCTCAACGTACTCAAATCCGAGTCTGTTGATGGTATCTGCGAAGCGTTCGCCGGGCTTGCCTTCCTCGCGGTAGAAGTTGATGGTGCGCTCGATTACCTCGAGGACCTCTTCCTCGGATTTGAAGAGCTTCGAAAGCGGGCGACCCTGCGCCGTTCTCTTGCCCCATCTGCCGCCGAGGCAGATCTTGTAGCAGTTTATGTAGGTCGATGTGACTCCGAAGGGGCACGCACCCTTGCAGCGTCCGCAGTGGTTGCAGGCGTCGGTATCGACCGCAAGCTTGCCGTCAACGAGCTTTGCCGCGCCGATCGGGCAGGCGATCTCAACCTGACATTTCTTGCAGCCGCGGCATTTTTCAAGGTCGTGCGCGGGAACACGCTGACCGATGATGCCGAGGTCGTTGAGGTCGGGCTTTACGCAATTGTTAGGGCAACCGCCGACCGCGATCTTGAATTTGTGGGGAAGGGGAACGTTGTGGTAGCCCTTATAAAAACGCTCGTGGATCTTCTCGCTGAGCTTGTAGGTCTCGATCAGACCGAAGCGGCAGGTCGTTCCCTTGCAGGATACAACGGGACGAACAAGCGCTCCCGTGCCGCCCGTCTCAAGTCCGTGAGAGGCGAGAAACTCGATCAAAGGATCGATATTGTCGTATTTGACACCCTGAATTTCGATCGAAAGACGGGTGGTCATGGCAGCCTCACCGCTGCCGAATCTGTCCGCAGCCTCCGCGATCGCGCGGTGCTCGTCGGATGTGATCTTACCGTTTCTTGTAATGACTCTGACGTTGAAAATATCGTCGAATCGCTTGTCCTTGAGGCATCCGAGCCCCTTGACGCGCTTGATGTCCTCTGCAGTTAAGGTCTTACTCATGACATTTCTCCTTTGCGGAATGTGAATTTTATAAAAATATTATAGCATAAACGGAGGATAAAATCAAGGGAATACGCCAATTTTGGAGTGCTTTCCAAAATAAAACTTCAAAAAAGTGCGAAAATAACAAAAAATCTTCAAAAAGGGTATTGACAAACGCCCGCAACTGTGATATAATATAACCCGTCCAATACGGAACGCCAAACGCTGGTGTGGCTCAATGGCAGAGCAGCTGATTTGTAATCAGCAGGTTGTTGGTTCGACTCCGATCACCAGCTCCAAAAAAGTCCGCTGAGCGTAGCGGACTTCATATGGGGGATTTCCCGAGCGGCCAAAGGGGGCAGACTGTAAATCTGTTGTCACTGACTTCGGTGGTCCGAATCCACCATCCCCCACCATATTGAGGGTCCGAAAAAGATGACCCACGAAAAACCGAGGATTTCCTCGGTTTTTCTCGCTTTATCTCACTTTTCCTCACTTTTTCAAAATCGTCACAAGACGGCTCAAAAAAAGATGACATTCTCGATTTTCAATAATAGTTCGGAATCGGACTACAAAATCTCCTTTTTGGGGGGACGATTTGCGCATACAAACGCAAATCGTCCCCCTTTTTTTCGTTTGTCAAATGTTAAATCTTTGTGTCTACCACATCATAAAAAAGAAAGGAACAACAATGCTCAAATCAATAATTGCCCACGAAGGTGACACACTACTTATGGACTTCTCGTTCCGGCGGATGCTTATTGCAGAGCATCTAGTGTCGATTTGGATTAGAACACATACTCGAGAGTTTTAAACCTCTCCATTTCCGTCAAGTGAAAGCGAGTTGAACACCTAAAAAGTGTTTAATTCGCTTTTTTCTTATGCCTTTAAGAAGTAACAAGTGCCTGAACGGTCTGTGTGTTCGTTTTAGCTGTTTTTAGTTCATACAGTAGCGTATCAAAAGTTTTTTGGCATAATAAAATGTTCCGATATTCTCATTTGGCTCTTTCTGTATCTATTTGTATTATTCTGCAATAATTTTTCATGTTTACATCTACGAGATCTATGCTACACTAAGCCACAACGAAAGTAAAAATCTGGAATCATGATGTTCTCAATACTCAATAACTGAATAATAATATTCAAACAGTAGTAAATGTACCAGTATAGCACGGAAAATAACATGTAAAATATGTATTTATTAATAAAATGTTGTTGAAAAAAGTAGAATATTATGATAAAATAATTTATCAGTATTATTTCAATAGTAGTAATTATAAGAAAGGATTAGCAATAAAATGAAGATAAACATGAAACCGATTAATAAAGCAGTAAAAATTTTGCTTGCTCTTTTAATAATTGTAATTTTTTGTTTCCTTCCTGATCTTTTGCTTAATATTCGTTTATTTTTTGCGAGCCTGCCAGGATTTAATTATCTAGTCCGTCCCGAAGTTACAAATGAAGTATATATAGAAATTGTATCAGGTGCTTTCTTAAACTGCCTTGCTATATTAATAAGTATTTTAGCGTTTAAATCAGCCAATAGCGCAAAGAATATACAAGAAAGTCAACACAAAACAAAAATAATTGATGCATCTACCAAATTAACAAAGATTATCCGTGCAAGTTTGACAACTATTTATAATTTATCTCAGCATATAGGGAATGAATCTGAATTGGATATTACCAATGCTATTGATTATGTCAATTGTTTATATGCCGATAAACAAATATCACCAGACGATTTTAATTATATAACTGAATTGATTAAAAAGATTGAGCGCATAAAGAATTACTATAATGCACCAAATAATATAGAAAGAGATAAAGAAATAAATGAATTTATCAACAAATATTTTGTTGATAAAAGTGTGGATAAGGTTAAAGATTTAGATGATTTACTTAACAAGCTTTCAAATATTATGAAATAATGGGAGGAATTATTTATGATAAGAAAACCTAATGAGTATAATTATGTCTCCTTTAGTGACGAGAGTAAAAGAAAAAACCAAATTGGACGTAAATTTTCGGACATTTTTGATGTTTTCACAAATCCAAATTACTATGAAGGAACTAAATATGCGGAATTTTTTGATAAAATAAACGATGATGGAACTAGTAATATATATGTGACCGATCCATTAGAAAGTGAAATAGGAAAGTTTATAAATTCCCCCAAAAATGAATTGAAATATTTAGTGGGATTAACTGGCATGGGTAAGACAACCCTAATTCGAAATTATTTTAAGATTTCAAATAGAGATATAGAGATTAAGGGCAATAACATTATCATATATATGTCTTTCTATTACGCGGATTTGTCCACGGATTCCCCACAAAAAAGCGTGAATGACGAAATCGTAAAATATTTTACTCGAACGATAAAGAAACTTTTAAATGAGAATACCACAATTATTAATGATGAAAAAATTTTCTGGGAGAATTTTTATAATTTTATAGAAATAAATAAGCCTACGATGTTAGAAAATGAAGATTTAATTCCTGGACAATCGCCTATTAATGAGTTGTTTTTTGATCTTTCATATGGTAGGAAAATTGAAAAGCTAAAAAATGCTTGTGTAGCGGATCCTCTAGAATACTACACAAGTATGATAAAATATATTTTAAAAAATATCTCCAAGTCATATAAAGTAATTCTTATATATGATGATATCGAATCAAAAGATGAGATATTTCACAAACCAGTAGTAGAAATTGCTAGACACTTGCATTCGTGTTTTTCAGCAATAGAGAGTACTACAATAAAAATAAAAACTTTAGTTTCATTAAGAGCATACACTTTCCGTTGTAATATAGGACGACAATCAGAAGCAAGACGAGAATGTATAGAAAACGATGTGTTTTTAAAAAAAGCTACAGTTTCTTTGCATGATATCTTTGAGAAACGATTTGCTGCAATAGAAAGTAAACTTCATATCAAAGATAGTATTGGAAATATTAAAGAATATGAAGCTGCCAGAGAACAATTGAGATATGTGGAAACTCAATTATCTAAAATCAGTGGAGAATTGATATATAACATTGCTAATTATAATTTGTCAGATGCTTTAATTATTTATAGCAATGTGCTAATTAATTTGGAATGGATTCCATGTAATGAGAAAGAATTTAATGGTGCCTTTACAATTGATGCCAATAATTATCGTATTACTACTGATAATATAATGTATGCCATAGCAAATGGGAATTCTGCAAAATATATGGGTGGAGAAGGTTATATTCCTAATATTCTACACAATGATAAGGATGGTATTACACTAATCACTTTATATATTATTAGATATTTAATTTCTAGAAAAATTGATAGTATATATGGTCAAAACTATATTGAAGGTAGAGAGTTGCTACACGAAATTAAAAATCTGTTCGTTTCCAACTCTGATAGTAAACTACGCGATCAATACTGGGAATATAGAATTAATGATGCCTTAAGTCATTTATATAATACTGGAATATTATTTAGGAGCTTATATGATATTGAAGATGTAAACAATTGTCAGATTGAAAGAAAATACAATGATAAATTCAAGATATATCTATCTCCAAGAGGAAAATGCTTGTATAATTTGTTATGCAAAAATGCTGTTTTGTTAGAGTTATATCGCGATGATATATATGTTGATTTACCAAACAACGACAAATTGACCAGTCAACTTGATATGGCAACTGTATTTGAATATTTACTAAATTATATTGAGGTATGCTTTGAAACAGAGCAAAGAAATATTAGTGATGCTATCCCAAGGATAAGTAAGTATTATGATGTTATTGGTAGCGAATATATATCTTCCATATTGTTGGAAGGGGTAGTCAAAAATATGGTCGCATACTTTAAAAATGAAGATGAGGCATATGAACACTTAAATAATAAAGCAATAGACCTATGCTCAATTATGTTAAAATATTCAAAAGATGTGGGTGACAGATATGGAGTCTATTTTAATATACCCACATATCTCAATGAACACATTAATCGTTAATTATTTATAATTAAATATAGATTTCATAGATATCATTTCTCAAAAAAGCCTATTGGGGAGGATTTGAACTACGCACCCATTTTTTCGGGGCATATTTAGCGAAAGAATTTCACTAAATATGCCCCTTTTTTCGTTTGTCAAATATTAAATCTTTATGTCTACTAAACTATAAAAATAAGAAAGGAACTATCCCATGCTCAAATCAATAATCACCCACGAAGGTGACACACTACTTATGGACTTCCCGTGCCGACGGATGCTTATGGCAGAACATCTTGCGTCGATAGGGATCAAGACACCGGCGCATGAAATCAGGTGCGCGGACGAAGAGAATGAGCCAATCAAAGTGAAGATATACGGAACAAGCGAGTTTGAAAACAGACTCGCTTCTTTTGTTTCTTCGGAAAATACA
>JAZSEA010000013.1:0-61392 GCA_045531455.1 Eubacteriales bacterium
AAATTGAATTAGCGACGTTGCCCCTTTACATTCCCCAGCGGGGAAGGGGGACCGCGTGCAGCGGTGGTTGAGGAGAGCAAAGTCTGTACTGTACGTTGAACAGAACACAAACACAAAACTCGGATATTACGAAGTTTTTACGCTTCATAATATCCGAGATTTTTTATTAATACAATTTCCGAACGAAGTGAGGAATTCTCATTCCACTAGCCACTAGCCGCTCCTCAATTATAAACCTTCGCCGCCTTGAATTCATCGAGGTGCATAATATAGATGTAATCATCCGCAAGGGTCGCGCGTGCGGCGCCGGGATCGCCGATTTTCTGTCCCATCTCTTCGTCAAGGACCTCGACAAGCTTATAGCCGTCGAATGCAAGGAGAATATATCTGTTCGTCAGATACACGTTGCTCGAATCCTCGACCAGGATTCCGACGAGTCCGCGCTCACGGTCGATGAAATATGACTTATAATCCTCCGAGAAGGAGCAGTATTCTCTTTCATAGGAAGCAAACGACTCGACCTTGTCGCCGTTCTCGACGTAGACCTCGATCTTGAGGGTATTTCGGGTCGCTCCGTAGCCGATTCCGAGGAGGAATCCGTCGTCGAAGTTGACAAGCGAGGAGGAATAGCCCTCGATGACGCCCGTGTCGGTATAGGTGATATTGCTCATATCAGAAAGGTCGAAGAAGTAAACGGGATCGGTGAAGGTGATGACAACTGCGGTGCAAACGTAGGCATTCGTTCCGTCAAAGCGTACCGATTCGACCGTCTCGCCGTCGGGAGCAAAGTCGCGTACCTCGCCGATGATCTCAAAACTTGAAAGATCGATGCAGAAGAGCGCGGCGTTAGTTCCTGCGTTTACGGCAAACGTGTCACCGTCGGTCTCGATAATTCCGTCCTTGACGGTGATCTCACCGCCGATAAACTTCGTTCCGCCCGTGGTGGTGACCACTCTGAGCACGCCCTCGTATTCGTCAAGGCTGTACTGATCCTTCACTCTGCCGTCGACGTCGACTCTTCCGAGCTTATTAAAGCCGCCCTCACCGTAGCCGAGCGCAAAGATCTCGGTCATAGTCTTGTTTTCAACGAATTTCACGCCGTCGTCCACGCCCTCTCCGATGCCGCTGTAGGCTCTGGTGAGGAATATCTTATCGGCGGAAACGTAGACCTCCTCCGAGAAGCAGAGGCATCCGATCGCGCCCTCGAGCTCGAGGCTATCCATATCGACCTGCGTTACGACCGTGTAGTACTTCGAGGTGAGCTCTTCGGGGAAAACGATGTCCTCGGCTGCCATAGCCTCAAAGCCATCGCCCGTATCGATCACGGGAAGGAAGCTCTGCTCGTAGTCGTAGTCGACCTTGTTGACGTAATAGCGGCTCATCAGGATGATCTTGCCGTCAACGAGACGCGCCGAAAGATAGTCGCCGCTGATGGCGAAATGATCCTTGCGCTTGATATTTTCGGGATCGGAAACGTCGAGCGAGATGAGCATCGTTACCGCGAGCTTGCTCTTTTCCGACACGTTTTCGGTATAACCGATGCCGCTTCCGAGGACCGTCAGCGTATTGCCGTCATCCGAGAGGAAGATCTGCGAGCCGTAAAGATGCGAGAGCATATTCTCGTAGCCGTGGTTGAGCGCGTATTCGGCAACCTGCTTACTCTCCTCGCCCTTGATCGAATAGACCTTGAGCGTCATATTCTGGCGGTTGAGATAGAAGATATGCGTCTTCGTGCGCTTGAAAAGGTCGGCTTCGATAACGCCCGCAACCTGATTATCCGTTGTTTCAACGTATTCGTTGGCGTTTCCGTATTCGTTGGCGTTTCCGTCCGCGGAGCTATAAAGAAACTCCTCATCCGTCGGAGCAGATGCATTCGGCGGTGCTACTTCTCCATCCATGGCTGCTCCGCCCTTCAAACCGCCTCCGAAGAAAATGTCTCCAAGATAATCAAGGAAATTTCTGTTGGGACTGTAGGTCTTCTGCATTTCCTTATCGTACTTGTAGAAGGCGAGCATCAGATCGATATACTCGCTGTCCGCGTGTGCCTCGAGCTCCGAGGGAAGATTATCCCTGTTCAGCGCGCCGAGGTCCTCATCGGCCTTGTCTGCGGGCAGAAAGATACCGAGGCAGGCGGACGTCACAATCAGAGTGAAGCACGCCGCGATCAGCGCAAATCTGCGCCGGAACAGATTCTTTGACGCAGCTTTCGGTGCATTCGGATCGGCTTCTGCGATCAATTCGGGGTCTATATTCGATAATTCTCTGTAGATATCTTGCTTTTTCATAATTCGATTCCCTCCTTATGCAGGTGTTCTTTGAGCTTTTTGCGTGTTCGGAAAAGGAGCATTGTGACCGCGCTTTCCTTCATATCATGTCGGCTTGCGATCTCGGCAACGGGACAGGTATAGAAATATCTCTGCAGGAAGATCACGCGCGTTTTCGTATCGAGCGATCGAAGGAAGGAGTCAAGCGCGATCCGCAGAGCCGCGGCATCGCATAGCTCGCCCTCTCCGCCCGTAACACATTCACCGAGCTCGTCGAGCGCGATCTCCTGCTCTCCCCTCTTCTTTGCCGTCCGCAGATTATAGCGGTTGAGCGAAAGATTGCGGCAGATAGCGGCGAGATAGCCCTTGAGCGAGGCAGGTCTTTCGGGCGGGATCGATTTCCACGCGCGGAGATAGGTATCGTTTTCGATCTCCTCGCAGTCACATTCGTCCCCAAGCACGCGAAAGGCTATGTAACGCAGATATTTGCCGTATTTCGCGGCACTTTCCTTGATAGCCGTCTCGGAGCGCTCCCAAAACAGCTCGATTATTCTTTTGTCTTCCATAAAGTACTCCTTTCGGAAACCCGTACGAGCGAAGGTCCTTCATCCCAATAGACAGCAAAAATAATGCCCGCAACACTCAAAAAGGGAATTTTTATTTTATTATACTATATTTTTTGACGATTGGCAAGATATTTGTGTAGAGTGACAAGAATCTTCAAAAACTTCTCGCTGACGTTGTCTGAATTTTTAATCTTTTCTCTCAAAAATCTTGACTCGGGCGCGAAATCGTGATATACTTTATGCAGTATTATATTAATCGGAGGAAAAAACATGATCCGTGCTGCAATGATCGGCTTCGGCGGTATCGCCCAGTCGCATAAAAACTCTTATCTCTCGCTCGAAAAGCGAGGAATCCCCGTAAAGCTCGTCGCTATCTGCGACATCGATCCTAAGGCGTTCGAGCGCCGTGTCAAGATCAATATCGACACGGGCGAAGCAGGTCTCGGCGGTGATTTCCGCACCTATACAGACCTCGAAGAAATGCTCGCAAACGAGCAGATCGACCTCATCGACATCTGTCTTCCCACTCCCCTTCATTGCGAATACGCGATCAAGATGCTCGAGCGCGGCTACCACGTTCAGAGCGAAAAGCCGATGGCTCTCACCGAAGAGGACTGCCGCCGCATGATCGAGGCGCGCGACCGCTCGGGCAAGCAGCTTATGATCGGTCAGTGCCTGCGCTTCTTCCGTCAGTACGAGTTCCTCAAGGCTTGCATTGACGACGGCAGATACGGCAAGCCCACCGCCGCGCAATTCGACCGTCTCGGCGGACCTCCCAGATGGGGCTGGAACAACTGGTATATGAAGCCCGAGCTTTCGGGCGGCGTAATCTACGACCTCCACATCCACGACTGCGATATGATCCGCTGGCTCTTCGGCGAGCCGAAGTCATTCTCCGCTGTTGCGGCGGCGACCTTCGTCAAGCACGACACCGTTTTCGTGCAGTATCACTACGAAAACCTTCCCGTCAGCGCGGTTGCAGAATGGTCGCTCAAGGGAGTTAAATTCCACGCAGCCTACCGCGTAGGATTTGAAAAAGCATCCGTCATCTACGACGAAAACGGCGTGACCGTCTATTCAAAGGAAGACGGCTCTGCGGAGAAGATCGAGATGGCACCCTACGGAGGCATCGAAGCCGAGATCGAGTACTTTGTCGATTGTCTCGAAAAGGGCGTCGCCCCCGAGCGCAATATGCCCGAATCCTCCGCGCGTACCGTCGCGATCGCAAATAAGCTCCTCTGGTCCGCCGACCATATGGGCGAGAGAATGGAATTCGACCCGCCGGTTTACGGCAACTGATCCATTTCAGCTTCAAAGGGGAAGACAGCAAATGAAAATCTGCGTAATTCAACCTCATTATTCATTTGATGAGAAAGATGTAGGTAAGTGTTTTGAAAATCTCCTTTCATTACTTGATGAGTGTGATGAAAGCATTGATCTCATTGTATTGCCGGAATACAGCGATGCTCTTGCGGACGTGAAGGGAAAGAAAGGCTTTTACGATGCGGTAAAAGAATACACTCCCATCCTTATGCAAAAAGCTTGTGAAACCGCCAAAAGGTGCAATTCTATGTTGTTTGTCAACGCCGGATTTAGCACCGAGAATGGCATCCGTAACACCACTCACGCAATCGACAGAAACGGCAATATCGTCGGCAGATATTTCAAGGCGCATCCCGCTCCCAGCGAGGTCAAAACCGATTCCGAGGGTGGGCACGAGCTTGATGTGGCTTACAGCTATGAGATTGCTGCGCCCTACATTTTAGAGCTCGAAGGGCTCAGATTTGCCTTTCTGACCTGCTATGATTTCTATTTCTATGAGTACTTTTCAAAAATAGCACGCGAAAACGTTGATATCATCATCGGTTGCTCGCTGCAGCGCACAGACACACACGATGCTCTTTCAATTATCAACAAATTCCTTTGCTACAACACCAACGCGCACCTGATCCGCGCATCCGTTTCGCTTGGCGAAAGCTCCGAGCTTTGCGGTTGCAGTATGGTCGTTTCTCCCAAGGGTGAAATGCTGTTAAATATGGAGAGCAAGGTTGGGCTCGGCATTTGCGAAATTGACGTAAAAAACAAATACTACAAGCCCGCGGGATATATGGGTAGTCCCAAATCTCATTATGAGTATATTGAAGAAGGCCGCAGACCATGGCTTTACCGAAACGGCGGTGCTGCAATAGTACCTTTTGACGGTATTATGAAATATCCCCGTCTTTGCGCGCACCGAGGATTCAACACCATAGCGCCCGAAAACAGTATGCCCGCGTTTGGCGCGGCGATCGCTCTGGGCGCGGAGGAGATCGAATTTGATCTGTGGTCAACAAAAGACGGCGTTCTGGTCTCCTGCCACGACAGCACTCTTGACAGAGTAAGCAACGGAAGCGGAAAGATCTTCGAGCATACTTATGCCGAGCTCCTCGAGTTGGATTTCGGAGTCAAGCACGGCGAGAAGTTCAAAGGCTTGAAGATCCCCACGTTCGAGGAGATCCTTCAAAAATTCGCTGGTCAGGTAATCATGAACATTCACGTCAAGATCTGGGATAAGAATTTCGACGATCCCATGATCGAGCAGATCATCGCTCTCATCCGCAAATACGACTGTGAAAAGCACATTTACTTTATGACGACCAACGACAACATCATCCGCCGCGTGATGGAATACGCGCCCGACCTCAAGGTCTGCGTCGGCTGGAACGGAAATAAGGATCCTATGTCGATTGTCGATCGCGCCATAGAGCTCGGTGCATATAAGGTTCAGCTTTTCAAGCCATATTTCAATCAGGAAAGCATTGATAAGGCTCACGCGCACGGCATTTTGTGCAACGTTTTCTGGGCAGATGACCCCGCGGAAGCAAAGAAATATTTCGAAATGGGCATAGATACTGTTTTAACCAACGATTATCTTCCTGTCTATAATGCAGTTAAAGAAGATTATTTCAGCGATAAGTGATCATAATTCCTTTTAGCCATCCCGTTTGCGGAAGGGTTGGAGGAGTCAGTACTTCGCGAAATTTTCCCACCAATAGAACATCAAAAGCGTAATATAATAAATTCGAGAAAATCCGCCTTCGGGCGGATTTTTTCCTTCATTTCGCCCATCGGGCGAACTATCATTCACGCGAAGCGTGATTATCATTCTGCCGCAGGCAGATCATCATTCACGCGAAGCGTGACCATCATTCTGCGCAGCAGACAATCATTTCCCCCAATGTAACCTAAATTTCATATTTTTCCCTTGACTTTTCTTCTAATTTATGTTATATTATAATAGTAATAATATGCTTAAAATTTAGTTATACAGAAGGTAAAAAACATGGCAAACTACAGACGCGGCAGGATCAACGACGAGGTCATGAAGGCTCTCTCCGAAATTCTCAGAGAAGTCAAGGACCCCAGAGTCAGCTCCGCCTTTATCAGCATCACGGGCGCGGACGTTACGCCCGATCTCAAATTCGCAAAGATTTACTATTCCCTCCTCGGTGCCGACGGCGACCGCGAAAAGGAAAAGAAGGTCGCAGAGGGTCTCAAGTCGAGTACGGGCTTCATCCGCCGTGCACTCGCAAGAGCCGTCGACCTACGTCAGACTCCCGAGCTCAACTTCATCCTCGACCGCTCGGGCGCAAACGGCGCGTATATCTCCTCCCTCCTCCACAAGGTTGAAACCGACAGCGCAGAAAGAGCCGCAAGGCTCGGCATCACCTCCGAATCTTCCGATGAAGAAGGTGACGAGTAATGCGCAGTCTGACCTTTAAATCCGCTTGCAGAGCTCTTTACGACCTCTCAAGAAGCGGTAAGCTCGCGCTCCTCGTGCACGCCCGTCCCGACGGCGACTGCATCGGCTCGGCATATGCCACAGCCGCGCTCCTCGCATCGGTCGGATGCCGCGCGCACGTCGTATGCGCCGATCCCCTTCCCGCGCGACTTCGTTTCATCGCGGAAAGCTCGGGCTTTGACCCCGAGATCACCGTCGACAAGCTCCCCGAGGATTTTCTCCCCGGCAACGTAAGCGCGGTCGCCCTTGACATCGCGGCGGCAACTCAGCTCGGAAGCCTCGAGGGTAAATACAACATCGCTCTCTCCTTCGACCATCACGCACGCTCGAATCCCTTCTCGGATCACTATCTCTCGGCAGAGGCATCCGCGACGGGCGAGATCGTCTGGCGTATCGCACGTGAATGGATCCGCATGGGCTACATCGACTACATCCCCTCGGCGGTCGCTCCCGCGGTCTATGCCGCGATCAGCTCGGACACGGGCTGCTTCCGCTACTCGAACGTAACTCCCGCTACACACCGCACCGCGGCTCAGCTCATCGCCCTCATCCCCTCGCACGCCGAGATCGACCGTCTCCTTTTCGAGACCAAGACCCCCGGCAGACTCGCGGCTGAAAAGGCGGCACTCGAGCTTCTCAGCTTCGCATCGAACGGCAAGATCGCGGTCTGCTCGATCTCGCTCGAACAGATCTCGGCTCACGGACTCGCATCCGAGGACCTCGACGCCCTGATCGATATCGCGCGCTCTGTTGCGGGCGTTGAGATCGCATTCTCGATCCGCGAGGAGGCATCGGGTAGCTACCGCGTTTCGGCTCGATCGAACTCAAACGTAGACGTCTCCTCGCTCTGCGCCTATTTCGGCGGCGGCGGACACGTCAAGGCTGCGGGCTGTACCGTCTCGGCGGACAACCTTGAGGCGGCAAAGGAAATTATTCTCAGAAGGGCAGAACGTCTCGTCTCTTAAAAGATGTCAAAGGAAAAAAGATATTTCACCCCGCGAAGGATCCTCGCGCTCGTCTCGGCGGTCGTCGTTGCATCCCTCGCCGCGCTTCTTACTTATTTTCTATGGAATAAGATCAGCGCGATCGCGTCCTCGCCCGAGGCTCTGCGCGATATCATCCTCTCCTACGGCGCGGGATCATACGCCGTCGGACTCGGTCTGCAGATACTGCAGGTCTTCGTCGCGCTCATACCGGGTGAGCTTATCGAGCTTGCGCTCGGATACTCATTCGGATTTTTCGGCGGAACTGCGGTCTGTCTGATCGGAATTGCGATCGCGACCCTCCCCGTCTTTCTGCTGACCAAAAAGCTCGGCACGCGCTTCGTCGAGATTTTCTTTTCGCGCGAGCAGATCGAAAATCTTTCCTTTATTAAAAGTGAAACGAAGCTGCGGAGACTTATCTTTCTTCTCTTCTTCATCCCGGGAACGCCGAAGGATCTCCTGACCTACTTTGTCGGCTTGACACCGCTGACTCTGAAGGAATTTTTGATTCTCACGCTGACCGCGCGCATCCCCTCGATCGTCACCTCGACCGCAAGCGGCTACTTCTTCGCCGAGGGCAATTATCTCGCATCCGCGATCATCTTTGCCGTCACGGGCGCGCTCTCTATGTTCGGCCTTTGGATCTACAAACGCATCACGGCGCGGGTCAAGTCCAAAAAAGACAATTAAATATTCCGTTTTTGGAATTTTTTCGGTATTCGTCGATTTATAAAATCGACGAATACCTCTTTTTTTCCGCTTTTGGAATTTTTCTTTCAAAAAGTACTTGACAAACGGGCAAGATAGTTGTATAATGTAATAAAAGAATTCCAAATTTCGTTTTTTAAGAGGTAATTAAAATGGCAGCAAAGAAAAATACAACGGCACTTCCCGCAGACGGCGATGCAAAAAAGAAAGCCTTGCAGACCGCAATCTCGCAGATCGAGCGTGATTTCGGCGCGGGCGCGGTTATGCGTCTCGGCGAAAACGCGCATATGGAGGTGCAGGCGATCCACACAGGCTCGATCTCGCTCGATATGGCTCTCGGAATCGGCGGACTTCCCCGCGGAAGAATCGTCGAGATCTACGGTCCCGAATCCTCGGGTAAGACCACCGTTGCGCTCCACGTCGTAGCAGAGGTTCAGAAGACAGGCGGCGAGGCAGCCTTCATCGACGCAGAGCACGCGCTCGATCCCGTTTACGCCAAGGCACTCGGCGTTGACATCGACAATCTTCTCGTTTCTCAGCCCGACTGCGGCGAGGACGCTCTCGAGATCACCGAATCGCTCGTTCGCTCGGGCGCGGTCGATATCGTCGTCATCGACTCGGTTGCAGCACTCGTTCCCCGTCAGGAGCTCGAGGGCGATATGGGCTCCTCGCAGGTCGGCGTTCAGGCAAGACTTATGTCGCAGGCTATGCGTAAGCTCTCCGCCGCGATCTCGAAGTCGAACTGTCTCGTTATCTTCATCAACCAGCTCCGCGAGAAGGTCGGAGTTATGTACGGCAACCCCGAGGTCACAACGGGCGGTCGTGCGCTTAAATTCTACGCATCGGTCAGAATCGACGTCCGCAAATCCGAGCAGCTCAAGACCGGAAACGACATCTACGGCAACCGCGTAAAGTGCAAGGTCGTAAAGAACAAGGTTGCTCCTCCCTTCCGCACCGCTGAATTCGACATTCTCTACGGCAAGGGAATCTCGCGCGCAAGCGAGATCGTTGATATGGGCGTGGCTCTCGAGGTAATCCAGAAGAGCGGATCCTGGTTCTCCTACAACGGCGAGCGCATCGGTCAGGGCCGCGACAACGCAAGAAAGACGATCGAGAGCGATTCCGCGCTCTTCGCCGAGATCGAGGCAAAGATCCGTTCGATGAGCGACAAGCTCGCGGACGAGGATGCCGCAGATTTCGAGCTTGACGACGACGATCTCGACATCGATCTTCTCGGCGATCTCTGATGATCAAGATCATCTCTCTCCGCACCTCGGACGGCGGCGGGGCGATGCGGATCGATATCAAGCGTGACAGCGAGGAAAAAAGCGAGGCTTTCTACATCCTCTCCTCGCATTTCAGAGAATACGAATTTTCAAAGGGTGAATACCCCGACGAAGCATATGACGTCCTTTTGCGCCTCGACGCTGTCTGCCGAGGTGTAAAATGCGGCAGACGAATACTCGGTTACGGCGCAAATTCTGCATCGGCACTGCGTATGAAGCTGATCGGCAAGGGTATAAAGCCGGAATATACCGATGAGGTGATCGGGATCCTCTCCTCCGAGATAGGACTTGACGAGGCACGCGACGCGATGCGTCTTTGTGAATTGCAGATCGCAAAAAACATTGGCGCGCGCAGAATATTATCCTATCTTCGCGGCAGAGGCTACTCGGACGAAGCACTCTCCGAGGTCCGCGAATACCTCTCGGGAGTCGATTTTGCCCCGATATGCAAGAATGCAATTGAGAAAAAGTACGGCGGCATTCCCGAAGGGCTCGACAACAGAAAAAAATGCATCGACTATCTTTTGCGCCAGGGCTTTTCCTACAGCGAGATAAAGCACGCTATGGAAGCCTGACGCTTGGGTGACACAAATGGCTAAAAGAACAAGCACGGGGGCGGTAACTCTCTCCTCCCCCGTAACAGTCCTTTCGGGCGTCGGTCCCGCAAAGGCGGCGGCATACGCAAAGGCAGGGATCGAGACACTCGAGGACCTGCTTCTGCACATTCCGCGCAGATACGAGAATCGCGGCGACGTCCGCCTTCTCTCCGATGCCAGAACTGACGGCGGCAAGACCGCGGTCGTTCTGACTGTAGCAACCGCCCCGCAGGCGGCAAGGCTCAAAAGCAGGATGACGGTCGTAAAATTCCGCGCCTTCGACGAAAGCGGCTCCTGCGAGCTCGTCTTCTTCAATATGCCATACTTGCGCCAGGTCTTCACGGTGGGATCCGAGTGGCGCTTTTTCGGCGTTGTCGAGCGAGTTCCAAAACGGAATATGATGACGTACAAGCTCTCCTCGCCCGCCTACGAGCCCTACACAGAGGGCGGCTTGCCCGATTTTACCGCTGTTTACCCCCTATCCGAGGGTCTGACGCAGAAGAATCTTGCCGCGCACGTAAGCGAGGCGATCAGACTTTGCGGTGCGCCGACCGACGTTCTCCCCGACGAGATACGCCGCAAACGCGCACTCTGCACACTTTCATACGCTGTCCGAAACATCCATAATCCCGAGGATTATGCGGCGCTCGCGGCGGCAAAGCGGCGTCTGATCTACGACGAATTCTTCCTCTTCTCGCTCTCGATAGCAATGCAGGGCAAGCGCAAGCGCGAGGGACATTCTGTCTCTTGCACAAAGCAGAATATCTCGCCGCTTCTCAAACAGCTACCCTATGAGCTTACTGCGGCGCAAAAGCGTTCGATCACCGAGATAGCGGCGGATATGAAGAAGGAAACTCCAATGCGGCGTATGCTGATCGGAGACGTCGGATGCGGCAAGACGATCGTTGCGGCTTCGGCAATGCTGATCGCGGTTATGAGCGGACGGCAGGCGGCTCTTATGGCACCGACCGAGATCCTCGCGCGCCAACACTACGAGGATCTTTCCGAGCTTTTCGGCAAGCTCGGAATCGAATGTGCGCTCCTCATCGGCGCAACCCCCGCAAAGGAAAAACGCCGCATCTACTCCGCACTTTCGGCAGAGGACGAATCCTCGCGTCTTCCTATCGTCATCGGCACGCACGCGCTTCTCTCCGAGGGCGTTCAGTTCTCGGCACTCTCGCTCGTTGTAACAGATGAACAGCACCGCTTCGGCGTAAATCAGCGTCAGGCACTCACGGAAAAATCCAAGGGCACGCATCTGCTCTCGATGTCGGCGACCCCGATCCCGCGCTCGCTCGCGCTTGTAATGTACGGCGACATTGACATCTCGCGAATCGACGAGATGCCTCCCGGCAGGCAGAGGGTCGATACCTTTGTCGTTGACGAGGGATACCGCCCGCGTCTCATAAATTTCATCAAAAAAACCGCCTCCGAGGGCGGACAAATATACGTAGTTTGCCCCGCAATCGAGGAAAAGGACGGCGGCGAGGTCGACCTCTTCGACATCACGGACGAAGGAATCAGACAAAAACCGCCCCTCAAGGCGGCAATCAAGTTCGCGGAGGAGCTCAGCGAGGCTCTGCCCGAGCTGAATATCGCCTTCCTCCACGGCAAGCTCAAAAGCGACCAGAAGGAAGCTATCATGACCTCCTTTGAATGCGGCGACATCGACGTTCTCGTGTCAACGACGGTAATCGAGGTCGGAGTCAACGTCCCGAACGCATCGCTTATGATCGTCGAAAACGCCGAGCGTTTCGGTCTTTCACAGCTTCATCAGCTTCGCGGACGAGTCGGCAGAGGAAAGAGAAAATCCTACTGCATCCTCGTCTCGGACGACAGCGCGGAGACCGCACGAAAGCGTCTTTCGGTTATGAAGGACAACTACGACGGCTTCTCTATCGCGGAAGCTGACCTTCAGGCGCGCGGACCCGGCGACTTTCTCTCGACCAATTCGGACGAGATCCGTCAGAGCGGCGGCTTGCGCTTCAAGTTTGCCGACCTCTGCGGCGACGCATCGATTTTCGCAAATGCAACCGAGGACGCGCACTCCATCCTCAACGCATCACCCACACTCGAATCCTATCCCGACCTGCGAGAGGCTGTAAGCAAGCTCGGCGCGGGCAAAAATTCTGATTAAGAGGTAAAAATCATGGAAAAAACACGCGGAATCATCATTCTTGACCCCGGACACGGACAGTTCGGCAACCCCCACACCACCCGCGCGGGCTTCTACGAGGGCACGCAGAATTTCATTCTCTCCTCCTTCCTCAAGGCAGAGCTTGAGGCTCTCGGCTTTGACGTCCGAATGACGAGAAACAAGGTCGAGGACGATCCCGGACTCGTCGAGCGCGGATCTATGTCGGGCGAGCTCGGCGCAGTTATGTTCCTTTCGACCCACTCGAACGCCCCCGGCGGCAACCCCTCGGACGAGAGATACCCCAAGGTTCGCGGCGCCGAGACCTTCTATTCGGTTTCCGACTGCGAGGGCAACGCTCCTATCGCACGCGACCTGACCGATGCCGTCGTCCGCACGATGGGCACCGAGGACCGCGGAATCAAGACCCGCCGCTACCCCGATAACGAGTCGATCGACTACTACGGAGTTCTCCGCTCCGCCGCCGCTTCGGGCTGCAAGCGCGCCTTCCTCATCGAGCACGGCTTCCATACCAACCCCGAGGACTCGGCATTCCTGCAGGATTCCGATTGCCTCGCGCGTTTGGCGAAAGCTGAGGCTGAGGTTATTGATAAGTGGTTTTGACGAGTGAACAGTGGTTAGTGGACAGTGGACAGAAAGATGCGATGATCTATATTTTTGTCCGGTGCTGCTATAACTTCGTTAGCTGTAAAATATTATTATATAGATAAGTAAACAAGTAAATAGAAATTCTCGGATATTTTGAAGCCTGACACTTCTCAATATCCGAGATGTTTCTTATTGATTAAATTATTTGACAGTATAATAGACTGGAAGTACAAATTAAATTATCAATCGCATCTTTCTGTCCACTGTCCACTAACCACTGTTCACTTCTTAGTAAAGCAACTGAACAAAATTTTGCTATCTTTTTATGACAAAGAATCCACGTACTTACAAGCCGCGAGAGCCGCGCAAGCACCGTCGGAGGTTGCGGTTGAGATCTGGCGGACGCCCTTCTTGCGGCAGTCGCCCGCGGCAAAGATGCCTCCGCAGCCCATATCGCCATCGTCCGACGCGATCAGGTAGCCGTAGGGATCGATCGGCGCGAGATCCTTGAAGATCTCGGTTGCGGGTGCCATTCCGACAGCGAGGAAAACGCCGTCGAGCTTGAGCTTGGTCAAGTCACCCGTTTCGGTGTTCTTGACGATGATTCCGCTCAGCTCACCGCCTTCGGAAACGTATTCGTCAACAACGGTATTGTAGATGATCTCAACGTTCTCCATCGACTTGAGCTCCGCCGCCGTGCTCGCCTCACAGGTCAGATCGGGAAGATTCTGTACGATCGTCAGCTTCTTTGCGATCTTTGCAAGAAGGAGAGCCTCGACAGCCGCCGAATTTCCGCCGCCGATAACGGCAACCTCACCGCCCGTGTAGAACGCGCCGTCGCAAACTGCGCAGAAGGAAATGCCGTGGCCGACAAGCTCTTCTTCACCCTCAAGGCCGAGTCTGCGGTGATGCGAACCAACCGCCACGATCACGCTTTTAGCCTTGAAATCGCCGTCGGGAGTCTCGAGTGTATAGAATTTTCCGTACTTGTCATATGAGATCGCGGTGACCTCGGCACATTCGATCTCCGCGCCGAGTCCGAGCGCCTGCTCGACCATCTTATCGGCAAGCTCGTTGCCCGAGATCTCGGAAAATCCGGGATAATTCTCGATCTTCGGCGAAAAGGTCATCTGTCCGCCAAAGGTAGATTTTTCAATAACGGTAACGCTCTTTCCCGCGCGAACCGCGTAAATTGCCGCGGTAAGCCCCGCAGGTCCCGCTCCGATTATAATAATATCCTTCATATCTTTCTCTTTTCAATTAATTATTTTCGCGACAGCGAAAATTTCCTATTCACTGACCACTAACCACTGACCACTTAAAAGGGCAGACCCATTTTATATGAGTCTGCCCTTGATGCTTTATGCCTGAGCCGTAGTCTTGATGAACTCCTTGACGCCCGCGATATCGGCAAACGCGGTGAAGTCCTCGCCTACGATGTAGAGCAGAGTGGGAGCCTGACGGGTGTTGTACTTCTTCGCAAAGTCGGGATCATCCTCGAAGTAGACCTTCTCGAACTCGATGCCCGCCTTCTCAAGGAGAGAAGCCGCGATCTTGCACTTGGGGCAGGTCTTGGTTGCGAAGAGAACGATCCTTCCGTCCTCGTAAACCGCATCGGAAGCCTCGCTTACCTTGCCCTGAGTAACGTTTCCGTGACCTCTGTCCTCGAAATGAAGCATAGACTGCTCGGGATCGTACTCAACTCTTTCCTTATATTCCTGCGACTTACCGTCGTTCCAGTTCTGAACGGGACGGTAGTAACCGGTGATACGGCTGTAAACCTCTGTAACCTTACCGCACTTGGGGCAGGAGAAGTGCTCGCCTGCGATATATCCGTGCTCGGAGCAGACAGAGTAGGTGGGAGAGAGCGTGTAGTAGGGGAGCTTGTAGTGCTCCGCGACCTTGCGGATGAGGGACGCAGCTGCCTTCCAGTCGGGAAGCTTTTCGCCGAGGAAGGTATGGAATACGGTGCCCGAGGTATAGAGAGTCTGAAGCTCGTCCTGAATATCGAGAGCCGCGAATACGTCGTCGGTGAAGCTTACGGGGAGGTGGGAGGAGTTGGTGTAGTAGGGAGTTTCGCCCTGGGATGCGGTAATGATATCGGGATATCTCTTCTTGTCGTGCTTAGCAAGACGGTATGAGGTGGACTCTGCGGGAGTTGCCTCGAGGTTATAGAGATCGCCGTACATTTCCTGATAGTCGGAAAGTCTCTCGCGCATATGATTGAGGACGTCCTGAGTGAACTTCTGCGCCTTCTTATCGGTGAGATCCTTCTTGATCCACTTTGCATTGAGGCAAGCCTCGTTCATGCCGACAAGACCGATGGTCGAGAAGTGGTTATTGAAGGTGCCGAGGTAACGCTTGGTGTAGGGGTAAAGTCCCTCATTAAGGAGCTTGGTGATAACGTCGCGCTTGATCTTGAGCGAGCGAGCCGCGATGTCCATAAGTCTGTCGAGCTTACGGTAGAAATCCTCCTCGTTCTCGGCGGTGTAGCCGAGGCGGGGCATATTGATGGTAACAACGCCGACGGAACCTGTGGACTCGCCGCTTCCGAAGTAACCGCCCGACTTCTTGCGAAGCTCGCGGAGGTCAAGACGCAGACGGCAGCACATCGAACGAACGTCGCTCGGCTCCATGTCGCTGTTGATGTAGTTCGAGAAATAAGGAATGCCGTACTTCGAGGTCATCTCGAAGAGGAGGCGGTTGTTTTCGGTATCCGACCAGTCGAAATCGCGGGTGATCGAATAGGTGGGGATGGGATACTGGAATCCGCGGCCGTTGACGTCGCCCTCGATCATGATCTCGATGAACGCCTTGTTGACCATATCCATTTCCTTCTTGCAGTCACCGTAGGTGAAGTCCTGCTCCTTACCGCCGACGATAGCGGGCTTGTCGATCATATCGGGAGGACATACCCAGTCGAGGGTGATATTCGAGAAGGGAGCCTGAGTACCCCAACGCGAGGGAGTATTTACGCCGTAAACGAAGGACTCGATGCACTTCTTGACCTGATCGTAGGTAAGGTTATCGGTCTTAACGAAGGGTGCGAGATAGGTGTCGAAGGAGGAGAACGCCTGCGCGCCTGCCCACTCGTTCTGCATAATGCCGAGGAAGTTGACCATCTGGTTGCAGAGGGTAGCGAGGTGCTTTGCGGGAGCAGAGGAGATCTTGCCCGTGATTCCGCCGAGACCGTCCTCAATGAGCTGACGGAGCGACCAACCTGCGCAGTAGCCGGTCAGCATAGAGAGGTCGTGAAGATGGAGATCAGCATTCTGATGAGCCTGAGCGATCTCGTCGTCATAGATCTCGGAGAGCCAGTAGTTTGCGGTGATCGCGCCCGAGTTCGAGAGGATAAGTCCTCCGACCGAATAGGTTACGGTCGAGTTCTCCTTAACTCTCCAGTCGGTGCTCTTAACGTAAGAGTCAACGAGAGCCTTGTAGTCAAGGATGGTGGACTTCATATTACGGAGCTTCTCACGCTGGCGGCGGTAGAGGATATATGCCTTTGCAACATCCTCGTAGCCTGCCTGCGCCAGAACAGACTCAACGCTGTCCTGAATGTCCTCAACCGCGATCTTCTCGTCCTTAACCTTGGGCTCGAAGTGGGAGGTGACGCGAATGGCGATAAGATCGATCACGTCGGAATTATATTTTCTGTCGCAAGCCTCGAATGCAAGCGTTATCGCCTTGGATATCTTGGAAATGTCGAAATCAACTGTTTTGCCGTTTCTTTTTACTACCTGATACATGCTTTTGTTCCTTTCCTTTATTTAAATCTATATGTAGTGCTTGGGTTTTAGCGTGGCGAGTTATATTATACTATATATTGTGGTATTTGTCAACCCCTAAAAACAAGATATTGTGCCGAATTTAAAAATTCGGCACAATATATAGTAAATATTCTTGATTTTTGGTTAGTTTCAACAACAACGTCAGTCAACGCCCCGGATTTCGACGCGCCCAACCGAATCTCTTACGATATCCGCGAAAGCTTCAATTTCATTTCTGTCAAATCCGTGGAGTCCGCCGTACATGACCGCGCCCGAATCGACGAAATTCTGCAGGTAATAAGCCTTTGCGCCGCGGATAAATTCCGCGATGCCGCGCATCGAATCGGCGTCGTGGAGCTCACGGACGAGGGTCGTGCGAAGCTCGTAGTCGATTCCCGAAAGCATTATGAAGGAAAGCGAGGCGCGGATAAGCTCGACGTCGAAATTCTTGACGCCGACCGTCTGCGCGTATCTTTCGGGTGAATTCTTGATATCCATCGCCACCTTGTCGCAAAGCCCCTCCGAGATCACGTGCGCGAGACGCTCGGGATGCGTGCCGTTGGTGTCGAGCTTGATCTTGTAGTCTCCGATGTCGCGGATCGCGCGGAGAAAATCCTCGAGGTCGGGCTGAAGCAGAGGCTCGCCGCCGCTGACGCAGATGCCCTCAAGGATACCCTTGCGCTTGCGGAGATGCGCAAGCACCTCGTCGACGGTATAGCCCTCGGTGCCTCTCGGGTCGAGAACGAGAGGAGAATTATGGCAGAAGGGGCAACGCAGATCGCATCCGCCCGTGAAGACGGTACAAGCGGTAAGCCCGGGATAGTCGAGCAAAGTCAGTTTATTAAAGCCTTGAATGTTCATTATGTACCTCAATTATATTCCGCGTAAAAGCTTCGCGCCTTATAGAAGGCTCTGCCCTCGAAAATATATCCGACACAGATCGCAACGCTTCCGTGGAATTCGTAAAGATAGAAGCGGTCGGTATTGTGAGATGCATAAACTCCCGTCGCAACGGTACGAGCCGCCGTTCCGTCGGGGAAGGAGCAGATGCACTTGACGTTGCCCGAATCGATCTGACTCGAGCCCGCGTAATTCGAGATCAGCTTGCCCGAGGTCTTGTCAAAGACGCGGATGATGCTTCCTCCGACCCAGACCTGATCGTCGTTTCCGCAGATCGCGGAAAGATCGTGGCCGCCCTTCATATCATTGCAACCGTAGCCAGAGATCTTCGTAAGTGCGGGGCGCGAGGGATCATCTCCTATCTCGTAAGCCACGATCTCGCTGCTTCCCATCGCCCAGAGGATCTCGCGGGTCTCGTCCCAGAGCACGGCGTGCGCGCTCGTAAGCCTTGCCTCGGCATAGAGATCATTTCCGTTACACTTATCGGTGGCGTATAGTCTGATAAAGCCCTTCGAGGTATCGTTTCCGCCCGAGGAGGCGACCGCGATCATACCGCTCGGCAGATACTCGATCGAGTGGGGCGAGGTGCCCTTGAGCTCGACCTCCCAGAGACATTTTTCCGAAGGATATCCCGCAACGCCGACGTAGCCCGCAGACGAGGTAAACATAATGATATATGATCCCCACTTCTCGCTGTAGCGCAGACGGGCCTCGTCAACGCGGTTGCCGTAACCGTTAAGCGAGAATCCATTCGAGGTCTTCGGCTTGAATTCGTATTTATGGATCGGTTCTTTACCCGACGAAAGATCATATACCGCTATGCTCGCATTTTGCTGATCGGTGAGAGCGATCGGCTTTGTGCCGAAATCGTCAAGCGCGGGATAGGTTGCCTTTGCAAAAGCCGTCACCTTGGCGTCCGCAAGCTCAAGCGAGACCTTTTCGTGTCCCTTCGGGAAAAGAAGGTCGATAAACTCTCTTGCCGCCTTGACGACAAGTCCGCCGTCACCGCAAAGGATCGGGGTTCCGTCAAGAGCTCCGAGGACGTATCCCGCCTCGCTTCCCTTGAGAGAGGTGAACTGTTCCGGCGTTTTCGAGGTGTTTCCGACAAGGATAAGCGCACCCTCCGGGGCGGCGGAATCCTTCACAGCAGCAAGACGGATTCCCGTTTTTTCGCAAATCGCATCGATTATCAGCTCTGCGGCGTATTTTTCGTCGGCATCTGCATTATTCGGGATCGCTATGACGTATTCCGCAATATTCTTTCCGTTCAGGATGCATTCGCTGACCGCGTACTGACCCGCCGAGAAGAAGGAAAGGCTGTACTCGATCATTCCGTCCTTTATGCAGAACTCAAGGAAATACCTGACCGCCTTGAGCGTTGCCGCGTCCGAGCCGCCGACAAGAACGATCCTTCCGCTTTCGGGGAAGTATTTCACCGCAAAGTCATCCGCAAGCAGGTCACGGCTTGCCTCTGCACTTTCGGGGCGGTTGGTCTTGCCGACGAGTATTTCGAGTGCCGTCTCGGGAATCTCCGTGCCTTTCTTGACCCAGTCATCGCCGATCGTGATATTCTCGCAAAGCCCGTCAAGCGTATTTCTCATATCGGATGCGGCGGAGACGATCTCCTTTGAAGCCTTATCCGAGCGGACAACCTTGTATCCCGCAAGGGAGATATGAGTAGGAGTCTCGGTCTTCTCCTCTGTCGGGTATTCGACGCCCGGATCGGTCATGATCGGATCGATCACGTCACCCGAGCAGGACGGAAAAAGCATAAGAATGCAAACAAGCAGGGCAATAAATCTATAAAATTTCATCGTTTTATCCTCCATACCCATACATTTTACAATTAATTGCGTGAAAAGTCAAGGGATTCGGAAAAAAATTTCGTTTACCCCTTGCCGAAGGCGCAAAAAAGTGGTACAATTATAGCCGAAGAGAGTCGAACGCATAAGGTTTTCTTCGGCTATTACATATTAATAATAATCAAACGGAGGTTTCCGATATGATCAACGAAACGATCGCCCTTTGGGACAAGCATCCCGAGGCTACACTTACGACCTACTGCGTAACCAACCACCCCGAGCTCAAGCTGAAGCCGCGCCGCGCCGTCGTCGTTTGCCCAGGAGGAGGCTACCACTTCCTCTCCGAGCGTGAGGCTGAGCCCATAGTCTTCAAGTTCCTCTCCGCGGGCTTCAACGTATTCCTTCTCCGCTACAGCATAGGGCCGAACGCAAAGGACTACGCTCCCCTGATCGAGGCGGGAATGGCTATCAAGTACATCCGCGAGAACGCAGAAAAATATAACACCGATCCCGACTACGTCTTCATCAGCGGCTTCTCGGCAGGCGGACATCTTGCCGCAAGCGCGGGAACTCTCTGGAACGTCAAGCCCGTCCGCGAGGCTCTCGGCATCGAATCGGGTGAGGCTCCCGAGGGCATCAACCGCCCGACGGGAACCATCCTCTCCTACCCCGTTATCACGGGCGGCGACAAGGCACACAAGGGCTCGATCAAGAACGTATCCGGATGTGATCCTCTCACCGACGAGGCGATCGCAGAATTCTCGCTCGAGCTTCACGTCGACGAGACCACCTCGCCCTCCTTCATCTGGCACACTTTTACCGACAAGACTGTTCCCGTAGAAAACGCTCTTCTCTACGCATCGGCTCTGACCGCACATAAAGTTCCCTTCGAGCTTCATATCTACCCCGAGGGAGTTCACGGTCTCTCGCTCTGCAACGAGTGGACCTCCTCTCAGAATCCCGATAAGATCGTGCCCCACGCCGAGGATTGGATCAATCTTGCGATCAAGTGGGCTCTGGAGCTCAAATAATGCCGAAAAAGCATCCGCGCCTAGCCTTTCTCCTGACCGTCATCCCCGCCGCTCTCGCTTCTCTGCTTGCGATATATCATCTGCTCACGGTTGCCGTCACGCTTGCTGACAAGAACTACGTCCCGATGCTCGGCGGCTTCACGGGCGCGATCTACCAGATGTTCGACTATTTTGCAATATGCCTGCCCGTCTGCCTGTTGCTTCTGGCAGCTCTGCTGATGAATATATTCCGGTCACGCGCGCTGTCAAAGGCTTGGGGAGTATCGGCAATTGCCGCGATCGCGGTCTTCCTCGTATGCGGACTCTTTATGATCTTCGGCATACACTCGGGACAGCTAACCGTCTCGCTCCACATCGCCGTCCGCGCCATCGCGCAGTCGCTGACGGCAGTCACGCTCACACATAGCCTTACGAGAAAAGTAGTCAGTGGACAAAAAAGTGGACAGCGGTCAGTGGACAGTGGGCAGAAAGATGCGTAGAAAGATGCGCAAATAGTGGACAGTGGTTAGTGGACAGTGGACAGAAAGATGCGGATGATAATTTTATTTATTTTTTCTGTTCATTATTAAACGAATAATTCAATTATATAAAACTCTCGGATATCTTGAATTGCTTCAGAATATCCGAGAGTTTTTTGTTTATTATGTTTTAATACAATACTAAAACTCTATGTATTGTACAAAATTATTGTAGTAACCCGCACTTTCTGTCCACTGTCCACTAACCACTGTCCACTTATTCTTCAATAAGCTCGATATCCGCGCCGATATCGCGGAGCTTGCCGACGATGTTATCGTATCCGCGCTCGATCTTTTCGACGCCCGAAACGACGGTCTCGCCCTCGGCATTGAGTCCCGCAATGATCAGAGCCGCGCCCGCGCGGAGGTCGGATGCGGTCACTTCCGCACCCTTGAGCCTTTCAACTCCATTGATCGTCGCACGGTTGCCCTCAACGCTTATATCCGCGCCCATCTTTTTCAGCTCCTCAACGTACTGGAAGCGGCTTTCCCAAACGCTCTCGGTAACACTCGAGGTGCCGTTTGCGACAGAGAGCAGAGCCGAAAACTGCGGATGCATATCGGTCGGGAAACCGGGATAGAAATAGGTCTTCACGTTCGCGGGTCCGGGACGGACAAATCGTGCGACCGTGATAATATCGTCGTAGATCTCAACGTCAACGCCCATCTCGAGCAGCTTGGCGGTAACGGTCTCCATATGTTTGGGAACAACTCCGCGAACGCCGACACGTCCGCCGACAGCCGCAACCGCCGCCATATAAGTTCCCGCCTCGATCATATCGGGGAGAATGGTGTAGTTGCATCCGTGGAGCTCCTCAACTCCCGTGATCTTGATGACCGACGTGCCCGCGCCCGTGATACGCGCGCCGCACATATTGAGGAAGTTGGCAAGGTCAACGATATGGGGCTCGCGAGCCGCATTGTCGATCGTGGTCTTGCCCTTTGCGAGAGTCGCCGCGAGCATTACGTTGATAGTCGCGCCGACGGAGGCGATGTCAAGATAGACCGAGGTACCGTAAAGTCCGCCGGGTCCCGCCTTGACGTAATTATATGTATCGCAGGACTCAAACTTCGCGCCGAGCGCGCAGAAGCCCTTGATATGCTGATCGATCGGTCTCGAGCCGAAATCGCATCCGCCCGAGGATCCCACTCTTGCCTCGCCGAATCTGCCGAGCTCAGCACCGAGAAGATAGGTCGAGCCGCGAAGCTTCGAGACCATTTCTACAGGCGAGGTGCCGTTGACAAAATTCTTTGTGTCGATCGCGACCACGTTGTTCTCGAGTCTTTCAACGGTCGCGCCCATACACTCGAGGATCTTCAGCGAAAGCTCAACGTCGCTGACCGCGGGAAGGTTCTCTACAACGCATCTGTCACCGACAAGGATGCTTGCGAAAACAATGGGAAGGGCGGCATTCTTCATGCCGCTGATATTTATATTGCCGTAAAGCGGCTTACCGCCGCGTACTAAGATCTTCTTCATCTATAAAAAGCCCCTTGCGAATAATTTCGTGCAGGAAAATTAATTACCATAAACTCACACATATTATATTATATCATATAACCGCGAAAAATGGTAGCCGTTTTATGAAATTTAATGAAAATTTTTTATTCTTCTCCAAGAATGTATGCGACAGCCAGATCGACGACCATTCCGTAGCTCTTTGTTCCGGGAGTACCCTGGATCGTCAGATAGGTGTTATTCACGGTCTCTGTGACGTTTGCGGCGACGTTTTCACGGTATTTGTCGAAGAATTTACTGTAAGCCGACATCTCCACCCTCGCCTTGCGGTCAAGACCCGAGCGGACCTCGCTATACGCCTCCTTATCGGCGGAGTAGAGCGCGTTCGAGACATATTCATAGAGATTGAGGTAACCGCTGTAGCGGATATAATCGTCATCGGATGCGGCACAGACGAGAAAAGCCACGAAATTCGCCTCGTCCTCGCGGGCAATTCCCCTCTGATGCGCCATCTCGTGCGCGGCTGTGTAGGGGAGAGTGTAATCGGGGAAATTGACGTTGATGTTCGCCTCACCCGAAAAATAGGTGTAAACGCCCGAGATATGGGTATAGGTCCAGGGCTCGCTGAGCATTACGGGCTTGACTCTTGAGGGGAAGCGCGAGACGAATTCATACTCGTCGCAGACCTTATCGTACGCCTCGACGAGCTTTTCGCTAAGCTTTTCATAGCCGTAGGGCATAACTGTCGAGCCCTCGGCGTTCACCGCGAGCGTGTCGGTATATTTATTGATCTCGCCGACGAGATACTCCGCAGTCTCGCGCAGCTGCTCCGCGCTTACGTCCTCGCGGTCGAGCTCGAGGAGCTTATCGACGCTGCTCGTATGGTATCCCGCACCGAAATTCAGCGCGAAGGTCGAAAAGAAGAGAGATGCGACAGATAGGATGATCAGAAGAAATCTTCCGACCTCACGCCAGCTCGACGTGAATTTCTTGTTCGCGTAAATTATGACAGACACGGCAAGAATGGGCGACATGATTATGAACGCCTCCGCAATCGAGCAGGGCAGAATTCCGCTGACGGTTGCCATCACGCCTCTGAAAAACGCCGCGGGGTAGCGGTTATAGAAATTCGCAAAGCCCTCGCTAAGCATATAGCAGAGCATCACAATAAGTCCGAGTGCAGCCATTCCGAAAAAGACCCACGAGAAAATGGGAAGTCCGAGGAAACGGCGCGGCTTCTTCTCTGCTCCTTCATTAATATTCATTTCAATATCGGTATTATTCATCATCGGAACTCCATATCAGTTTTTCGCAAAGCTCGGCAAGATCATCGGGAAGCGGTGCCGAGACCGTGATCGTCCTGCCGTCCGCGGGATGGGCAAAGGTCATCCTTGCCGCGTGAAGCGCGTGGCGGTCGATCAGCTCGCTCCTCTCGCCGTAGAGAAAATCTCCGACAAGGGGGCATCCGATATACGACATATGCACGCGGATCTGATGCGTTCTGCCCGTAAGCGGACGCAGAACGACAAGAGAATGCTTCCCATCCTTCGAAACCGCGACGGTGTTATACTCTGTTTTCGCCTCTCTGCCCTCGGCGGAGACAGTGCGCATCAGGATCCCCTTATCCGCCCTTGCGATAGGGGCATCGATCAGACCTCGCATCGGCTCGGGAACACCGCAGACCACGGCAATATACGTCTTCCTTATCTCCCCGTTCTTCATCTGCTCGAAGAGTCTGCCCGCAGAAATACGGTCGTTGGCTGTCAGAACGATACCGCTCGTGTCGCCGTCGAGTCTGTTGACGGGTCTGAATACGAAGGACTCGCCCTTGACCGACGCGAGATATGCAAGCGCATTGGCAAGCGTATCGTCGAGATGACCGTGCGAGGGATGGGTCGGCATATGGGGCGGCTTGTTGCAGACTGTGACTTGCGCATCGCGGTAGAGGAGCTTTATCGGAAGCATACGCGGGATCACGGATTCGGCGCGATCCTCCTCTCTGTCCTCGACGGCAAGCTCAATGACGTCGCCCTCCCGCAGTACGCGGCGGACGGTAACCTCCTCGCCGTTTACCTTGATCCCGCCCTCGCGGAATTTGAGTGACTTTAGAGTTCTGCTCGAAAGCCTTTCCCTGCCCTTGAGCAGCGCAAGGAGGGTTATCCCGTCCTCTTCGGGTCTGACTATTCGCTTCATACGGGCATCCTCCTCTCATTTTGTTCCTATTTATTATAGTATATCATTTATATCTGCGTTTTACTAAAATGTAACAATTTTTATGGGGCTGTCCGAAGACAGCCCCATATGATTATCTTACTTTTCAAGTGAGGTAAGATCCTCAAGCAGCCTGGGAAGGAACTGCTTTTCGATCTGTCTGGCGATCGCCTTGATCTGGGAGGAAACCGTATTTCTTCCTGCCTCGATCATATTTCTGGGAGTCTGATGGATCGATCCGAGATTCTTTGTATAAAGCACGCCCGCGTCGACCTTGACGTTCTCATAGATCATATCGAGCATTCTCCAGGAATCGCTGTCCTCAAGATATCTGCCCTTGAGCGCGACCTCATAGTAGGTAGGAACGACGGACTTGTAGTTTTCAAGAGCCAATGCCTCGAGAACCGCGCCAAGCATCTGCACCTTTTCCTCATCATTCGAATGAACCGAAGGAATTCCGATCGAAGTGAACTGGTCGTGGAGGAAGGTGTAGTATTTTTCCTGATTCTCATCATACTTCGGCATCGGGATAATACCGTATTCATCCTGCATAGTGATGAACTGTTCGGTCTCGACCGAACCGAGGCGGAGAGTTACCGTGCCTACATTGCCTGTTGCGAAAAGATTTGACATAGCGGTCTGCTTGCCGTCATCTCCGGAGGATTTGTCGAACCAAGCGTTAGACTGATGGAAAAGAACGATCAGCTTATCAACTGTGTTGCTGAGTTTTTCGGAATCAAGGCTGTATTGGAGATAATTATCCGCATCCTTGGTAATGATCTGAATATCACAGCTCGACCAATAGGGGTCAAGGTAGCTGAGAGTCGAGCTTGCAAATCCTACGGTGTCGCCCTCGGAAACGGTGCCAGAGCCGTCCGCGTCTCTGTAGAGATCCTTCGAAAGCTGGATCTGATAATCGATAGTCCATCTTCCGTCATCAACGACGGTATAAAGGTTCTCATACTGCGCTTCCTCAAGCAGATCCTTATTATAGAAGGTAATAAACATAAGACGGTAGAGCGAAAGTGCGAGAGCACCCGTTGCAAGATACTGCGAATTTCCGATCGAAGCACTCTCATTATAGCCCTGCGACCAGTAGATAGCGTCCAGATCAAGATATTCACAGTCGGTAAGGTCAAGGAAAATATTCTCGCCCGTGTACATAATTGTCGAATAAGTACTGTTCGCGGCAATGTCAAAATACGCCTCGCCGTTGCTTGCGGCATTGCGCAGCTCTGTCGAAACAAGATAAGCGTCGCCCGAAAGCTTGATGCTTTCGAAATTGACGTTTAGCTGCTCCATTACCTTTTCGTTTCTTTTGTAAATTGCGTCGTTGACCATCGCGCCGTTCTGGTCGTCTACCCAAAGCTCGTCGCTTACAAAGGAAGCGTCACGGCTGAGGATCGTCACGGTCTCGCCATTGAATTTGAGATCGGCGGGGAGGGTCTTGCTTGTAAACTCGGTCTCCTCGGGAATCTCCTCGGAGGCGGCGGGGGCGGTGGTGATTGCGGTGGGTCCTGCGGTGGTAGTTTCACCTTCGGTGGGCGTCTCGGCACAAGCCACAGCCATCGGAAGGATCATAAGAACTGCTAAGATGAGCGAAAGAACTTTCTTTGTCATAGTCTTGATTCCTTTCAGATTATTTATTTACATTATTTATTTACGGTAATTTTGCGAGCTTTTTGTTAACGGCGGAGAGCTTGCTCTTTAATGCTTCGGAGAATTTTTCCGCGCCCGAAACGGCATTTGCCGCGGCATTGAAGGTCGCATCGGCAAGTCCCGCGTAATACTCCGCATAGACGCGCTCGAATCCGAGCTCGGTCTCCTGCGAGAGGATCTTATGGAGAGTCAGACAGGAATTGTTATCGCGCAGATAATTTTCGATCGAAACTGCAAGGAACTGATCGCGGATCCATTCGCCCGAAGCGGCATTGAAGCCCGAAAGCCAGAGACTCGTCTGCTCAAGTCGGGTGTTTATCACCGGGAGACAGGCAATGGGTCTGTCATCCGAGATCGCGCCGAGTCCCTTCTCCGAGGGAAGAGTAAGGATGCCCCATTCGATCGGCTTATCATAAAGAGAAGTGATGTCCGCAAGGGTACCCATATAGAACGGGACGTTTCCCGCGATAAATGCCTCAAGAGGTGATGCTCCGCCCTCTGCGGGAGTGTATGCCGAAAAAGACTGCACCTTCTGCGCAAATCCGTCGATGGCAAGGATGTCGCCGTCAGAAAGGCTGATCTTCGGAACACCCGCGCGATCCTTGGTAATATAGCTTATGCCGAGAAGCTCAGCCGCGATATTTCCGAGGAGATCATTTTCACCGCCGGTATACGCGATATCTCCTTCTCTTCCCCCGATCGCCGCAGATGCGGTCAGAAGTGTTTCGAGGGTCAGTGAGGAATCGAGGGACGCGCGGTAAAGCGCATCGGTCGTCTCGGCTCCGAGAAGAGTGCGGTTAAAATAGATCGCATAGATATTTTCGGGAGCATCGGTGCCGTCGCCGAGGTCAAAATAGCGCTCGTATCCGACACTACCGCCCATATTGCCCGACTTCGTATCATAGAAGGGCAGAGTCCTCATGTCGCCGATCAATCCCTTTGCAAGGAACGCGCCCGCGCGCGATGCGGGGATCATAATCAGATCGAGATAGTACTCCGCTCCGTCGCCCGTCTGAACTGCCGCAAGGAGGTCGCTATAGATCGCATCGGTATCGACGTCCTGCTCATAGATCGTGAGGATATCGACATCATACTTATCGAACAGCATACTGTTTCGATTCGAGCGAGCCGCATAGAGGGGAGATCTTTCGTCCGGGAAGAGCACGTCAACGATGTCACTCGAGGTTGCGATGATGATCTCGAATTCCGAGATATCGACCGTATCGGTAAGCTCCTCGAGTCTCTTCTCCGCATCCTCGATCCTCGAGGGGAAGGTCACGGGTGTGATGACCACGGTCTCCTCGGGCTCCTCGGTATTCTCGGGAGCAGGCTCGGTGACCTCGGGAGCCTCGGTATCCTCGAAAGGAAGCGTGCTCTCCTCGGTCTCGGGAAGAGTAGTCTCGGCGGTGGGAGCGGAAGTCTCCGCGCTGTCGCCGCCGATGATTATCACGCCGCATCCGCAAAGTGTTCCGCCGAGCATCGCAAGGATGAGAAGGGGCGGGATCAGTCTGCGGACGGACGAGGTGATATTCTTAATTTTCATTTGAATTTGAGAAAAAGTATCAGTTGCGTGTGATGGTTACGATGAATCCGCTGTAGTTGTTGCCCGAGATCGTGTAGATCGAGGGATCTGCGGGAACGGGGATGGTGGTTGTTGTGCCCGCTACTGCAGGGACGAAGTAGATCTCGTAGCTCTTGCCGTCGACCTCGAAGATAAGGTGGTTGCCCTGATAGGTGCACTTCTCGAGAGCCGCGAGGTATTCCTCGAGGCAGAGGTTGTTCGACTGCATATAGTATGCGTGCGGAACGCCGACGTATCTGTAATGCCAGCGATCGGAGGTGATCTGTGTCACGAGGTCCTTATCGGGAGCAAAACGGCGTACAAAGCCGTACTTATAGGCATTTGCCGTGATCCAGGAATGGATCTTCTGGCAATTTCCATTGGGATCGTCAAGATTATAGGTCACGCCCGCGCTTCTGTCCCAGATCTGAAGGTCAACGCCGAGACCCGTGTGGTGCTCGCTGTAGCCGGGAAGCGCCGCGGTTGCGGGATAGCGGTTCGAGAGATCCTGCTGTACCTCGTAGCTGCGGTAGCCCGTTCCGAGCTTGAGCCAGTTGAGCTCGGTCTCGGTGTAGAGCGCGTTTGCCATAGCGAGGATATTGCGCGCCGCGACCGCCTGAAGCTGCATCGAGGTATCGTCGAAGTAGTTGCAACGAAGATCGTTTGCCACGTATTCGTTATATACCGTCAAGAGGCTTGCGTTCGAGGTCGGGAAGCGGTAAGCATACTGTGCGTTTACGAGGATGAGATCGCCCGTATACATATTCTCGTTGCTGACCGTGATAGTCGTAGTGCCGTGATCGACTCTGCCCGTTGTGGTCTCGGGAGTGCTGTCGGGGGTATTATCCGTCGTTACCTCGCCCTGATCGGGACCCGTGGTCACGTCGGGGATCTCGGTCTGGCTGTTGGTTCCCGCCGCGGGAGATCTCAGCGCAACGGATGCGCCGCTCTTATCCTTGACGGAAAGCTCGTTGACAGCCCAGAGCACGTCCGCATTCTCGGTGATATAAACTCTGACTGCGGTTGCCTCAAAGGGAAGATTTCCCGTTGTATATTCCTTTTCACCCGCGTTCGAGCCGAAAACGCCGACGGAAACCCAC
Source organism: Eubacteriales bacterium (assembly GCA_045531455.1). Lineage (GTDB taxonomy): Bacteria > Bacillota > Clostridia > Oscillospirales > CAG-272 > CAG-390. Next base: position 28,939 of record JAZSEA010000013.1, read on the forward strand.
TCGCCGTTGAGCTTGAGCTGAATTTCACAGCCGCGGATGAAGTAATCGGGCTCGTTTGAGACGAATCTGACCGATCCTACCTCTGCGGGAGCCTCGAACTCACAGCTGAAGAAGGAGCCCGCGCTCTGCTTGGTCACGGAGAGCATATAGGTCTCGTCGTTTCCGTCGTATGCGTTGCCGAGGCCGTGATTATCGTCAACGATTCCGGGGGTGTTGCTTTCGCCCGAGATACCCGAGGTCTCGCCGCCTTCGCCCGATCCGACAAGATCGGCAATTACGAACGCGATAGCCACGATCAGTGCAATTATAAGGAGAGCAAGAAGAATGAAGAAAAGAAGCTTGTTCTGGCTGTGCTTTTTGTTTCTTCTGTTTCTCTGCGAATAGGTTGTTGTTGAATACTGTCTGGTATTGGACTTGGGATTATTGTTCATTGCGGTCTCCTTTCGTAAACCAATTGTAAAACTTCGTTTTCCAATTGAATGCCGCGCATACTCGCTATGCTCGTTTGGTCGGTGTTTTATAATATTTGCGTATTTTTACAATCGGCTAAAATGCAATGAGAGAAGGGGATATTGATATTGTGCAAAGATCGTACCCCTTCTCTCGAAGTGTGTTATTCAGATGTGATTATTTAGCATCCTTGATGGAGAAGTCCATTCTGCCCTTCTTGTCAAGGCCGATGTACTTAACCTTTACGGTGTCGCCGAGAGAAAGAACGTCCTCTACCTTCTCGATGCGGCGGTCAGCGATCTTCGAGATGTGGACCATGCCCTCCTTGCCGGGAGCATACTCAACGAAGCATCCGAACTCCTTGATGCCGGTAACCTTACCGGTGTAAACTGCGCCAACCTCGGGCTCGAAGCAGATAGCGTCGATGATAGCCTTAGCTGCGTCAGCGGAAGCGCGGTTAACTGCTGCAATATAAACGGTGCCGTCGTCCTCGATGTCGATCTTCGCGCCGGTATCAGCGGTGATCTTCTGGATTACAGAGCCGCCCTTACCGATAACCTCGCGGATCTTGTCGGGATCGATCTTGACGGTCATCATCTTGGGAGCGTACTCGTTGACCTCGGCTCTGGGAGCGTCGATAGCCTTGAGAATTACGTTGTCGATGATGTAATCCCGGCCTGCGTGAGTGGACTCGAGAGCCTCCTTGATGATCGCGGGGGTAAGGCCGTCGATCTTGAGGTCCATCTGGATCGAGGTGATACCCTTGTGAGTACCTGCAACCTTGAAGTCCATATCGCCGTAGAAATCCTCAACGCCCTGAATGTCGATCATGGTCATCCATCTCTCACCCTCGGTGATAAGACCGCAGGAGATACCTGCAACGGGAGCCTTGATCGGAACGCCCGCGTCCATAAGAGCAAGAGTAGAACCGCAAACGGATGCCTGAGAGGTCGAACCGTTCGAGGAAACTACCTCGGATACGAGACGGATAGCGTAGGGGAACTCAGCCTCGGAGGGAAGAACGGGAACGAGCGAACGCTCTGCGAGCGCGCCGTGACCGATTTCGCGGCGGCCGGGAGTACGGGATGCCTTTGCCTCACCTGTGGAGAAGCCGGGCATATTGTAGTGGTGCATATATCTCTTCTGGGTCTCGTTGTCGATACCGTCGAGCATCTGAACCTCAGCGAGAGTGCCGAGAGTTGCAAAGGTGATAACCTGAGTCTGACCTCTGGTGAACATACCCGAACCGTGAACTCTGGGGAAGAGTCCAACCTCTGCTGCGAGAGGTCTGATCTCGTTCATTGCACGGCCGTCAACACGCTTGCCGTCCTCAAGGAGCCAGCGGCGGACAACCTTCTTCTGCATCTTGTATACGAGCTCGGGCATCTGAACGGGAAGATCGGGATACTCCTCGGAGAACTTCTCAAGGATAGCATCGGTGATCGGAACCATTCTTGCGTCGCGTACGTTCTTGTCGTCGGTGTCGAGAGCGTTCATAAGATCCTTCTCGCAGAAAGCGAAGATCTTGTCGAACATATCGTGATCGAGCTCGCCGGAGGGATACTCGAACTTGGGCTTACCGATCTCGTCAACGATAGCGTCAACGAAGTCGAGGAAGCGCTTGATCTCCTCATGAGCAAGCATGATAGCGTCGTACATAACGTCATCGGGAACCTCGTTTGCGCCCGCCTCGATCATAACGACCTTCTCGCGGGAAGCGGCAACGGTGAGCTCAAGGTCGGAGACCTTTCTCTCAGCCTCGGTGGGGTTGATGACGAGCTTGCCGTCGCAAAGACCGATGTGGAGACCGCCGAGCGGGCCGTTCCACGGGATATCGGAGATGGAAAGTGCGATCGATGCGCCGATCATTGCAACAACCTCGGGCTCGCAGTCGTAGTCAACCGACATAACGGTGAGAGTCAGGGCAACGTCGTTGCGGAGGTCCTTCGGGAAGAGAGGACGAACGGGACGGTCGATAACACGGGAAGTAAGAACTGCCTTTTCGCTGGGCTTGCCTTCTCTCTTGAGGTAACCGCCGGGGATCTTACCTGCGGAATACATTCTCTCCTCAAGGTCGACGGAGAGGGGAAGGAAGTCGATGCCCTCGCGGGGCTTCTCGGATGCGGTCGCGGTGCAGAGAACGGATGTCTCACCGTATCTTACAAGGCACGCGCCGTTTGCAAGGCCTGCAAGCTTGCCGGTCTCAACGACAAGGGGACGGCCTGCGAGTGTGTAGTGGAACACTCTGTGCTGGTCAAATACCTTAGCGGAACTTTTGATCTCGTACATAATTTTGTACCTCCAAAAAATTTTATATTCATCCGCTCACGGTTTAGCACTTAACATTACGCGCAATCACCACTTGTGCGCGATGTTAACTGCTAATCCTTCGCGGACGTTAGTAAATAAATGCAAAATGCAAAATGCAAAATGCAAAATTATTTTTCTGAATTTTGTTGAGCGGTTTTACAGATTGTGGTGAGTAGCGCGAGAAGCTCTTTTACATCCGCTTCCATACTGTAAAACTCATTGTTTGCCAAATAATCGGTGGCATGAAGCAAACGTAACCAATAATAAGTTTCGCTCGCTTCTTTGAGAGAGATCGACATTTTTGAATAGAAATCGGCAGGAGATTGAGCCCTTTCGGCTTCGCATACGTTAGCGCCGATACTTGTGCCCGAGCGCAGTAATTGCTTCGACATCACGTATTCTTTTTTATCATTGCAAAGATACTGATACAGTCTGACAATTCTTATTGCAAAAAGAAAACTTTTTTCCTGAACAGCTCTTTCACCGGGTTCTTTGCCAAATTCCATTCTCATACCTCATTTTGCATTTTGCATTTAGCATTTTGCATTTAAGAATACATTTGGGGCAAGGGGCGGCACGTCAAGCGCGACCGTCCTCCTTGCCCCATCCGTATTACTTTCTGATGTCGAGTCTTGCGATGATCGAACGGTAGCGCTCGATATCAACGTTCATCAGATACTTGAGGAGATTTCTTCTGCGTCCAACCATCTTAAGGAGTCCGCGACGGCTGTGGTTGTCGTGGGTGTTAACCTTAAGGTGCTCGTTGAGCGAGTTGATTCTGTGGGTAAGAATCGCGATTTGTACCTCAGGGGAACCGGTATCGCCTTCGCAAGTTGCGTATTCAGCGATAATTGCCTGCTTTTCTGCTTTTGTCATGTCTTTTCACCTCATGAAAAATATTTTATGCGCTGACCAAGCCCTCGGCGGGTGAAATGCACTTGGTGCCTTTGTCCGAAAACCTAGCCGGCGTCATTCGTATGAGATTATACCATATTCGGATAAAAAAGTAAAGAGCTTTTTCGCAACTTTTAGAATCCGTTCACAATTTTTTATCTTTTGTTATTATATTATAACATTTTACTTCTCTCCCTCCATCGCCAAGCGGTGGAGGGAGAGAACAAAACACAAAATAATTTGTAAATTTTGAAGAAAACCCGAAACCTTTTTCGATTTTTTCTGTCTTATATTTATGAGAGGTACTGAACCAAAAAGCTATTGACAACCGCGCACACGTATGATATACTAAATCCGAACCCCAAACCAAGGAGGTAAACATGAAAATCATATTCAGAATCACGTCGCTGATCCTCGTCCTTCTTATGCTTTCCTCGCTATGGGGCTGTTCTCTCCCCGGCATCGGAGACGGAACCTCCGCGAAAACAGAAAAAGGAAGCACGTCTCCCGCAATTACGGTGATCGAGGACACAACGGAAGATATCTACTACGTCGTCTGCCCCATGCCCGATGACCCAAACTACAACGGCGAAGAGGTCGGCGTGATCACCTGGGCGGATGCGCCTTACGCTGAATTTTTCTCTTTTGAATCCGAAGGCGAAAAAGATATCGTCGAGCAAGAGATCTATAACAGAAGGATCAGAACCGAAGAACGTCTCGGAGTCGATCTTGCCCTTGTGGAGAAGAACGGCACGGGCACGAGCGAAGCTGAGTGGATATCCTACGTAACAAATTGTGTCAAAGCGAATACCGACGATATTGACATTATCGCGGGCGTTTCTTACGCTGTCGGCAAATGCGCCCTTCAGGGTCTGCTTTTCAATATGCTTGACTCCTCCTGCGATTACTTGGATTTTAAAAAGCCTTATTGGTACGAAAGCTTTGTCACGGATGCCCGCATAGGCAACAAACTTTACTTCGCAACCGGTGATATTTCACTCAACCTTATTGAATCGATGTTCGTCTGCTATGCTAACGACGCTCTCATAAAGGGCTACGGACTGCCCGATCCCGCAAAGCTCGCGCTTGACGGTAAATGGACCTTCGAGCAGCTCATTACTATGAGTACGGGCATCTATACCGAATCCGAAAAGATCTACGGCTTTGCCACGCGCGGAAAAACCGCAGATCCTTGGTTCTACGCCTCGGGCGCGCGCTATTGCGAGCTCGACGGAGACGGAAACATCACGGCATCCCCTTCCTTCTCGGGCGACAAGGTGACCGAGACCGTAAGACTTCTCACCGATTTCTTCAATAATTCCGACGTCAGGTTCCCCGCCAAATCATCATCCGAGATAACCGAGACCTTTGCATCGGGTCACTCCCTCTTTGTCTTTGATGATTATGCCGAATCGCACACAAGCTTTTCGGAGTCGGGCGTGGATTTTTCGATCCTTCCCATCCCGAAATACAATGAAGAGCAAGAGCGGTACTACACAATTCCCGATAATTCTTACACTCTCTACGCTATAACCGCCAATGCAGAAAGCCCGGCAAGAGCATCCGCAATTCTCGAATCTTTAGCTTCCAACAGCTACAGAAGCGTCATCCCTGCGGTATATCTGAGAACGATGAAGCTTGGCAATCTCGCCGACGATGCGGACTCACTCACGATCTATGATCTTTTGCGCGAAACGCTCGTCTACGACCACGGAAGACTTTTCGCGGACGAGCTGATCGGTCAGAGCGTTTTCCGCAACGCCGCGGGTAACAACGCAGATTGGCAGGATTTTATCGGCAGCCAAACAGTCAACAGGTATCTGAAGACTCTCGAAAACAATGCGGCAAGCCTCAACAGCATATTCAAAACCAACACTAATTAGGAGGTAAACATGAAAATCAGATCCAGAATCACGTCGCTGATCCTCGTCCTTCTTATGCTTGCCTCGCTATGTGGCTGTTCTCTCCCCGGCATCGGAGACGAGAGCGGCGAGGCTACGAGCGAGAGGGCAACGACCACTCTCCCGCCCGAGGATATTGCAGTCGAAGACACCACGTCCGTCGAGGGCATCCCCTATGAGACCGAGACCGAGTATCTCGGTCCCTTCACCGAGCCCGTACCCGAAACAACCCCCGATCTGCCCGAGACGACCCACGCGCTCGACCTTCCGAATCTCGATTATGACGGTGAGCCCGTCCGCATCCTCTACGGCAGCGACGCCGAGAGAAATGAATTCGACGCCGATATCAGCGGAGAGATCATTGACGACGCCGTCTTCGCCAGAAATATGACTGTTGAAGAGCTTCTCGACGTAAAGCTTGAGTGGCAGGGCGTCGCATCGAACGCCTCCCACGCAAACGAGTACGTTCGCTACGCGGAGAATATGCACGCCGCGGGTGAGCCCTGCTATATCTACGCCGCAACACGCCGCGCGATGAGTCAGATGCTTATGAACGACCTGCTGCTCAACATCACCTCGGTCGAAAACCTCTTCATTGACCTGTCGAAGCCCTGGTATCCCGAAACGCTGAACAAAGATCTATCGATCGAGGGCACCTGCTTCTATATCACGGGCGACATTTCCGCGAACACCCTTCTGCAGATGAACGCCATCTTCTATAACAAGTCGGTCGCAGAAAGATTCGAGCGTCCGAGCTTCGAGGATCTTGTCCGCGAAGGCAGATGGACCCTCGACGCCCTCATCGAGAATTCAAAGGGCGTTTACATCGACGAGGACGCCTCGGGCACAAAAACGGGCGGCGATATGTACGGCTTCACTCAAGCCACCTATTTTGACACCGACGCCTTTTACTTCGGCTCGGGTCTCTCCTTCTTCAAAGCCGATCCCACGAATGAATACTACGTCATCGCATCCTACGAAGACATCGCGTCCGCAAAGTCAGACACTCTCGCGCAAAAACTCTACGATTTCTTCAATTCCCCGAGCAGCTACGTCGGATCTTCCGCCGCCTCCTCATATGATTACACTCTTCCCTTTTCCTCGGGTCTTGCCCTATTCTGCCACGGCACTCTCTCGCTTACCGACAGAAACGGGGCTTTATCAAACGTCGAGGACGCTTACGGCATCCTTCCGATCCCGAAATTCGACACCGAGCAGGAGACGTATTTCACGACCCTCTCGAACAAAGCGATCTTCTGGGGCTTTAACCGCCTTTTGAATCCCGAAACCGAGTCTATGATCACCGCCGTCACCGAGGTTATGGCTTACGAGGGCTACACCCGAGTCGCCGAGGCGGTATTCGAAAGCGTTATGAAGCAGAGATATGCGCCGATCAGCGATTCGGGCGAGATGTACGATCTGATCCGCGCATCGGTCAGAGTCGATATCGGCAAGCTCTTCGCCGAGGAGCTGGGCCACTGCCCCACGGGCTTTGCGAGCAGCGTCACGAGCAGTCCGACCGAATGGAAGCTCACCGTAATGACCGCCAACTCCCGTGCACAGTTTGAAAGGATCGCAAAGGCCTTCAATAATAAGCTTGAACAAGTCTACGTTTTCGAGGAGCCCTTTCAATAAATAGCGGCTAGTGACTAGCCACTGATCCCTCCTCCATTTTGAGCATATTGCCCATATTCCCCGTGAAAAGTTTGTGCAAAAAGTCGTTGACTTTCTCCCGCTGAATATGTTACAATATATGATGAATAAAAATCCAAGGAGGATATTATGAAACTTTACGCAAGAATCATTGCTCTTGTCTGTGCGCTTCTTATGCTCTCCGGCTGCTTCGTTGGCTGTGCTAACACCACCGATCCCGAAGTTACAACCGAAAACGCTCAGACCACTACTCCCGACGTAGCGGGTCCCGAAGTTACCGAGCCCTCTAACGTAGATAAGGACGGCTATCTGCTTGACGATCTCCCCGCGGAGCTTAACTACAAGAACGAAATCGTTACCATCCTTAACTGGAAGGCTGAACGTGTCGAGTTCGACGTTCTCGAGGAAGAGACCGGCGTCGATATGGTCAAGGACGCTGTCTACAGCCGTAACGTAACCGCTCAGGAGCGCCTCGGCGTTACCTTCGAGTGGACCGAGCAGGAAGGCAACAACGGTAACCGTAAGCAGTTCACAGCTTACGTTCAGAACTGCTATTCCGGCGGAACCTACTATGACATCATTGCTACATACTCCAGAACCTCCGCTATGCTCTGCACCGCGGGTCTTCTCCAGAATCTCAACGAGATCGATAACAACTACATCAACACCGATAAGCCCTGGTGGCCCGCATCGATGCTTGAGACCTGTTCGATCGACGATGCCCTCTTCTTCGTATCGGGCGACATCTCGACCAACATCCTTCATTTTATGTACGCTATCTACTACAATATGGACCTCCTCCAGAAGCTTCAGCTCGAGGATCCGATCGCTCTCGTAGATAACAAGACCTGGACTCTCGACAAGCTCATCGAAATGTCCTCCGGTCTCTACAGCGACGACGACCAGTCGGGCAGCCCCACAGGCACCGACTCCTACGGCTTCTGCTCCTCTTACTTCCACCTCGACGCATTCTACACCGGCTCAGGTCTCCGCCTTGTTGAGGACTCCAAGGACGAAGTACTCGCTATCTCCGAGGACTTCTACAGCCAGAAGGCTATCGACCTCGCTGACAAGCTCGGCGCATGGTTCAACCAGGGCGACTGCTACGTAAGCGCAAGAGCAGATAAGTTCGACGAGGACGAGCCCTTCATCGAGGGTAAGGCCGTATTCATCCAGAACCGTGTTTACATGGCAGACTCTCAGTATCAGGGAGGCACAGGTCCTCTCCGTAACGTAGACTGGGAATTCGGAATCCTTCCCACTCCTCTTTATGACGAGAACCAGGAAGACTACATCACCCTTCTCGGCAACCCCATCACCCTCTGGTCTGTAATGCAGAACGCAAAGGATCCCTCTATGAGCACCGCAGTTATCGAGTGCCTCGCTTCCGAGGGCTACCGCAAGACCTCTCCCGCACTCTTTGAGAACAATATGAAGTACCGTTATACTCCCGACGTCGAGGGTAAGGGCGACGGCGCGCGTATGTTCGATATCATCCGCAAGAACATCTCCTTCGACCTTGGCAGAATCTTCTCCGAAAGCCTCTCCTATATGAGTGAGATGCCCTCCGACGCTGCTGCTAACCGCACCAGCTGGGCAACCATCTCCAAGCAGCAGAAGAAGGTTCTCGGTAAGGCTATGGTCAACCTTAACAAGGCTCTCGAGGCCATCATCGGCTGATCTCATACATAATTCAACTGCTGAGTCATTTATTTGACTCAGCAGTTTTGTTTCTTGTTTATAAAATAATTCTTGACATAAGAAGATAAATGTGGTACAATTTATCTGAAAATATTTCTTAAGGAGATTAAATTATGAAATTTTCAGTAAAGCTCACCGCATTGCTCTGTGCGCTTCTGATGATCCTCCCCTCTCTCGTCGCTTGCGCCGAGACGAAGGATCCCGAGGTCACCACAGAGAACGAAGGAGCAGCCACCACAGAGGCTCCCATAGTTGAAGCCGAAACCACCACCGACCCCAACTATGACGAGGAAGGCTACCTCAAGTCCAAGCTCCCCGAGGACCTCAAGTACACGGGCGAGACCATCCAGATCCTCAACTGGAATTCCGAGCGTCCCGAGTTCGAGATCCTTGAGGCTGACACGGGCCTTGATATGGTCAACGACGCGATCTACGAGCGCAACGTCGCAACAGAAGCTCGCCTCGGCATCACCTTCGAGTGGACCGAGCAGAAGGGCGACTCCGGCACTCTCAAGGATTTCGTAAACTACGTTCAGAACTGCTACAATTCGGGCGATTACTACGACATCATCGCAACCTACTCGAGAACAGCGGCTTCCCTCTCCTCGAACGGTCTTCTCGAGGACCTCAATAAGGTCGAGGACAGCTACCTCGACTTCGATATGCCCTGGTGGCCCGAGGCAATGCTCTCCACCTGCTCGATGAAGGATTCTCTCTTCTTCGTTTCGGGCGATATCTCGACCAACCTCCTCCATATGATGTATGCTCTCTACTACAATATGGATATGCTCGAGGATCTCAATCTTCCCGACCCCGTAAAGATGGTTGACGAAAAGACCTGGACCATCGATGCTCTCATCGAGCTGACAGCCGATCTCTACGAAGACTCCGACAGCTCGGGTCACGCAAGCGACGGCGATACCTTCGGATTCACCTCCAACTACTTCCACCTTGAGGCGTTCTACTCGGGCTCCGGAATGATGCTCATCGAGCCCGGAAGCGGCGACAAGGTCCTCAAGATCTCGGACGACTACACAAGCCAGAAGACCATCGACCTCGTTGACAAGCTTCGCGGCTGGTTCGAGCAGGGCGACACCTACATCAATCCTCCCGGAGGTAAGCTCAGCAATGACGGCGTGTTCGCAGAGGGCAGAGCTCTCTTCACCCAGAACCGCGTTTACATCGCTGACGCCAAGTACAACAAGGGCACGCTCAGAAACGCTGACTGGGAATACGGTATCCTTCCCAATCCCCTTTACGATAAGGATCAGGAGGACTACATCACCCTCCTCGGCAACCCCTTCACTCATTGGTGCATTATGAAGGAAGCGCGCAACCCCTCTATGAGCACTGCCGTTATCGAGTGCCTCTGCTCCGAGGGCTACCGCAAGACCTCTCCCGCTCTCTTTGAGAACAATATGAAGTACCGCTACACCCCCGACTCCTCGGATAAGGGTGACGGCGCGCGTATGTTCGACATCATCCGCGAGAACATCTCCTTCGACCTCGGCAGAATGTTCGCGGCTGAGCTCAACTACATCAGCGAAAAGCCTCTCCGCGCCGCTCTCGACAATCAGTCCTGGGCAACCGTAAGCAAGCAGACGATGGTTGCGCTCAACAAGCTCCTCGGAACCCTCAATAAGGGTCTCGACTCGGCTCTTGATTAATTTATAGTTTACGGCTGATCCGCTCACGCGGATCAGCCATTTCTTTTACAGTAAGTTAACAAATTATTCTTGTCACGACACAATATATTTGATAAAATATGGGAACTAATGTTGTTATAAGGAGATAACTATGAAACTTTACGCAAGAATCATCTCTATGATCTGTGCGCTTCTGATGCTCTGTGGCTGCTTCGTTGGCTGTGCAAACACCACCGATCCCGAGATCACAACAGAAAACGCTCAGACTACGGCTCCCGACGTTGCCGGTCCCGAAGAAACCGTTGACGACAACCTTGACAAGGACGGCTTCTGGAAGGATGATCTTTCCGACGAGATCGATTATAAGAACGAGATCGTTTCCATCCTCTGCTGGCAGGACGCGGAGAGAGCCGAATTCGATATCACTGAGGAGGAGACCGGCACAGATATGGTCAAGGACGCTATCTACAGCCGTAACCTCACAGTTCAGGAGCGTCTTGGCGTTACCTTTGAGTGGACCGCAGTAGACGGTGACGCAGGCGACCGCGCCGCATTCACCGAATACGTACGTAACTGCTACAGCGGCGGTACGTACTACGACATCATCGCAACCTACTCCAGAACCGCGGGTATGCTTCTTACCAACGGCTTCATTCAGGACCTCAACGCTATCGAGAACAACCACATCAACACCGCTCAGCCCTGGTGGCCGAAGACGATGCTTGATACCTGCTCGATCGCAGATTCTCTCTTCTTCGTTTCGGGAGACATTTCCACAAACGTTCTCCACTTCATGTATGCAGTTTACTACAACATGGATATGCTCAAGGAATTCCAGATCGAAGATCCCATCCCCTACGTCGACAATATGACCTGGACCATCGATAAGCTCATCGAGCTGTCCGCAAGCCTCTACTCCGACCTCGATCAGGACGGAGCTCAGTCCGACAACGACCAGTATGGCTTCTGCTCCACCTACTTCCACCTCGACGCCTTCTACACCGGCTCCAATATGAAGCTCATCGAAGCAGGCAAGGACGATTACCTTGCTATCACCGAGGATTTCTTCGGTGAAAAGACCATCAACCTCGTTGATAAGCTCGGTTCCTGGTTCACCAACGGCGACACCTACGTTAACCCCAACGGAGGAGGTAAGAACTATTCCATCACCTTCGAAGAAGGTAACTGCGCATTCCGCCTTGACCGTGTTTACGTCGCAGACAACGAGTACCACGACGGCGCGCTCCGCAACGCTGACTTCGAGTACGGCATTCTCCCCGTTCCGCTTTACGACGAGAACCAGGAGGACTATGTTACCGTTGTAGGTAATCCCTTCACCCTCTGGTGCGTAATGCAGAACGCAAAGGATCCCTCTATGAGCACCGCAGTAATCGAGTGTCTCGCTTCCGAGGGCTTCCGCAAGACCTCTCCCGCTCTCTTTGAGAACAATATGAAGTACAGATACACCCCCGATAATGCAGGTAAGGGTGACGGCGCGCGTATGTTCGATATCGTCCGCAGCTCCATCTCCTTCGACCTTGGCAGAATCTTCTCCGACATTCTCGGCTTTATGAGCGAGATGCCCTCCAACACCGCCGCAACTTCCGGCAGCTGGGCAAGTGTTCAGGCTAAGTACAAGAAGACCCTGGGCAAGAGCCTCGTCGAGCTTAACAAGGCTCTCGATAAGGTTATCGGCTGATAATTTCAATAAAAGCTGCTTAGTCATCTGACTCAGCAGCTTTTTCTTTTCCTCATTAATATCGAATCCCACTTGACAGGTCTTCTGAAATGTGGTAAAATTAGTTGAATCAATTATTCAAGGAGACAGTTATTATGAGACTCGCAACGTCGACCTGTATTTTCCCAGCTCACCGTCAGGGCGGCAGAACTCCCCTCGAGGAGTCGATAAAGATGTGCTATGAATGCGGCTTCCGCGTCATCGACCTCAACTGGGGCGGTGCGGGCGGACTCGGCGCAAAGAGTGAACTTGCGGGCGACGATTGGGAGCGCAATATCGACTCGATCGGCAATCTTGCGGCAAAGCTCGGCGTCGAATTCTCGCAGTCGCATATGCCCTTTGACTCGAATCTCTACCGCCCCGAGCAGAAGCTCTCGGACGAATACCGAGTATGGTTTGCCGAGGCAAGCCGCCGCTGTATCATCGCCTCGGGCAGACTCGGCGTCAGATGGGTGGTCACCCACGCGCAGACCGCGACCGAAGAGGACGAGATGTGCTTCGAGGAGAATATGCGCGCCAACATCCACTACTATACTCCCCTTCTCGAGCTTGCAAAAAAGTCGGGAACCGGCATCGCCATCGAGAATATGGCTGAATTCAACCCCGGAAAGACCAAGCACCGCTTCACAGCCGCGCTAGAGGAGCAGATCGCAATCATCGACGCGATGGGCGATCCCGTATCCTGCCGCGCTTGCTGGGATTTTGGCCACGCCGAGCTCGTCTACCGCGATCAGGTCAAGCCTCTGCGCCGCCTCGGACACCGCCTTGCCGCGACCCACGTTCAGGAATGTGACGGCCGCGAGGACGACCATTACCTCCCCTTTGTCCGCGGAAACACGAATTGGGAGGAGATCATGCCCCTCTTAAAGGAGATCGGCTACGACGGCGACTTCACCTACGAGGTCCACGGCTTCTACTCCAAGATCCCCGATGACCTCCGTATCGAAGCGGGAAAGCTCGGATTTAAGGTTGGAATGTATCTTATGGATCTGTATGAGAAAGCGTAATTTTCACGCCAAGACATTGACATACCTATAGTTTTATGATATACTTTAATTGATAATTATATTTTGTCTTTTTGCAAAGCGCACAAGGACGCCTGTGCGTTCCCTGTGCGCTTTGTTATTGTTTTAAGGAGGGAAATACCATGAAAAAAGCTGTTACCTTGATCCTGTCGATCCTTTTGCTCTCGGTCTGTTCATGCCGGAAAGAAGCAACGCCGGATTATTTCGCTTACGAAGCCACTCTTTATGACGGCTTGGACGGAGGACACCACGCGGTTGATGTCCCTTTGTGGATGGCAAACTCCGAAAACGATCCCGCACCCGAAACAGCCGAAATCAAATTCAACGGAAAGACCTACATAGGAAATTATACTCAATCAATATCACACGCTCCTTACACTTACGTAAGACACGAATACAGATCGGACGAGGCAATCTTCGCTATCAATGCCGAGACAAACGAATTGACGGAAATAATGTTTTTCGGTAATTTTTCGTATGATTCTTCGGTCCCTGCGACTGAATGCAAACAAATTGCCGAAACGCTTGCCAAAAGCTACATTGATATCTCCGAATACAGCACAGAAGAAAACATAGGCGATTCTCTTTACTCAATCACCTATTTCAGAGAAATAGACGGTTACAAAACATCCGATCAACTCGCCATAGCACTAAACTATAACGGTGAAATATTCTCCTTTTCGTGCACCAATCTCGGTTCATTTGCCGATGTCAGCAAAATAGATTATGACCACGAAAAAATCGACACCGCCCTCAATACCAAGATACTCAATATATACCGCGACGAAAACAAACACATCGGCTACAATATCAACTCCGTTGTTTTGATAAGATTGGATGACGGAAGTATCGCTTTCCTCTTCGAAATCACGAATAGGTTTTTCGACGGAAATACGGAAAGCACAAGCCCCGTTTGCCTACTGGTTGCAGAAGAAAATGCAATCGTCCCACAATAAAATATTATAAAAAGCGGTTGGCTCATTTAGATTTTCTATGAAGAATGTTTTCGAAATTGTTTGCAAAAAACCGCACACTATCACTATCCGCCCGAAGCTTGTACGAAAAAGCACATAGAAGTTCAATCGCATTCTCCTTCCACCGCTTCCGCGGTCCCAAGCTGCGGTACGCAGATAGTCCCTCACCGGAGGGAGGCAAAGGAGTTAGCATAAGCTCGCTTATAAGTACAGCGAATATCGTTTATATCTATATTTTTGAATATCAAAAAGGAATATTTTATTTAAATTAGTTTGCACTCACAATGGAGTTTTTGCAAACCTTTTCAATAAAATATTCCTATTTTCTTTTTCAAAATTATCGAGTTAAGTGTAATTCGCTGTGCAAATTATATGCGAGCACGAACTTTTTAGCCTCCCTCCGGGAGGGAGGGGGACCGTCGCTTAACGACGGTGGAAGGAGACCGCGATTGCGTCTTTTCAGAACTTGAAGTAAAACTTTTGGCGGAAGGTGATGGTGTACGTTTTCCGCAAAAAATATCACTAATAAATTGACTAAATGAGTCAACCCCTTTTAATAATCATATTGATTTTGCAAGCTTCTCTGCCACCATCTTGCCGACCGTCTCAAACGCTTCCTTCGTCAGGTGGCAATAATCCTTGAAGCACTCCTCGCCCCAGTCGCGGGTTGCGGCAAAGAGGTCATTGATCTCGACACCCTCGCGGCGGCAGACGTCGCAAGCAAGCTCGTTATAGCGTATGATCTCGCTGTTGTATCTCGGATTCGTACCGACCTTGCCGTTCGGATTCATAGGTGTCGTTGTGGCAAAAATGAGCTTGGCGTTCGGGAAAAGTTTGCGGATGAGGAAGATGATCTTGCCGATATTTCTCGCGTACTCCTCCTCGCTCGTCAGCGATTCGGGCGTGCCGCTGAAATGCGCGGTGTCCCAATGTCCGCAGTTGAAATGAACGAGGTTGACCTTCCTTCTGTCGCTGAACATATTCGCCCATTTGCGGATCATAAAGATGACGTACTGCGTGCTGCGGCAGTTATCGTCAAAGTAAAAGACCTCCGCCTTGCCCGCGAGCTCGTCCTTTACGGTCTTGCAGTAGCCCTTTCTGATCGAGTCGCCGATCAGAAAAATATTCGGGAGCGTGTCGCTGCAGATAAACTCTGCGCTTGCCGCGCCTTCCTCGACGTATTTCGTATCTTCACTCATTTTCTGAGCCCCCTCTTTGCGAGATATTCCTGCGCCTTCGGCAGATTATTTGTCGTCAGATTGACGCAACGCGCGTTGATCGCGTTGTCCATCTGCTCCTCGGTCGTGCCCGAGAGGAAGAGGACGAGTCCTTTGCCCTCAACGAAATCGGCGCCGTCGAGCGTCTTCTTTACGCTCTCGGGGTCGGTCTTCGAGCCGGGGAGAGAGACGCCGTAGAGCCTGTCGTAGATCGACTCGTCGAGTCTCTTCATCGAATAGGGCATAAAGGAGAGGGTCTTGAACTCGGGATAGTAATCCTGGAGATATTTGAGCGTCGGGCAGTCTCCCGCCTCGATGACGGTGCGCTCGACGAGATCGTACTCGCGGAGCATTTCAACCACGATATCGACGCACTGCGGGCGGAAATCCTTGATCTCAACGATATGGAGCGGCTTGTAGTCGTAGCTGACGAAGAGATCGAGCGTCTCCTTGAAGGTCGGAACGCGGCAACCGCGGAATTCCTCGCCGAATTTGATGCCTGCGTCGAGCTTCTTGATCTCCTCGAGAGTCATAAAGCTGATCGCGCCGAAGCCGTCGGTCGTGCGCTCAACGGTCTGGTCGTGCATGATGACGGGGACGTTGTCGCGGCTGAGGTGAACGTCGTATTCGAGGACGTCGCACCGTCCGTCGAGAGCCGCGCGGAAGGATTCAAGCGTGTTCTCGGGATAGCGATCCTTGATTCCTCTGTGCGCCGTGATCTGGATATTCTGTCTTGTTGCGTCTTCCCATCTGATAGCCATGTTATTTTTCCTTTCCACTTGTAATTTGTCTGTTTTTGTGATAAAATATAGCTAATAAGTTTCGGAGGCAAAAATGAAAACTTTCACCCTTGACTCGAATATAATAAATCTTGAGGATGCGCGGGGAGCGGATATGATCTGCTTCGTCCCGACCGTGGGATCGCTCATCGGATGCCGTAGCACGTGGCGAAAGGTACTGATCGACGCTCTGCGCCGCGATATTCCGATAACGGCAGTCATCGAGGGCTTCGTCCGCCCGCTTGAGCCCGCGGAATACGACTCGATCTGCGAGATGCTCTCCTACGTCAGCTTCATCTTCATCGACTCGCCCTCGGCGGAGCTTTTCGTCAAGGAGGACGTATTCGAGGACGAAGCGATACTCCGCGCGATACATAAGCGTTTCGGCGTCACATCCGTCGTCCTGACCGATGCCTCTCTCGCCTTCGACGGCGAAAAAATCACACCCTTTGAAGGAGAATGAATATGTTATTCAAAGAAATCGATCCCTGTGAGCTCGAAAATATGAATGCCTTCCGCGCCGTTGGCAAGGAATGGTTCCTCATCACGGCAGAGCACTGCGGCGTCCGCAACGCGATGACGGCGTCCTGGGGCTTCCTCGGCAATCTCTGGAACAAGAACGCGGCTGTCTGCTTCGTCCGTCCGCAGAGATTCACCCACACTCTGACAGAGCACGCCGACCGCGTCAGCCTTTGCTTCTTCGGCGACGGATACCGACCCGAGCTCGGCAGGATCTTCGGCAGAATGAGCGGCAGAGACCTCGACAAAGCCGCAGAAGCGGGCTTTCATTACACCTACCTCGACGGCGTTCCCGCATTCGAGGAGGCAAGCCTAGTCCTCGTCTGCCGCAAGATGTACACCGACATTATCAAGGAAGAAAACTTCCTCGATCACGAAGTCGACGCAAAATGCTACCCCGAGAAGGACTACCACACGGTATATATTTGTGAGGTTGAGAAGGCGTACGTCAAAGAAGTGTAAAGTGAAAAGTGTAAAGTGAAAAGTTAAGGAGAATTTCCGCCGACCGTTGTTCGGCGGAAATTTTCTTTTTTATTAGTTGTGGATTCTATTCTTTATGAGGCGCAGGAGAGGTTCTCCTCATCCACCACTTGCGTGGTCCCCCTTCCCCGCTGGGGAAGGCTTATTAAAAGTCACGTTTCGCTTTCTGAACACCGTTTGGTGTGAATAAAAAATACGTATGAAAATAGAGCTTATGGATTCAATATTTTTAATGAAAATCTCAACTCTATAATCAATGTTTGCAGTTGCCCGATAAGTCTTCTCCAGCGGAGAAGGGGGACCACGCAAGTGGTGGATGAGGAGGACGAAGTCTGCACTGCACTATAAACAGAAGAATATTTTAATTAAAATCCAAAAATTTTCGAGCTGAGCGAGAAAAATCTCCTTCAACTTCGCCCGAAGGGCGAACATTAACTTTGCCGAAGGCAAATATTAACTTGCCGAAGGCAATCTTAACTCGGGCGTAAGCCCGACATTAACTCTCGCGAAGCGAGATAATCAAAGATTAAACGCCACCTCGATCTCTCTGATCTCTTCCTCGCTGATCGGAACGATCGTTCCGTTCATTGCCGCGATGTCGCAGAGAGATTCCGCGCCGAATTCGAGTACCTCGAGGCGGTCGTATGCGTTCAGAAGCGAGGTTCCGCCGACGATCACGCAGTCATTTTCAACGATCGCGATCGGCGACTTGATGCTGATCGAGCCCGTGATCTTCTCGGGCGCGTTCTCGATCGTTCCGTAGGGATGGCGGACGGTATTGCGCAGGCAGATATAGCCCTCGGGAATGAGATGCGAATTGAACTCAGCATCGGTTGCCGCGAACGCCATAATATAGGGCGCGCGGGAGAATGCGATGCTGTCGATATCGTCGCGTGCGGCAAAGATCTCACCGGCGATCTTGGCAAACCGAGAGGGAACCTTGCCCGCCTCGCACTTGTCGCCCTCAACTCGGACGTGCATATCTGGTGTCAGGCGGAGCAGATCCTCATCGTCTGGCGTGATGATAAATCCGTTCTCAAGCTTCTTTGCAAATGCGCCGACTCCCATTGTGAAGATGCGGTTCTTACAGCATCTTGCACACATAGCAGAGATCTCCTCGCGGATAGCGGTCTCGTTATCCGAGCCGAGAACTGCCTCGTAAACCTTCGTCTCATTCGTTACGGCAAGCTCGTCCGCGGTGAGTGTACGTGCGGTCTTCTTGAGCATCGATGCCGCGATGCCGGTCCTTGCGGCGTAATCGAGTGCCTCGAACATCATAAATGCTCTCTCAAGGCTCTCCGCGCCGAGAACGACGCCGTGGTTTTCAAGCAGAACGGTGTCGCAGCCGCCCGCAAACTTCTCCGCGATGAGGTCGCCGAGCTTCTTCGAGCCGGGGAGCGCGTACTTTGCGATCGCGATCTTGCCGCAGAGCTTTGATACGCCGGGCATAATGTCGAGATCGGGAAGCTTTCTCTCAAGGCTGTATGCAACGAGAGCGGCGGGATGCGCGTGGAAGACTGCCTTGAGGTCGGGACGCGAGCGCAGGACTGCAAGGTGGAAGGGATATTCGGTCGAGGGACGGTGCTTGCCGTGGACAACTCCGTCGGGAGTGACCCACATTATATCCTCCGCGGTCAGATGCGCCTTGTCAACGCCCGAGGGCGAGATCCACATAACGCCGTCGTCGTCCATTATCGAGAGGTTGCCGCCCGAGGTTGTGGTCAGCTTGTTGTCGTAAAGCCTTGTCATTATGTAGGCTATCTTTTCAGCCGAGGTCATATTGAGTAATTTCATCTTGATTTCCCCTTAAATTATTTATATAACAGAATTATATCATATAATTACCGATTATTCAAGAGTTTGGTCTTTGTTTTATGAAAAAACCGAAATTCACCGCCAAACGCGCAAAAGTTTTTCATTTTTTGCGCATTTGACGAGCTTCTGCTTGACTCGAATGCGCATTTGTGCTATAATCTATTTATCAAACGCAGGAGACGATGCCATGTCAAAGGAAGAAAGATACGCGCAGATACTCGATATTTTACGCACACGGGGCGACGTTACCGTCGGCTATCTCGCAAAGAAGCTTTTCGTCAGCCCATCAACGATCCGCCGCGACTATCAGGAGCTCGAGGCGCGCGGACTTTTGCACCACACGTACGGCAAAGCGACGCTGAATTACGGCGAGGAGGCGGGGCTTCCCATCCTTTTGCGCCGCAAGAGTATGCCCGAAGCAAAGCTCAATATCGGAAGGCGCGCCGCAGAGCTGATCCGCGACGGCGACATCATATTCATAGACGGCTCCTCGACCGCTCTCTGTATGGTCGAGCATCTTTCGCGCTTCAACCACCTCACCGTCGTCACGAACGGTCTGCACGCGCTCGCACAGCTCGAGCATTTCAGCAACCTGACCGTCTACTCGCTCGGCGGTCTGCGTATGAATAATTCGATGGCTCTGACGGGTCAGTTCGCGCTCGAAAATCTCTCGAGAATGCACATCGACAAATGCTTCTTCTCGACCACGGGAGTCTCAACCGACGGCAGACTTCTCGCCGCGATCGAGCCCGAGGAGACCGTCGTATCGATGGCACTTTCGCGCTCGAACACAAAGATCTTCCTCTGCGACAGCTCGAAGATCGGAAAGACCTACCTCATCGAGCTCTGCCGCATCGAGGACGTCGACTACGTCATCTCGGACGCAGATTTTTTTGAGACGGTCAAAAAGCCCGAGAATTGCGAAACTGTTTTTCTCAAGGCTTGACAAGTTAATTTTTACATGTTATAATAATTTATTCTAACACGGAGGGTAGATAAATGAAAAAAATTATTTCCTTACTTCTCGCATTCCTTATGCTTATTTCTTTTGCCTCATGCGACGAAGATACCGAAAAGGACAGGGATGACAAGGATAAAGGCAAGGACAAAACGAGCAAAACAACCGAAATCGAAGAAGAAACCGAGCCCGAAGCTACCGTCTTTCGCGGAAAGATCGACACCATGGATGTAAGCACTTCTTTTATCGTCGCCGTAAAAAATGATGGAACCGTTATCTCCACAGGAGGAACAAGCTTTTCCGGCGGCATCGACACCGGGTATTGGAAAGACGTTGTAAAGGTATCTGCCGGTGTCAATCATATTGCAGGACTCACATCGATCGGTACTGTATATGCAATGGGATACAACAGGCATAACAGATGTATGACTTATGAGTGGACCGATATTATTGATATTCACGCAGGAAACGAAGTAACCGTAGGACTGAAATCAGATGGTACCGTCATCGCTACAGGCGGCGCAACCGCTTTTGAGTATTGGAAGGACGTCGTATCTTTGACAGGATTGGGCGACCGTGTATACGGACTTACCGAGAACGGTGAAGTTTATGCGCGCCATTCGAACGGAACTATCATGTCAGACGTTAAAAGCATACATACCAACGCGTTTTTCGCCCTCTTTATCAAGAATGACGGCACCGTTGTCGGAAACGATCCTGAATATAGCCATTATTATTCGGGAATAGAAAACTGGACCGGCGTTAAAGATATTGCAATGAGCCACTGCAATCTCTCCGCAGGACTTATGGAGGATGGAACCGTCAAACTTATCGGACTTGACAAAACCGTTGCTCGCTGTGACGTATCCGAATGGAACGATATCGTAGCAGTTGCAGTCGGAGATTACCATGTTGTGGGACTTAAATCGGACGGAACCGTAGTTGCCTCGGGTGATAACGGATACGGACAGTGCGACGTCTCGGAGTGGAAAGATGTTGTTGCCATCTGGTCTGACAATATCGTAACCATCGGCTTGACCGAGGACGGAAAAATCCTGAAAGCAGGTCGCTTTATGGGTGACAAATACGAAGCAGATACCTGGACCGATATCAAGACAGGTAAATAATCAATAATAAAAACCGCCGAGAGTAACCATAACAGTCGCTCTCGGCGATTCTTTCGCTATTTATTAAAAAGTCTTCTTCTCTTCTTGAAATACACGTAATTGCACGCGATCATTACGATGTTCATAATGACCGAAGTTCCGACCGACATGCCCATGATGATAAAATCAACGGGCTCGTAGATCGACGAGGTCAGCGCAAGCACGGCGACGTTATAGATAAGCGAGATCGCAAAGCCGTAGCAGTAAAGTCCGACGATCAGCTTCGGCGCGTTTTTCTTGTAATTTGCCAGCGCAAATCTCGTGATCAGCGCAAAAACGCCCATTCCTGCGGTCAGAATGCCGTAGAAAAGATCGAGAGTCCCGAGGATAGGAAACATAGCAAGAGCCTCCTCGGTCTGCGCGCCTCCGCTGACGTATGAGTACGCAGACAAAATATTCGCCGCCGCACTTATCCACAGCACAAAATATATCAGCATCTTGTACCACAGCATCGGCATCTCGCGAAGTCCGCCGCGAACGGCAGAGTCCGACGTGCCTTTGTAGTTGTCAAAGGGGTTGTTGTTCATTTACTTTCTCCTTAAACAGATATTTGTCTGAGAAGTGGAAAGTGAACAGTGAAAAGTGAAAAGTTAAGGATAATTTCCTCGCTATGCTCGGAAATTTTCATTTATTATTTATACTTTTCGGCTTGCCGAAAAGTTTCCTCCACTTTACACTTTTCACTTTACACTCTACACTTATAATTTCACCGGCGGCTCGTTTTTCAGGCATTCCTTATAAATTTCGGGAACGCCGTAGTGGTGCATACACTTGAAATCGAGCATCCGCATTATCATCTTGTCGCGGACAGCGTGGAAACGCTCATCGTGATAAAGATTGACCCTTTCCTCGGGGTCGTTTTTGAGGTCGTAAAGCTCGTCCTCGCTCTCCTCGTTCTGATAGTGAACGAATTTCCACTCCTTCGTTCTCGCCATCGTCATAAACTCACAGCCGCGCATAACGTGGTCGACCGCGTGCTCAGCGAAAACGCAATCTCTGCCCTTGATATCGCTGTCAAACGCGCCAAGCGAGACCGACTGGCAATCGTCGGGAAGAGTGATCCCCGCCATTTCGAGGACGGTGTGCATAACGTCAAACTGCTCGACAAGCTCCGCGCTTCTCGCGCCGCTCTTTACGTACTTCTCGCTTCCCCAAACGATCGCGGGAATGCGGGTGATGCAATCATACATACACCACTTTTCAAAGAGCCTGTGATCGCCGAGGCACTCGCCGTGGTCGGAGGTGAAGACGACGATCGCATCGTCAAGATATCCTTTTTCACGAAGCGAATCCATGATCTGACCGATCTTTTCATCGATCATCGTCACGTTCGCGGCGTAATTCTTACGCATACGCTTGATCTGCTCGGGAGTGGGATCGACGGGCCAGATAACGCCGTCCATTCCGCGCGTGTGTCCTCTCTCGCGGAACATACGCTGTGCCTTCGGCTGTCTCTCGGCTTCCTCCGCGCTGATGATCTCGCCCGAAAATTCGACTCCGTCATACATATCTATAAAACGCTGCGGCGGATCAAAGGGAGGATGCGGACCGGGAAATCCTATCTGAAGGAAAAGAGGCTCATCGGTCTTTCTGTGCTCGAGAAAACGCAGAGCCATATCTCCGACAAAGGCGTCGTGATGGAATTTTTCCTCGAAGGGCCAGGTAAAGCAGCCCACAGCGTCATAATAATCGGGGAAATTCTCTGCAAAATACTTTCTCTCGGGCTTCTTCATACCCGACCAGAAAAAGTACTTGTCAAGCTCGTCCTCAAATCTGCCGCATTTGTTGGCAAGTCCCATTCTGTCACAACGGCGGTCCTTGTTCTCAACGACGTATCTCTGATGGAATCCGCAGGGCGCGTCGTAAGGATAAGTATGCATCTTTCCGACGTTTACGCAATGGTATCCCGCCTCGGCAAGCTGCTCGACCCATGAATGCTCCCAGCTGTCGCTGTTGCTGTAGACCCCCGTTCTACCGGGATATTTGCAGTTAAAGAGTGCCGCGCGCGACGGCATACAGGTCGGCGATACGCAGAAGCAATTATCAAATATCATGCCCTCTTTCGCCAGACGATCAAGATTCGGGGTAATATATTTATCCGCACCGAGCCCAGCAATGGTATCAAACCTCTGCTGGTCGGTCATTATTAAGATTATATTGGGTTTCGACATATTCTTTCTCCTTTGTTTGATGGAAAAATGGAATTCGGATGTTTGACTAAAGTAAGTGTAAAGTGAAAAGTTGAAAGTGGAAAGTTATGGACAATTTCCTCGCCATAGGCTCGGAAATTTTCATTTTAAAAAATACTTTTCGAGCAACGCGAGAAAAGTTACCTTAACTTTACACTTTCCACTTTACACTTTTCACTCTACAAAGAACGGGACTGTCGCAAAATCCGCCAGTCCCGTTATATTGCGAGGATTACTCGTTCTCTTCTTCCTCTTCGTCCTCGTCGTCGAATTCGAATTCGTCGTCGATGCAAGCAAGACAATCGCAGTCGTCGCAATCGCAATCACAATCGTCGCAGTCGCAGCAGTCGCAATCATCCTCGTAGCAGTATTCCTCGAGCTCGCCGAGATCCTTGTCAACTTCCTCGATGTAATCGCCGAGATAGTCCATATCCTCGCCGATAGCGTCGATGGTGTCGGTCATCTCGTCAAGAAGCTCAAGCATAGCGGCAATAAGCTTGCCCTCTGCTGTGGTCTTGTCGAAATCAAGACCGTCTGCAAGACCCTTAAGATAAGCTGCCTTTTCCTTGAGTGCCATTTTCGTTACCTCTCGGGATTATGCGCGGGAGAGATACTCGCCGGTTCTGGTGTCGATCTTGATGATCTCGCCAACCTCGATGAAGAGCGGAACCTTGATCTCAGCGCCGGTCTCAAGAGTAGCGGGCTTGAGAGTGTTGGTAGCGGTGTTGCCTGCAAAGCCGGGATCGGTATCGGTGATCTCGAGCTCTACGAATGTGGGGGGCTCAACGCTGAATACCTTGCCCTTGAAGGAGCAAAGCTTGCACATCATCTCTTCCTTAACAAACTTGAAGGAGTCGGGAAGAACTTCCTTGTTCAGGGGAACCATATCAAAGGATTCCATATCCATGAAGTAGTAAAGATCACCGTCATTGTAAGAGTACTGCATATCTCTTCTCTCGATATATGCGCTGTCAAACTTGTCGGTGGGGGAGAAGGAACGCTCGATCACAGCACCTGTGATTACGTTCTTCATCTTTGTGCGGACGAAAGCCGCACCCTTTCCGGGCTTAACGTGCTGGAATTCGATAACCTGGAATACGTTACCTTCCATCTCGAATGTTACACCGTTTTTGAAATCGCCGGCTGTTACCATAGTAAATACCTCCGTGGTTTTTGGTTTTTATAAAATTACAATCTATTATATAATATTTTTTTCGATTTTTCAAGTGGTTTGCGCTCTTTTGTTTGAAAAAATGACGGTTTTTGATCATCTTTTAAAAAAAGTTTACATTTTACGCCCCCGAATGAAACGATCCGCGAAGAGTTGTATATACTAAACTGTGAAAATTTCAAGAAACGAGGTACAGAAAATGTGCGGAATCATCGGATATACGGGACGGGAAAACGGTGTCCCGAAGATCGTACGGGGGCTCTCCGTCCTTGAATACCGCGGCTACGACTCCGCGGGAATCGCCGCCGAGAGCGAGTCGGGAACCGAAATAATCAAGTCGCGAGGACGCATCGGCGTGCTCTGCGAAAGACTCGCAGAGTCTCCGATATCGTCGCATACCGCCATCGGGCACACCCGATGGGCGACCCATGGCGCGCCGAGTGACGTCAACGCCCACCCTCACCGCGCAGGGCGCGTCACACTTGTCCACAACGGCATAATCGAGAACTACTCGGAGCTCCGTGAGGAGCTTTCGGGGCGCGGTTGGAGAACCGTCTCCGAGACCGATACCGAGGTCGCCGCGGCACTCATCGCGGAGGAATATGAGAGGACGGATTCGCCCCTCATCTCGATCAGAAACGCCTGCTCGAGGATGGTCGGCTCCTACGCCTTCGCCATACTTTTCGATGGCGAAAGGGGCGTGATCTACGCCGTCAGAAGGGGCTCTCCGCTGCTGATCGGAAGGAGCACGGACGGCTCGTTTCTCGCCTCGGATATGACGGCTCTTCTGCCCTTCACGCGGCAATATTATCCGCTCGCGGAGGGCGAGATCGCCTGCCTTTCCGCCGATGAGGTTGTGGTTTGCGATGGAGAGATATCCCATACTCCTTCCTGGAAAGTCACCGAAATGACCGCGGATTCGGCGCAAAAGGGAGGATATTCCCATTTTATGCTCAAGGAGATCTTCGAGCAGCCCGACGCTCTTCGAAAGGCACTTTCACCGCGTCTGCGCACACCTCTCCCCGACTTTTCGTGCGACTCGATCGAGCCCGATCTCTGGCGCGGAATCAGCTCTTTTCAGATCGTAGCCTGTGGCTCAGCGACCCACGCGGGGATGGTCGGCGCGCACTTCATCGAGCGTTACGCCCGCATCCCCGTGACCGTCCACACCGCCTCCGAATACCGCTATTCACCGCCCCTCGCGGCGGAAGGTACGGCGGTGCTTCTGATCTCGCAGTCGGGTGAGACAGCGGACACTCTCGCAGCGCTCAGATACGCAAAGTCGCAAGAGCTTCCCACCCTTGCGATCGTCAACGCCGTTGAGACCTCGATCGCGCGCGAGGCAGACCGCAGGATCTACACCTACGCGGGTCCCGAGATCGCGGTCGCAACAACTAAGGGCTATGCCACCCAAGCCGCCATCCTCGCCCTTATCGCCATCGCGGCGGGGCTGGCGCGTGGCGTGATCACGGCATCCGAGGGCGAGACTCTCTCGAATTCCCTGCTTCATTCCGCGCCCGACGCGATCGCGGAAATGCTCACGAGACGCGGCGAGATCGCATCCTTTGCGCAAAGGCTCAAGTCTCACACGCACGTTTTCTTCATCGGGCGCGGTCTCGACTATTCACTCGCGCTCGAAGCCGCGCTCAAGCTCAAGGAGATCTCATATATCCACGCCGAGGCATACGCTGCGGGCGAGCTCAAGCACGGCACGATCTCCCTTATCGAGCAGGGCACGCCTGTTGCCGCCATTACCACCATTCCCGCCCTTTCCGCCAAGACAGAGAGCAATATCCGCGAGGTTGCAAGCCGCGGCGCGGACGTCATCCGCATCTCCCCGGACGAGTCGGATGGCTCCATCCGCGTCTCGGACGGATCGGAATTCGCGTCATTCTTCTCCGCCATGACCGCCTGCCAGCTTCTTGCCTTCGAGACCGCGCTTGCGAGAGGATGCGATATTGATAAGCCGAGAAATTTAGCGAAGTCGGTAACTGTTGAATAAGTTAATATCTGCCTTCGGCGGAGTTAAGATTGCTTCGCAAGTTAAGATTGGCTTGCGCCGAGTTAAGATTCGCCTGCTGCGAAGTTGAATAGGTTTTTTTGATAAAAACGCGAAAGTTTTGATCGAACTTTTTCAAAAGTTCGTGGGGTCAAGGGGCAAAGCCCTTGCCGACCTCCGCAGAGGTCGGAATGCTTTCTGCGCTTCAAACAGGCACCGCCCTCGGTGACTGTTTGGAAGGAGTAAAACCTCCCCTCGCGGGAGGTTTTTGCTCCTTCACCCCATTTTTGCGCGTTTTTTGCCCCGTTCATAAAAATTTTACAACTTAACTTATACCCGTTTTTCTCCTTGCCGTGCGATATTTTTTAAAGAACTTGACTTTTGCTTTAAAATATAGTATAATTAAGTATATATGTAATAATGGATAAGTCTATTTGTTATATAATATATAATTGCATCACCCCCGAAGGAGAAAAATCATGTTCAGAAGTATGACTGCATACGGCCGTCACGCCTATATGAGCGAGAGCCGCGAGATCACCGTCGAGCTGAAATCGGTCAACAGTAAGTTTCTCGACCTCTCGGTAAAGGCTCCGCGAACCCTCTCTCCGCTTGAGGCAAGGATCAAGGGCGCGGTCACAGCGCATCCGATCAGCCGCGGAAGGCTTGACGTTTTCATAAATTACGTCCGTTCCGATTCCTCGGGCACGACTCTCGCGCTTGACGAGGGCTATGCCGCAGGATATATTGCCGCTCTGCGCGAGCTGCGCGACAAATTCGGTCTTTCCGACGATATTTCGGTAATGACCGTGGCGCAGAACCGCGACATCTTCACCGTCCGCGAGGTCGGCGAGGACCTCGATGAGATCTGGTCGGAGCTTGAGCCCGTAATCAACGCCGCTTGCCTCGAATTCGTTGCCGAAAGAGAGCGCGAGGGCGAAAATCTCCGCCGCGATATCCTCGGAAAGATCGCACATCTCCGCGAGCTTGCCGACCGCATCGAGAAGATCTCGGAGGGCGAGATCGAATCGGCTCGCGACCGCATCAAGCAGCGGCTCATCACAGTCCTTGCAGACAACCGCATAACCGTCGACGAGAACCGCATCCTCACAGAATGTGCAATCTGGGCAGACAAGATCGCAATCGACGAAGAACTTGTCCGTCTGCGTTCCCATTTTGCCGCGCTTGAGGCTATGGCAGAGCTCGATATCCCCGTTGGACGCAAATTCGACTTCCAGCTTCAGGAATCAAGCCGCGAGATCAACACGATCGGCTCGAAATGTCAGAACGCCGAGATCGCAAAGCTCGTCGTCGAGATGAAGAACGAGTCGGAAAAGATCCGCGAGCAGATACAAAACATAGAATAAGAGGCAAAATCAATGAAATTCATCAGCATCGGCTACGGAAATTCGGTTGCCGTCGAGCGCGTCGTCGCTCTTGTCAGCCCCGAATCCGCACCCGTCAAAAGACTCATTCAGGACGCCAAGGAAATGGGACGCATCATCGACGTTTCCTGCGGACGTAAGACCCGTTCGGTCCTGATCACCGACTCCGAGCACGTCATCCTCTCGGCACTTACAACAGAAAAGATCGCTCTCCGTCTCGAGGGCGTTGCATCGTCCGACGACGATGAAGAATAAATTTCAAAAATTAATTTCACAAAATAAAGGAGAAACATCATGATCTATCCCACCATCGCAAAGCTTACACAGGGCAAGTACAACCGCTATCAGCTCGCAATCGCAACCGCTAAGTGCGCCCGCATCATCACCGACGAGTATTCCACACAGCGCAAGAACGCGGAAAAGCAGCTGACAGGCAACAAGGACATCGACCGTCCCATGATGGAGCACGCAGTCAACGCCGACTACCGCGACAGAAAGGCTGTCAAGATCGCTATCGACAAGCTCAACGACGGCGAATACGTTATCTGTGAGCAGACAGAAAACGGAATGAATTTTGAGGGTAACCCGAATAATTCGTGATTATCGGCTTTGCCGAGTTAATGTCACGCTTCGCGTGAGTTAATATTGGCTTCGCCAAGTTAATGTCGGCTTCGCCGAGTTAAGATTTCCGCTTGCGCGGAAAATGATCAAAAGGAAAATTTTCGCCTCGGCGAAAATTAACCTTAACTTTACACTTTCCACTTTACACTTTTCACTTGCGCAGCACACGGGGGGTACGCCAAATGCAAACCAAATACGCAGGCGTTTATCTCCTGGATGCGCCATTCTCACTCGACCGCGAATACGATTATCTCATCCCGCAGGGGATCGAGATCGAGCCCGGCGACTTTGTCGGTATTCCCTTCGGAAACGGCAACCGCCGCCGCATCGCGCTCGTTACCTCACTCAAGGAATATTCAGACGTCCCCGCGGACAAGGTCAAGCCCCTGCTTGCCAGATGCGCGGACGGACTCCGACTTGACGGAGAAATGCTCGAGATCTGGCGTTTCCTTCGCGCAAACACTCTCTGCACGACCTCCGACGCCATTCACGCAATGATCCCCTCCGCCGCACTTTCGCGGCTCGAGGAATATTATTCACCCGGCGAAAAGGCACCGACAAAATCGGTGGCCGAAAACGCGCAGGCGATGATGATCTACAACTTCATCGTCAGCCGAGGCCGCGTCGGCGAGGAGGCTCTGCGTTACCGTTTTGGTGTAAAAACCGCCGAATCGGTCGAAAAGCTGCTCAAGACAGGCTGTATCAAGCGAGAGCTCGAGCTCCGCGAGCCCTCCGAGGGCAAAAGCGAGTCTCTCTATTCGCTTGCAATAACCGCCGAATCCGTCGGGATCTATGCCGAGGGCGGCATCATCGACGGCAAAAAAGTGCCCAAGCTCCGCTCCGAGGGTCAGCTCTGCGTCCTTCGTATGCTTCTCGAAAAGGGCGAGCCGATGACCTCCGCCGAGCTCCGCGGGAACACATCCGTAACCGCGGCGAATATCTCCGCGCTCATAAAAAAGGGACTCATCAGCGAGGAAAAGAGATCGGTCTTCCGCGATCTTACCCTGATAAGCGCGCAAGCCGAGGCTTCCGAGCGCAAGGAATTGAAGCTGAGCGACGAGCAAAGCGAAGCACTCCGCGTCCTCTCCGAGCTCTATTCATCGGGCGAGCCGCGCGCCGCTCTGCTTGAGGGTGTCACGGGAAGCGGAAAAACGAGCGTTATGCTTGCGCTGATCGACCGCGTTCTTGAATCGGGGCGCGACGTCATCCTCCTACTTCCCGAGATCGCGCTGACACCGCAGACGCTCTCGATCTTCTGCGCGCGCTACGGTGAAAGCGTCGCGCTTCTCCACTCCGCGATGTCGGCGGGCGAGAGGCAGGATTCCTACAATCGAATCAAATCGGGCGAGGCGAGGCTCGTTATCGGAACGCGCTCCGCCATCTTCGCGCCGACGAAAAAGCTCGGTCTCATCATCATCGACGAGGAGCACGAGCACACCTACAAATCAGACGCCTCCCCTCGCTACCACGCAAGGGATATCGCGCGTCTGCGTTGCGCCTACTCAAGATCCTTGATGCTTCTTGCCTCGGCAACACCGTCGCTCGAGAGCAGAAAGAAGGCCGAGGACGGCGCGTACACCTTAGTCAGACTAACGAAGCGTTACGGAAACGCCATCCTCCCCGAGGTCATAGTCGCCGATATGCGCGACGAGGCGAAATCGGGAAATCCCTCCCCGATCGGGCGTGAGCTCTCCGCGGCTCTTCTCGAGACCTATGAGCGAGGCGAGCAATCGATCCTCTTCCTCAACCGACGGGGCTACAACAATTACGTTTCCTGCGCCGCTTGCGGCGAGGCGATCAAATGCCCGTCCTGCAGCGTTTCTATGACCTATCACACAAACCGCCGCAGCTACGAGGAGGGTTACCTCGTATGCCATTGGTGCGGACGTCGTATGCCCCTCCCGCGCGAGTGCCCCGAATGTAAATCCGAGCACCTGATACGTATGGGCTACGGCACTCAAAAGGTCGAGCAGGAGCTTTCCATCCTCCTTCCCGACGCAAAGATCCTTCGTATGGATACCGACACGACGCAATCGAAGAACTCATACCGCGATCTGCTCGGCAGATTCCGCCGCCACGAGGCTGATATCCTGCTCGGCACGCAGATGGTCACGAAGGGGCACGACTTCCCCGACGTCACCCTCGTCGGAGTCCTTCTTGCCGACACCTCGCTCTATTACGACGACTACCGCGCAGAGGAGCGCACCTTCGCGCTTTTGACGCAGGTGATCGGACGTGCGGGTCGGCGTGACAAGCCGGGTCGGGCGATCATCCAGACGAACAATCCCGACCACGAGGTCATCGAGCTTGCGAGTATGCAGGATTACGAGACCTTCTACCGCCGCACAATCCGCTTGCGCCGTGCGCTGACCTTCCCGCCATACTGCGATATCGCGCTTCTGACCGTTACGGGCAGGGTCGAGCAGGACGTTCTGAAGGCTTCAAACGCAATGAACGATCTTCTCCGCGCGCTCACGCAGTCGGAAAAATACCGCGATCAGCCCTTCATAATGTTTGGTCCCTTCGAGGCACCCGTCTACCGCGTGGACGGCAAATACCGTATGCGTATGGTCGTCAAATGCAAGCTGAATGCAAAATCGCGCAGGCTTTTCGCGCAGTTACTTACCGAATTTCCCGCCGAGGGTGCGCAAGCGCCCACGCTTTCAATAGACTTCAATCCAACAAATCTCTAAAAGGAAAAATTACCATGGCTAAACGCAAGATACTTACAGACAACGATCCCACCCTCCGCACGGTCTGCCGTCCCGTACCGCGCATCACTCCCCGCATCGTCACTCTTCTTGACGATATGATCGAGACTATGCGCTACGCAAACGGCGTAGGACTCGCGGCTCCGCAGGTCGGAGTTCTTCTCCGTGCCGTCGTCATCGAGACCGAGCCGGGCGTGGTCCACGAGCTGATCAACCCCGAGATCATCGAGACTTCGGGCGAGCAGGAGGGCAGCGAGGGTTGTCTTTCGCTTCCCGGACAGTCGGGTCACGTCAAGAGACCTAATTACGTCAAAGTCAAGGCACTCAACCGTAACGGTGAGGAATACGTCCTTGAGGGCACCGAGCTCCTCGCGCGTGCGATCTGCCACGAGACCGACCACCTCGACGGTCATCTCTACATCGACTTTGCCGACTATATGTACGAGCCCGAAGAGGAGGAGCGAGTTTCGCCCCGACTCCGTAAGCACGCAAGAAAAAGAGAGAAATAATTCCGCATAAACTCACTGCGGGGGAAAGTTACCAGTTGCCGGTTTAAGGTGAATTTCCGCCGTGCGGAAATTTCCGATTAAACTGTCTCTCCCTCCACCGTCGTCAAGCGACGGTCCCCCTCCCTCCTCAGAGGGAGGCAGAGAACTTGTGCGTACAACGCATATAGAGATTTGACCCGAAAATGCGGTCACGCATTTTTGGGGTTCCGCGTGACCGCGGTGGAGGGAGAGATACCCTATTCCAAGCACCGAATTAAGTAAACACGATATATTCGCTCCGCGAATGTGATATATGAATACGATCTATCTTCGATGAGATATGTTCGCGGACGGCGAACGTGAATATAATCGGTTAATTTCCGCCGTGCGGAAATTTTCCATAACTCTGCATTCTGCACTCTGCACTTCTTAGCCGCAGCCGAAATATCGTCCAAAATTGATATTCAGAACGCCGAACGAAAGGTTCGCACTCTCTGACTTCCCCCTCCCGGTTTACGGTGAGGGGGAGCGAGGGGGTGGGTCCCTATTTGAAATATGCAAAATTATAGGACATCGTCCTCGGGCATATGTCGGCGCGAAATTACCTGTATATGCCCGCAGAAAGCACAAATACTCTATATCCATTCCGCGCCCGAAGGGCGCG